>DHXK01000024.1:13268-15773 GCA_002413665.1 Legionellales bacterium UBA5158 | reverse complement strand
CATTTTGCTTTGATGCAGCAGTTATGGATATATTTGCTGCGTTACTTAATGGTGCTACCCTTTATCCTTATTCGATTAAGACAAATACAGCCGCTGATTGTCTTGCATGGATAGAATCAAATAAACTTAGTATTTATCATTCCACACCCACTGTATTTCGATACTTATTTCAAAGCAATTTGTGTCCTGATAAGTTAACAAGTTTACGTTTAGTAGTATTAGGTGGTGAAGTAGCACTAAAAAAAGATTGGCAGCTTTATTATGAGCATTGCCCAAAAGATTGCTTATTAGTTAACGGTTATGGTCCTACAGAATCATCAGTGACTACTCAATATGTAATGGATAAAAATACGCAGATAACCACTGCTACTTTACCTATAGGTTACGCAGTTATAGGTACTAATGTTTTTTTGAAAATAAATAATGAAATAAATGATGATGTCTATGACGAAATTATTATTAATAGTCCTTACGTAGCTCTACGTTATTGGGGAATGCCTGCATTAACTAAAAAAGTATTTACCGGACGTTATCCAGATCGACAATATTATACTGGGGATTTAGGACGCTTACTGCCTAATGGTGCAATTGAATATTACGGGCGTTTAGATGATCAAGTCAAAATTTCTGGGTATCGCATTGAGCTAAATGAGATTACGCATTATCTTTTAGAATATCCGGCAATCAAACAAGTTGTATGTCTAGCTAGGCCCCATCCTTCAGATAGATTTCAGTTGGCCGTATATTTTATTGCTGATAAAAAATTACATAAAAATGAGCTGTCATCGTATCTTAAAAGGTATTTACCTGAGTATATGGTACCAACTATCTTTATTCAAGTAACCGATATACCGAAAACACCCAATGGGAAAGTTGATCGTGAGGCGCTCATAACTCACGAGCAAATGCGTGAGATTACAGGTTTAGCTACATCAACACCTAATCTAATCGAAAAACAATTAATTGATATATGTGAAACTTTACTGCAAGTCAAATCAATGCAGTCGCTGGATAATATTTTTGAACTGGGTTGCAATTCACTTTTAGCCATGCAGCTTACTAACCGAATTAGTCAATCATTTAATATCAAATTTTCTATTAAATGTTTATTCTCAAGCCCAACTATTGCAGGCTTAAGTCATGAAATTACAACGCTTCAATCACAAAATACATTCTCTGTACTTGCATCAATAGCATCTCATCCGCGAGAAAATTCGCCTTTAGCATCATATGCACAACAACAATTTTTATTTCTCTCATCCCTTGATAGTGCTTGTGATTTCAGTTTAGCAATTAGCGTTAAAATGCTAGGTATTGTTCAAGCACCTTTACTCCAAAAAGCATTTCTTAATTTAATAAATAGACATGAAATATTACGCACCATATTAAATTACCAAAATAATCAGCTTGTGCAAATAATTCATGCTGAACCATTATGTCATCTTGAAGTTAACAATTTATTTCATATTGAAGATGGGTTGCGAGTATCCTCAATTGAGGAGATGGGAAGAATAGCAGCAAAAATTCCTTTCGATCCATTGAAAGGTCCTTTAATTCGAGCTACGTTATTACAATATGATCCTAGATTCCAAGTTTTATTGATTTCATGTTCACACAGTGTAATGGATGGATGGGCGCTTAATATTTTTTCTCATGAGCTATCTATTATTTATAATTTATTGCTGGATGATAAATCCGAATCTCTCCCTGACATAAAATTTCAGTATGCTGATTATAGTAGTTGGCAAAATAATCTCTTGCTTAATAATGCATTTGACCATCAACGCTGCTATTGGTTAAAGCAACTAGCGAATTTACCACCTCCTATCCAGTTTGAAAAAAAATCATCGCTCATATCCGGATCTTCTCATAAAAGCTTAGATATATCTTTCGTGTTAAGTGAAGATACTCTCACGCAACTACAACAATTTTGCGATAAACATCAAGCCACCTTGTTTATGGCAATTTTAAGTATTTTTCAAATTTTGCTTTTTAGGTATTCAGGGCAAGAAGATATTATTGTTGGTACACCGACTGCTAATCGGCATCTAGCCGAGTCTGCACAAATTATAGGATGTTTCGTTAATACAATTGCTTTGCGTGGCAGGCCAAATGAGAAATTATCTTTTCTTGATTTTTTACAGAAAATAAAAGAAGTCACCTTAGATGCGTATGATAATCAGGATCTGCCTTTTTCAAAAGTAGTTGAATCTCTTAAATTGACAAGAGACAGAGATATTAGCCCTGTATTTCAAGTCCTGTTAACAGTAGACAATATACATAAATATGATTTTTCATTTAAAGATGTAATAAGTGAAGTTATTGAAATTTCACAAAATCAATCCTATTTTGATCTTGATTTATCATTTGAAATGATAAATAAAACACTATCCGGTAAGCTGAAATATAGATCCAATTTCATGAGTTCTGAAGTAGCTCGTCATTTTGTAAATTCGTTTGAAATACTCTTAATAGCTTGTATTACAAAGCCTCAAGAAAGTTTAA
>DHXK01000024.1:10247-13181 GCA_002413665.1 Legionellales bacterium UBA5158 | reverse complement strand
CAATCTTATAGAGAGCATAGGTGTAACTAAAAATCCTTATACACAGCAACAAATTATTGATTGGAATAGAACAGAATGTGATTACCCTTTAGAGCGCACCATTGCTGAATTATTTGCTGAGCAAGTAGAAAAAAACCCAGATAAAACTGCGGTAACGTTTGTCAATGAACACTTAAGCTATCGTGAACTTAATGAAAAATCGAATCAATTAGCACATTATTTAATTGCACAGGGTGTAACACAAAATACTATTGTTGCTATATGTCTAGAGCGTTCGATGGATTTAGTTATATCTCTGTTAGCTATACTCAAGGCGAATGCTGCTTATCTTCCACTTGATACTGAATTTCCATTTAGTCGAATAAAGACTATTTTGGAAGATGCGAAGCCTGTTTTTATCATTACTCACTCAATGTTTAACAAACGTCTTTCTAGTCAGCGTTACATATCTAGATTATTAATAGATGAGGAAAATTTAGCATTGACTAACTTTTCAAAAAATAATCCTCCTATTACCATTTTGAGCACCGATCTTTTTTATGTAATGTATACCTCAGGCTCTACAGGCCAGCCTAAAGGTGTCATGGTTTCGCAACTAGGTATTTTAAACAGGCTTTGGTGGATGCAAAATACTTTAAAGCTTACTGAAGCAGATGTAGTATTACAAAAATCTCCTTATACAGCTGACACTTCTGTTTGGGAATTTTTCTGGCCACTTTTATTTGGGGCGCGATTGGTAGTTGCAATTCCACACGGGCATCGTGATGCAGCATATCTTTGTAAAACTATTATAGAAAATAACATTACCGTGGTTGATTTTGTTCCTTCGTTGTTACGTCTATTTTTAGAAGAAAAAAATGTTGAAGCATGTGGAAAGTCACTTCGTTTTGTTATATTGGGTGGAGAGGAATTCTTGCTTGACGACCAAGCACGTTTTTTAAATATTTTTAAATCTTCCCCTGTAGAGTTATATAATTTATATGGTCCTACAGAAGCATCGATCGGAATATGTTATTGGCGCTGTGTATATGACAATGCTTTAAATTTTGTACCAATAGGTCGTCCGATTGCGAACACTCAGCTTTATATTTTAGATGAACTTTTGCAACCTCTTCCTATTGGTGTTGCAGGAACGCTGTATATTGGTGGGGTGAGTTTAGCTAAGGGATATTTAAATAGACCTGCGCTTACAAAAGAGCGTTTTATAGAAAATCCATTTTCATCTTTGGCAAATAAAAAATTATATAACACTGGTGATTTATGTCGTTGGACTCAAAAAGGATTCATTCAATTTTTAGGACGTTGTGATTCGCAAATAAAAATTCGTGGGCATCGTATAGAGTTAGGAGAAATCGAAAATAAATTTAAGCAGCATCCAGGCGTTAAGAATTGTGTGTTAACTGTTCACGAAGATGATTTACAACAAAAAAAACTTGTCGCCTATTTTATTCCCAATCTCGGTTTTGTTTTAACACACCAGGAATTGCAACAATTTTTAGCCTTGCACTTACCCTATTATATGATTCCAACTATCATTATTTCAGTAGCTGATTTCCCCTTAAATAGTAATGGGAAATTAGATAGGAAAGCTTTGCCTTTTCCAGATGTGTATCAATCCAATGTAAATGCCCATTATAGCGCTCCCCGTAATCACATTGAAAATCGTCTGAGCCATATCTGGAGTCAATTATTAAATATCTCACCTGTTGGTGTTCATGATAATTTCTTTTATATAGGTGGTCATTCATTACTTGCTGTGCAAATGAATGCTCGTATTTATCATGAATTCAAGGTTGAGATACCACTGCGCAAGATTTTTCTCGAGCCTACAATTTCTGCAATCGCTGATGCTATTGCAAAACAAAAGCAACACATAGAATTGCAAGCGCTCATCCCTGTATCGCGTGATCAGCTTTTACCACTTTCGCATACACAGCAACGTTTATGGTTTTTTGATCAGTTTGAGCATAATAATCTTTATAATATCTCGAAAGCTTGGCAGCTCACAGGCACGTTAGATTATTTAGCACTAAAAACCTCTTTTCAATATCTTATTGAACGTCATGAATCTTTGCGTACTATATTTGTTATTCACAATAACCAGCCCTATCAGCACATTGCTCCTTTATCAGAGATGGAATTGCCTTTTTCGGATCTCAGCTTTTTAACAAAAGAAGCTCAGAAAAACAAGTTGGCGTCTTATTATCAAGAAGAAGCATCTCATCTTTTCGATATGACGATAGGGCCTTTGTTCAGAATAAAATTAATAAAGCTTGAAAGAGATATTCATATATTTTCTCTGACAATACATCATATTATTGCGGATGGTTGGTCTATTCATATTTTACTGAGAGATTTATCATCTTATTGTGAAAGTTTACGATCAAAAATGCCTGTTTCACTTCCTAAGCTTTCCATCCAATATGCCGATTATGCTTATTGGCAAGAGAAAATAATTACGGGTGAGCGTTTTAATCAGCAGCTTGTTTTCTGGAAAAATCATTTAAAGAATGCCCCGCCTCTTTTGAAATTTCCTACCGACAAACTGCGACCTATGACTCCAAATTATGAAGGAGGAAATTATTCTTTTACTTTAACGAAAGAATTACAACAACAATTGCATCATTTTAGTCAGCAGCAACAAGTTACTTTGTTTATCACTTTGTTGACTGCTTTTTATAGTTTGCTTTATCGTTACACCGGTGTTGAAGATATTGTAATAGGCACAGCTATAGCTAACCGGAATCATTTAGAAACAGAAGAATTAATAGGCTATTTCGCAAATACTCTAGCATTACGGTCTAAGGTCACTTCTCAAATAACTTTTCTAATGTTGCTTGATCAGATAAGAGATACGGTTTTCTTAGCGCAAGAAAATCAAGACTTGGCGTTTGAAAAATTATTTAATCATTTAAAGATCTGTCTCTTATACAC
>DHXK01000024.1:2335-10171 GCA_002413665.1 Legionellales bacterium UBA5158 | reverse complement strand
ATATGTGATTATTCATTTGGAGAAGCTTCTTTATCTAAAATTGATTTATCTAAACATAATTGTCTTTCTAAATTTGATATGACATGGAATGCTCATGAAATAAAAGAGGGAATAGAGATCACTATTGAATATAGTAAAGCTCTCTTTCAAGAAGAGACGATTTCTTCACTGTCAAAGCATTGGGAAGTTTTATTGCAAGCAATTATCGCTATGCCACAAGAGACTATTGCTAAAATACCTCTTCTTAGTGCGCATGAAAAACAAATGCTCATGGAATGGAATAAAACAGAAGCTGATTACCCCCATGAGGATACGGTTCATCATCAATTTGAAAAAAGGGTAGTACTATGTCCGGATAATATTGCTATTCAATTTCAAGAAGCTTTTTTAACCTATCGTGAATTAAATGAAAAGGCGAATCAACTCGCGCATTACTTGTTGATGAAAGGAATTGCGCCTGGCTCTCTAGTTGCCATCTGTCTTGAACGATCTATAGATCTTGTTATTTGCATTTTCGGTATCATAAAAGCAGGATCAGCTTATTTACCACTTGATACGACGGCTCCCAAAAATCGTCTTGCTTTTATTCTTGAAGACAGTAAATCGGTATTGCTGATCACTAAAACAGAATTTTCTCAAGATATTATTCCAGAGTTGATTTTGGATAAAGGCAGAGTTGGTTTAGAAGATCAGCCTAGGCATAATCCTACATTAGCCAGTTCTTCTTCTCAATTGATATATGTTATATATACGTCAGGCTCGACTGGTCAGCCTAAAGGTGTTTTGATTGAGCACCGTAGTGTGATGAATATTTTAACTGCATTACAAAAGAAATATCCTGTGCAGGAAAAAGATGCTTATTTGTTAAAGACTCCTCCTCACTTTGATGCTTCAGTAACAGAGTTATTAGGTTGGTTTTGGCAAGGAGGTCGAGCCGTTATTTTGGAACAGGGGCAAGAAAAAGATGCCTTAAATTTATTTGCTCTTATTCATAAAAATCGTATTACTCATGCAGGATTTGTACCCACTTTATTACATATGTGGACTAAGCTTAATCCAGATCCAGATAAGCTTTCCTCGCTCAAATATGTATTTATTGTGGGTGAACTCATTACTAAAACTATTGCTCAACAAATTTTAAAATTGTTACCGAGTACAACACAATTTATTAATATTTATGGCCCCACAGAAGCAACAGTTTATGCAACCGACTTTAAGCTTAGTTTAGAAGATACTTACGCCACAATTCCTATAGGAAAACCTTTATCGAATATTAAAACTTATATTTTAGATGATTATCTTAATCCTGTCCCCAGAGGTGTTTGTGGTGATATTTTTATTGGCGGTGTAGGTGTGGGTCGTCATTATATTAATCGTCCTGAATTATCTGCAGAAAAATTTATCGCTGATCCATTTAGTCAACCTTATCATGGAAGGTTATATAAGACTGGCGATCTAGGTCGTTTTTTAGCGGATGGCAATATTGAATTTTTGGGTCGGGCTGATTATCAAATTAAAATTCGTGGATTTCGAGTTGAACTAGGTGAAATTGAAAATTATTTATCAAGTCATCCTGATATTCAACAAGCTATTGTAATAGTGCAGAATGATACTGCAGAAGAAAAGCAACTGGTAGCTTATTTTATTGCTAGTAAAAATACGACGCCTGCTTCATCAGTATTGCGTTCATTCTTACGGTCATATTTCCCGGATTATATGGTACCGATTGCATATGTTGCGTTGTCTGCCTTTCCCATTAATGCAAATGGCAAGTTGGATAGATTAGCTTTCCCTGAATCTGATATTGATAGATCTGCACTAGAACAAAATTATGTTGCTCCAGGTAATGATATGGAATTATCCTTAGCGAATTTATGGAGTGAAATATTAAATATTTCACAGATTGGTATTCACGATAACTTTTTTCATTTGGGCGGACATTCTCTGCTGGTAGTGCAGCTCGTTGCAAAGATACGCAGTGTTTTAAATATTGAACTCGCCTTGTGTGTCTTTTTTCAGAATCCTACTATTAAAGAATTAGCAGCGCACATTAATAGAGAAAAAGAAAAAGCACCATTAGCTAGCCAAGAATTTTTAACAATCTCATGTGGATAAAATAAATTTGAAAAAAATTTATTTTTCACTATTAATAGTAAATAAGGTTGTATGACGACTATGCGCCTATCTTTCATATCCTTCGCTAAGATAGCTGTCATAGTTGCGTTAGCTTATAGTTTATTTGTTCCTCCCGAACTAACAGTCGGGTACTGTACATCCCCGAACACGCCAGCAGCTACTTTATTAGCTCACAACATTAACGCTAGCTTGCAGGAAGCTTTCACAACGACAGGTGCTACTAAGGTGAGTTTATATTTTTATGATAAAAAAACAGGTGTAACTTGCGCCTATCTTCCACATAGAAAAACAAAATCTGCTAGCATAGTCAAAGTTTCTATACTCACAGCGTTACTATGGCAACGTCAAAAAGAACATCAATGGTTAAGCGATGAAGAGCAAAAATGGGCGCGCGACTCTATTAGACTCTCCGATAATACTGCTACTGCTAGTTTGTGGCATGTTTTAGGTGGTAGAAGAGCTTTGACATCTTTCTACAAAACAATAGGTCTAAACGAAACCAATCCAGGTGTTAAGCAATATTGGGGAGACACGCTGATCACAGCATATGATCAGGTCAAATTAATGAAAGTACTCACGACTTCTGAAGCACTTCCTGAAAATATTCAAAATTACATTATTCACTTGATGCAAACAGTTATACCAACTCAGAAGTGGGGTATTGGTGCCGGTGCATCACCAAATAGCTTAATAGTAAATAAAAATGGGTGGAAACCATGTCAGACTGATCAATGGTGCGTGCATAGTATAGGTAATATTACAAACAATGCACATGACTACCAAATGGCACTTATTAGTAATGGTAGTAGCCGATATAGCATAGGAGTAGAAGTAATTGAGCGCGTAGCTATTGCTATCAACAAAAATATGATGCCAAACAATCAGCAGTTATAAGGTTCAAATGATTAAGGAGCAGAGAATGCAAAAACAGGAAATCATTGCAATCACTGGAAATGCAGGTAAAACCACTACTAAAGAAATGCTTGCATGCATTATTCAAAAAAAATGGAAAATAGTTAAAACGTTTAGCAATGGTAATTCACCATATTTTATAAAAAAATGTGTAAAAGAGTTAGATGAATCTTATCATGCCGCCGTACTAGAATATGGTATGCAAAAGTCAGGAGATATTGCAGAGCTTTGCCAAATCCTTCAACCGAATATCGGTATTATTACGAATGTAGGCTTATCGCATATTGGTAGTTTTAAAGATGGTATTAAAGCCATAGCAGCAGGAAAAACTGAACTAATAAAAAATATGCTAAGCGCGGGTAAGTTATATTTAAATGCAGATGATGAAAATTCCAAATTATTAGATACCAGTGAGTATGCTGGTACAATTATTTATATCGGTATTAAAAATAGTTCAGCCTATCATGCGCATGATATATTTTCGTCTGAGAATGGCATAAAATTTAAAATGAATTTAGATAATGCAGTTTGTGAATTTCAGATACCCATATTGGGGAGGCACAATGTTTATAATGCACTGTTTGCTATAGCTGTTTCACATCAATTAGGTTTTACTCCGTTTGAAATAAAAACCGCATTAGCGAGTTTTAAAGCAGTTTATTTAAGATTGAATTTATATAAATATGAAAATTATAAGTTAATTGATGATACACATAATGCAAGTCCAGAATCGACTATAGCAGCAATAGATGTATTGTGTGAAATTGGGAAAGCCAATAATATTTTGATATTAGCCGCGTCTCACGGTCAAGGTAATTGTGATGAAGGCTATATCAAAAGTGGAAAATATATTGCCAGCCAAAAAATTTCATTTCTTTATACGATGGAAAACAAATATGCGGGTCCCGAAATCAAACAGCTTAGCGCAGCGGCCATAGAGGCAGGATTTCCGCCCGACAGAGTAATGCACTTCAAAAATATTTCTGATTTCTATTTACATTTTAAAAAACAATTGACCCCAGGCGCGACTTGCTTAGTGAAAGGCGCGGGAACTTATTTTGTGATACGCCTTTTAAGATTGTTTCCTCTAAAGCCAATAAAATGTTTTGCTTAGCTTACTGAATTGTATTTTTGACTCTGCATCTTAATATGTTATCTAAAGATGGATGTTTGTATTCACTTTTTTGATCTATTAATTGCGAAATTTGCGCTATGGTTGGATTCTTAAATACATCTATTACATTAATGTACTTTCCTATTTTATTTTGAATAAGAGTTGACATTTTTAGAACTAAAAGTGAGTTCCCGCCTATGCAAAAAAATCCATCATGAATTCCTATCTTAGTAATCCCTAATAGTTCTGACCAAATTGAAACTAATGTTTGTTCCGTTACATTACGAGCAGGGTCATATGCATTATTTAATACTCTTTGTTCTTTGTCTGGCTCTGGTAATGCTTTCTTATCAATTTTACCGTTCGACGTTAAAGTAAATTCATTTATAAATACATATGCCGATGGAATCATGTAGTCAGGAAGATGCATAGACCCATGAAATTTCAGTTGCTCAATTAGTTGAATTTGTTCTTCTAATGATAAATTCTTCTGATGAGAAATAATGTAGGCAACTAAGCGTTGTTGATTTTGCACGAGATCATTTTTTGCTAATACGAGACAAGACTTAACGTCTGGGTGCTGATTTAATTTAGATTCAACTTCGCCTAATTCTATGCGAAAACCACGAATTTTAATTTGATCATCTGCTCTGCCTAGATATTCAATATTTCCATCCTGTATGAATCTTGCTAAGTCGCCAGAACGATAAAGCCTTAAATTTCTACCTAATACTTTATCAGTTTCATTCACGAAGGGATTTGCAATAAACCGTTCTGCTGTCAGATCTTGTCGATTTAAATATCCGCGAGTGACTCCTGCGCCTCCTATATATATCTCACCCATGATTCCAATCGGTGCTGGGTTTAATTGATCATCCAGTATATAGACTGTCAAATCAGGTATACGTTTTCCTATTATGCTTCCTTTATATTCTGCTAAACATTTTTTAGTAATGGGCATGTAGGTGGAGTGTATTGTTGTTTCCGTAATTCCATACATATTCACTAGTGTTGGATGAGCTATCCCATGTTTTTGAACCCAAGGTATTAACTTATCAAATTCAAGCTCTTCACCTGCAAATATCACTAAACGTAATTTCAAATCACCTGGCACCTCTAAACTACTTTCAAAATCAATTAAAAGATTAAAAGCAGAAGGAGTTTGATTGAGAACAGTCACTTCTTGCTGAGCTAGCAGTTGATAAAATGCTTCAGGTGAGCGTGAAATAAGATAAGGGATAACAATAAGTTTTCCGCCATTTAAAAGACAGCCCCACATTTCCCATACGGACACATCAAATGCTTCTGAATGAAAAAGCGTCCATACGTCATTCTGAGTGAATTGGTAAAATTGCTGAGTTGAAGAGAATAATCGAGTCACATTACAGTGTTCAACCAAAACACCTTTAGGTCTGCCTGTGGAACCAGAAGTATAAATGACATAGGCAAGGTTGTCTGATGTCACCAATGTTTTTGGATTAGTGCTAGCCTCTTTTTGTATTTTAATATCATATTTATCTAGCTCAATGATCTGAAGATGGTTTAATTTTTCATGACTTATCTTCAATTGTTCTGAAAGAGTTGATTGAGTAATTAAGATAGGGGCTAGTGTATCCTCAAGAATCCATTTAAGGCGAGCCTTAGGATTTTTAGGATCTAGTGGGACGTAAGCACCGCCTGCTTTAAGAATTCCTAAGATGCTAATCACTAGCTCCAAAGACCTTTCCAATAAAATAGCAACTAATACTTCTGGACCAACGCCTGATTTGGTTAAGTGATGGGCGAGCTGATTAGATTTCTCATTGAGCTCATGATAGCTAAGCTGTTTATCTTCAAAAATGATTGCAATAGCATGAGGTGTTTTTTCCACTTGTGCTTCAAACCATTCATGGAGGCATAAATTGGATTGATAAGCTGTTTCTATTTTATTCCAATCTGTTAATAATTTTTGTTTTTCATTTATTGATAAAATATCTAATTGACTGATAGGTTGTGAGGAATCTTTGACTATTTCTTTTAATAATTTTTTGTAGTGTGCTATCAGTCTTTGTATTGTTGATTTATCAAAAAGAGCAGTTGCATATTCAATATCAATATACCAGCCTTCCTTTTCTTCAGTTATTGTCACTTCTAAATCAACTTTAGATAGGCGATGATTCACAGAAATATTATGAGATTCCAGCCCCTCTAGTTCTACGCACATTTGATCTTTTAGGTATTGCACCAAAAATATCACTTGAAAAATTGGGTGATGACTTAAGTTTCTGGTTACGTTCAAATGAGACACTAATTTTTCAAATGGAAGATCCTGATGCTCATAGGCTTCTAAGATTGTTTGCCTGACATTTTCTAAGATGACATCGAAATTATTATTATTGTTGCATTCTGTTTTTATCGCCAAGATATTTGAAAAAAATCCAATCAGATTTTCAACTTCTGGGTAGTGGCGATTCGCAATTGGAGTACCTACTACTATTTGTTCCTGAGCGGTGTAACGGTGCATAAGAACTTGAAAAGCTGCAAATAATAGCATAAATAAAGTTGAATTTTTTTTCTCAGCAAGTTGTTCTAAATTCCTAATTTTTATTTTGCTGATAAGGCTTCGTGTATGAGCTCCGTGATAAGTTTCAACCTTAGGTCTAGCTCTATCGGTGGGTAGTTGTAAAATGTCAGGCGCATGTTGAAGATGATTTTTCCAATATGCAAGCTGTTTTTCAATGACGTCGTCTTTTAACCATTCCTTTTGCCAAAAGGAAAAATCTGCATATTGAATGTTGAGCACCGGTAAATTGATGGTAATATTATTTTTATACGCTTGATAGCATTCACGCAGCTCTTTCATGAATATATTCAAAGACCATCCATCAGAAACAATATGATGCATTGTGATTAAAAAAACGTACTCATCCAATGCTAATGTGATTAACTGGCTACGAATGAGGGGACCTAAAGATAGATCAAACTTGCGACGTGCTTCCGCTTTTATTATTTTTTGAAGTTTCTGTTTTCTTTTTTGTCTGCTTTCCTGTGAAAGATCAACCTGCGTTATTTCAAAATGCGCATGCTTTAATACGCTCTGATAAGCATCTTTATTTGCTTGTAAAAGAATTCTAGTTCTTAAAATTTCATGACGGTCCACAATGGCTTGTAATGCTCTAATGAGAGCAGTTTTATCTAGTTTACCTTTTAAATAAAAGGCAGCAGGCATGTTGTAAATTGCCTGTTCAGTAGCTAGTTGATGCATAAACCATAATCTTTGTTGTGCAAATGATAAAGGAGATTGATGATTTCTATCATGGCGTTTGATGTCTAATGTAGAATACTTTGTTGATTTATGATGATCATGATTATTTAATTGTAAAGATAACATTGCAATGGTTGGGTTTTCAAAAAGAATTTTTAAAGCCAGCTCAATATGAAATTTATTTCTAATTCGAGTTAGCATTTGCATAGCTAAAAGAGAATGACCTCCCAGACTAAAGAAATTATCATAAATTCCTATTGTAGTTATTTTTAAGAGTTCTGACCAAATTGTTTTTAATAATAACTCTGTGTTAGTACGCGGTGTAGCATGTGCAATACTTACAAGCCTAAGATCAAGATTTGTGTTAGGAAATACATTTTTATCAATTTTCCCATTCAAGGTTAGCGGGAATGTATCTAAACACACATAG
>DHXK01000024.1:1613-2231 GCA_002413665.1 Legionellales bacterium UBA5158 | reverse complement strand
CACATAGGCTGATGGAATCATGTAATCAGGAAGATGCAGAGAGCTCTGTAGTCGTAATTTCTCAATAAGTTGAATTTTGTCTTCTGAGCATAATTTTTTTTGCCGCGGAATAAAATAAGCAATTAAGCGTTTTTGATGTTGTACAACATCATCTTTAGCTAATACGACACACGTCTCAATGTCAGTGAGCTTAGATAATATTGATTCAATTTCACCTAATTCTATACGAAAACCACGAATTTTAACTTGCTCATCTAATCTGCCACAATATTCAATGTTACCATTCGGCAAGTAACGTGCCACATCACCTGAACGATAAAGACTTGTATTTCTACCTAATTTTTTATCGCCTTCATTTGCATATGGATTTTCAATAAAACGCTGTGCAGTGAGTTCTTTTTGATTTAAATATCCTCTAGCGACTCCCGCCCCTGCAATGTATATCTCTCCCATGATTCCAATCGGTACAGGATTTAATTGGGAATCTAGTATATAGATTGCAAGATCTGGTACTCTTTTTCCTATGATGTTTCCTTTGTGTTCTTTCAAACATTTTTTAGTAAGGTGCATGTAGGTAGAGTGTATTGTTGTTTCAGTAATTCCATACATATTCACTAG
>DHXK01000024.1:578-1399 GCA_002413665.1 Legionellales bacterium UBA5158 | reverse complement strand
GTAATTCCATACATATTCACTAGTCTTGGATGAGCTAAGCCATGTTTTTGAATCCAAGGCGCCAACATTTCAAATTTAAGTGCTTCTCCTGCAAATATAACAACTCGTAATCTTAAATTACCTAGCACCTCTAAAGTGCCCTCATAATCAATTAAAAGTTGAAATGCAGAAGGGGTTTGATTGAGGACAGTGACTTCTTGCTGCACCAGCAGTTGGTAAAAAGTGTTAGGTGAGCGTGATACAAAATAAGGGATAACAATAAGTTTTCCACCATTTAAAAGGCAGCCCCACATTTCCCATACGGACACATCAAATGCTTCTGAATGAAATAGTGTCCATACATCATTCTGGTTGAATTGATAAAATTGCTGAGTTGAAAAGAGCAATCGAGTTACATTAAAATGTTCAACCAAAACACCTTTAGGCTTACCTGTGGAGCCAGATGTATAAATGACATAGGCAAGATTTTTTGAAGTCACCAATATTTTTGGATTAGTATTAGCCTCTTTCTTAATTTTTTTATCAGATCTATCTAGCGCAATAATTTGAAGATGGTTTAAGTTTTCATGACTTATCTTTAATTGCTCTGCAAGAGTTGACTGAGTAATTAAGATGGGGGCTAGTGTGTCCTCAAGAATCCATTTAAGACGTTCCAGAGGATTCTTAGGATCTAGTGGGACATAAGCACCGCCAGCTTTAAGTATTCCTAAGATGCTAATGACGAGCTCCAACGATCTTTCCAATAAAATAGCGACTAATACTTCAGGACCAACGCCTGACTTGATTAAGTGATGGGCGAGCTGATTAGATTTCTCATTGAG
>DHXK01000024.1:0-429 GCA_002413665.1 Legionellales bacterium UBA5158 | reverse complement strand
AGCTGATTAGATTTCTCATTGAGTTCATAATAGCTAAGCTGTTTACCTTCAAAAACAACTGCAATAGCATCGGGTGTTTTTTTTGCCTGCGTTTCAAACAATTCATGCAGGCATAAGTCTGATGGATATTCCGCCTCAATTTTATTCCACTCAACTAATAATGTATCCCTTTCTTTTAAGGAGAGAGGGTTGAAACCAATCGGATGCAGAGGGTGGTTAAGGTAAGTAACAGCCAACTGTTGGAAGTCTATCGCTAAGTGTTCTATTGTTTTTTTAGAAAAAAGATCCAAACTATATGCAAAATTCGCTACATATCGATTATTATAAAGTTCAATGAATAGGCTGAGATCAAATAAATCTGTTCCTGTTTTTATGTCTGTAGTTTTACAAATGATATCCTTTAATTCAAGTGTCTGTAATTGCATGGTT
>DHXK01000289.1 GCA_002413665.1 Legionellales bacterium UBA5158 | reverse complement strand
TGAAGATCTGACTCAGTATTATATCCCTTTAAAATGGAAAGGGAAAATGAATGTAGAGCAAATGGGAGACGGCGTTCAATATAAGATAATGGTAGAAATAGCGGGGGATGGTGAAGCGTTAGAAAACCTACCTGAATTGCTAAAACATTTCAGAGCAGAGGCCAAAAAATACGGTCTGTTAGTTGGTCAATAAATAGTTCGCAAATGACAAACAGCTAACCTTTATAAAATAATATTTGTTAATTTTGTATATGGATAACATTTAATCGTTGTTATTTATAAGTGAACTTGAAACCCTGGGTCGGCACCTGGGGTTTCTAATTTTTAAAAACAGTTATAAATAATAAACCCCCATTTCTGAGGGCTTATTTACCATAATTAAATGGTGATTGTAGAGTGGGGTATATTAAAAAAAGCGTTAGTAGCCTGGAAGGAAATTATGTAATAATTTGTCCGCTCCTTCTGCGGACGGAAGCAAAGCGGACTCTGTAAGGGTACGACCGTAGGGAACGTCCAAATTTTTTACTTAAAAAAACTACCTTCCTAATTCCTGATCAAAATCTTCCTTTTTTAACTCAGACTGAAAGCTCTTAACCATACTTTTAGGAATAATATCACCCGTTGACAAAATAGAATCTTTATCACCTTTATCATTACCCTTGTACAAATTCTGACTTTTCTCTATCGAATCTTTCAAATCCAAATTCCAGTCCTTATCACGTGGCTTTTCAATAACGATATAATTTTCCATTTTCCTAACGCCAATAACCAAATCTCTTGCTTGACCTAACTCAAACGTAGAATTTGGAAAAAAAACATCCATTTCCGCATTATTAGGACCTTGCTTAGTCACTTTTGCATCAAACTTTTGAAAGCCTTCTTCATTAACCCCTAATTCTTTAAACTTTTGCTTTAAGCCCTCTAAAATTTTGGTTCCTTCCTCCGGATTATTATAAGAAATATCGAAATTAAGCTTAACGAGATACCTACCGGCATTTGTACAGGCAACTTTTACGGCAGTATCCTCGGTAATAATACCGCTGCCGGCGACTGGTTTGTCGCCGGATTTTTCGATATAATCTGTTGGGCGGCAAATTTGGCCGGCCATGTGAATATTATATTTATAACCCTGGGGATCGTTATCATGGCCCAAAATAATTTTGGCGGGTTTTTCAGAGTTAATAAACGATTGAACAATGTCAATTTGTGTGGTAGTCCAGGGCCCGTTAGAGGCCATGTACACCACTTTATCCGTTCCATTGTGTTTAAGTTGGTGATGACTTAAACAATCAATAGCTGCTTCGCAAAGAAAAAGTTTATCAACAGTAGTGCCGGGGCTGTGTTTGGAGTTCCAAAGGCCAGCCTCTTTTTCAGAACCCGCAGCAGATCGTGAAAAAGAACGCTCAGGGTCATGATAACCGTAATTTTTTCTTTCGATACCAATAACATCACCCGTTTTTGAAAAAATCGGGAACGCTGTATTTGTAAAAGTAGAGCCACCTTTTGTATTTACAATTTCGTTAAAGACACGGCCAGAAAACTCTTTTGAATCTAAAACTCTATCTTCAATACCTCTTTTGTGAAGATAATCCCGTTGATTAAGCGGAGAGAGATTAAAATACTGAGCAACCTTAACGTTGCGCCCGGTATCGGGCGCAGCCGTTATTTTATCTGCTTTAGCGACTTTGTCCTTAACAAGTTGTGGCTGGTTTAAATAGCTTGAAATAACTTTATCAACGTCAATAATGCTTTGCGTGTAATTCCGGGATTTCACCCATTCAACGATTGAACCACTATCCGATGAGTCTAATTTATTGGCATACATATAATGGCCTGGGCCATTGTCTGATTTTCTTTTCCAACAAGAAATTATTTCTTCGGCATGATCCGAGTTAGGATAGTCTTTTCTTAATATATGATTTGTCCTGGTTGATTTGTTTTCATCTTTATAATAGGCGCCGTTAGTTTCACGGATGAAAGTTGACAGATCTATATCTTGTTTATATCCGCGGACACGCTCCTGTAGTATTTTAAATTCGTCTGCGGATAAGGGGTAATTACTCATAGATGATTCTTTTTGTAAATTAATATAAAAATATATAAAATTTTCCGATAACAAATATAAATAACAATCCGTATAAAACATAAAATAAAAGATTTCTTTCATATTTGTTATTATTTCTTTTGTTTTTATGATTTTTGATTATATATTTGACCACTTAAGTAATGACATTCTACCTGATTTCGTACTTATCACAATAGCTGGATGAAAAAAAGATTGATTCATTTCTTAGCATTAACGGGCATTATATTAATGTGCGTTGCGGTATGTTATTTCCGGCATACCGACCCAATACGTGAATTAGTAAAGTTTAAAAAACATAATCATCCCAATATCTTTATCCTTCTACTACCATTAATTTCAATCATCCTTTATTATTTCACGGCAGTCATAGACTGGACGGTTTTTATGGAAAACCCTGTTATGGAAGTTGTAGAACTAAAGAATGTAAAAACCCAAAAGAACCTTTTGCCAATTAAAGATCACCTGAAAGAACAAAACGAGGCTGAACAAAGATTAATGGAACATACCGGACGTTCAATGCCTGGTACAAAAGTGGCGGAGTTACAACCAGTAAAAGAGGGGGAAGAAAAAACCGCAGAATATTTTTACAAAAAAATTAATAATGAGATCAACAATAAAAACGGAGAATTAACGCCGGTTATTGAAGATACACCACAAACGAAAACAATTGAAATAGCGCCGGTACTTCCGACAATAGTTGAGCCGGTAGTTGAACAACAACCAGTAATTATCAAAGATGGAAAAATTCCCTGGGGTGCAAGTCAAGAATATCCTGCTGATC
>DHXK01000282.1:3080-3283 GCA_002413665.1 Legionellales bacterium UBA5158 | reverse complement strand
AAAGCGGTTATGCCGCGGCCTGCAAAGCCGTTTAGACCAGTTCGACTCTGGTTCGCGCCTCCATATAAATCAATATCCAATAGTTTCTGACCGACTTGTGCGTATTAAGCCTAATTGTCAGGTTGTTTCCTGTGTTCTTGGCTTGATATTTCATTTCTGTAGCCAGCAGCTATCCAATTGCCTTGACAGTATCGTTAAAATCG
>DHXK01000282.1:403-2822 GCA_002413665.1 Legionellales bacterium UBA5158 | reverse complement strand
GCGGGAGTAGCTCAGTTGGTAGAGCGCAACCTTGCCAAGGTTGAGGTCGCGAGTTCGAGTCTCGTTTCCCGCTCCATGAATTTAGTAAATTGGCTCAGTTCAAATAATAAACACGGCGAATGCATACATGCTTTCGCCGTTTTAGTTTCAGCTTGTAATGTTTAGCCATTGTTAAATATAAATGGCGCGATAGCAAAGCGGTTATGCCGCGGCCTGCAAAGCCGTTTAGGCCGGTTCGACTCCGGCTCGCGCCTCCAAAAATTTATTTTATCTCGTCCAAACCCGTCTATTTTCCTAGTAAAATCAAACTGCTAAGAAATTAAATCACCGTAGAGAAATGATGCAAGCCTGGGCTGATTATCTTGATGCTCTTAAAGCTGGTGCTATACCTCCCACAAGAATCGCCAAAGCTGTACCTAAATTAAGTTCTCACCCTTGAGCTGGCTCAGGAGGTACTTCTATTGCAGAATCGTCGGCGGCTTGAGCTTTTTGGGCTTGCACAAATATATTTAGACGAAAAAGGGCATCAGATATCAAACCTTGTATATCGGTTGGCCTTAACTGATGCCCATATCTTTGTGCAGCTTCCAGGGAAGTAATTGCCTCATCTATCTCTGTTAAGAAACCGTGAAGTAATTCACGTCCATCAAACCATCTGTGATAATGAGATAACTCATGAGCAGCAGCTCCCGATAAACTCAATAATGAATTGGGATTTACCACATTCGGTCCTGGTAATATGTCTTCCGAAAATATTATCTCACCAAAATCATTTCCGTTTTCTGTACTAACAATGAAACGTGTATACGTCCCAGCCTCGTATTTAGCATTAATATCAGGTTCGAAACCCAGGAATGTAGTGCCCACTCTTCTTTGATCTTGATCAGTAAGTAGTACTGCATTTCTTCCAGGTGGTAAAGAAATGTATCTGACTTTTTTCATCTTACACAATCTGAACTAGATCAATATTTAAAGTATCCCCAGCCATTACACTTCTCAAAGCTTTAGCGCATTGCAGTCTTGCTTGCCGGGTATTATTTACCGTTAATTTGTCAGAAAGCCCAGGTTTCAATACCCCAAGTCTTATCCATAAAGGATTTTGTTTACTGAAAAAGTCGCCGCTCCAATTACCATCTCTAAATACGTTCTGGCTTGAAATTCTTCCCAATTTATCTGTCCAATATTCTACTGCTTCACTCATTCCGAGTTGAGATACCGATAAATTAAAATCCTTTATAAGGCTTCCATATCCTTGGAACATAATTGGAGCATCTACTAATAAACGATTTCTTACTTGAGCTCTTGTTGGAATATCTTGAATGTTCAATTCAGGACGTACTGCAGTGAGCATCCCTAAAAACTTGGAAGCTAGAATAGCAATTCCTTCTATTTCTACTTCATCCATTGCATCAAAATCAGTGGCAATCTTCAAAGCCTCCCTCAATGTAGAAAGTGTCACTACTTGGTTATTTTTGGGAGTTAAGCGATCAGTTACCCGATTTACATTTCCCTGGAGTGATGGAGTTAAATCGATAACACGTTTAGCTAAAAGCGAAAGATCATCCAACGTTGTTAAATCATAAGCTTTTGATTTGGCCGTAGGCTTGGGCCGCTGATTTTTATCAAAGAAATAATTACCTTCATCTTCTCTTTTTAAGAAATATAATTCGACTTTGAACTGTTTATCAAGGTTGAATTTAGAGTATTCCTTGGGTGAATCTTTTACGAGTTTTGCTGCTTTCAAAATCGCTTGGTGTCGATGATGTGAGTCTGGTAAGTAAATTTTTCCGTCATATATATCCGATTGACGGCTTTCTTCGTTATGATATGCCTCAAAGGTTCCTGGTCTCAAATTCCACACTAGAGGATTGATAAATAATTTTTGGCCAGTAAGTAGTTTTTCTGCCATCTCATCTGCTGATTCTGGATTGAATACATAGACTTGTGAGTCAGGGTAACCATTATTCAATGGTAATTCTTTAGGCACATTTTTTACAACTTCAGGTTTTATCCCTCTTTGCACATCTTGGTCAGTCCAAAGCATTAAAGAATTTGCTGCATCGAGGATTTGTCGAACTGTAATAGTGAATGTAGCAATTGCTTCGGTACCACGCCCAGTAATTTGAACGTCATCGCAAACTAGCCTACCAGTATAGAGTTGACCACTTGGAAGAGCTGGGGGTGAATCTAGCAAGCCCGATATATTCTCATTTGCCATGGTAGTGTTGCTCCGTTTTTGATTATTCTTCAAATGCGAAGGTATCACATTAGCAAAAAATTAAGTATGCCATTAAACTTATTTTTTAATACAAAGGGTGGTAAGAAGAACTAATTGGGGGTATAAGATAAATTTTTTAACTGGTAAGGCTTTCAGAGCTTTATTCGTAAGAGGCTCGCCCTCCATATAAAAATGACTTAA
>DHXK01000282.1:0-341 GCA_002413665.1 Legionellales bacterium UBA5158 | reverse complement strand
ATTAGCCGATAAAGCTAAGTCATTTTTTTTGTTTATATGCTGCATATAATCCTCCAAAATCACTAATGATTTTTGCCTGGATTGGGCCGTATTTAAATGGGTAGGCATCTATTACTGTAACTTGTTCTATTGATGACTGTCATATTGTAACTGAGCGGTTGTCTATCATTTGCCAAGCTAATTTCGGAGGTGGAGTCAGACATGAACATTCTATCTTCTATCAACGGCATTTTGTTCGATCTGGATGGCGTACTTTACGTTGGGCCGCATGCCATCGAAGGTGCGGTTGAAGCGGTAGGTAAGCTTCGAGCCAGCGGTATACCATGCCGTTTTGTCACGAA
>DHXK01000252.1 GCA_002413665.1 Legionellales bacterium UBA5158 | reverse complement strand
AGAGAACACTGTGCAAAGTGTGATTGCTTGCACTGTGTTCTGTTATCTTAAATTTTAATTAAATAGGTTAAATAGATTATGCCTGATCAATTGCGTAAAGCCGCCTTGGCTTATCATGCAGAGCCGGTGCCTGGCAAGTTAAGCGTTGAAATCACTAAGCCTACACTCACTCAGTACGACCTGTCTCTTTCCTACACCCCTGGCGTAGCTGAACCTGTTAAAGAAATTGCTTTGCATGCTGAGTCTGCATATTTATATACAGGCAAGGGCAACCTTGTAGCGGTTATCTCCAATGGGACGGCAGTATTGGGATTAGGAAATGTGGGTGCTCTCGCGAGTAAGCCTGTAATGGAAGGCAAGGCCGTTTTATTTAAACGGTTTGCAGGTATTAACGTCTTTGATATTGAAATCGACTGTGCTGATCCTACTGACTTCATTGACACTGTGGCACGCATCGCACCTACCTTTGGTGCAATTAACTTAGAAGATATTAAGGCTCCCGAATGTTTTGCTATTGAAACAGCCCTTCGTGAACGCTTAGATATTCCTGTTTTTCATGATGATCAGCATGGCACCGCCATTGTTATTGCAGCTGGGTTACTGAACGCATTAGAGCTCCAAGGTAAAAGCCTTGATAATGCCGATATTGTTTGCGCAGGCGCTGGTGCTGCTGGTGTAGCTTCTATGCAATTATTATTAGAATTAGGTGCTAATCCACAACGTCTTTTTATGATAGATCGTAGTGGTGTGATTCATACTGATCGAACAGACCTAAATAGTTTTAAACAAAGATTTGCTGTTAAAACAGAAAAAAGAACATTAGCGGATGCAGTTGCAGGAGCGGACGTTTTTATTGGCGTATCGGGTCCTGATGTTTTAAGCGCAGAAATGTTAAAATCCATGGCTGCTAAGCCTATTATTTTTGCTTTATCTAATCCTGTTCCTGAGATAATGCCTGCGTTGGCTCATGCCGTCCGAGATGATTTAATTATGGCAACTGGACGTGGTGATTTTCCCAACCAGGTCAATAATGCTTTATGTTTTCCCTATATGTTTCGGGGCGCCTTGGATGTGCGTGCAACAACTATTAACGAAGCTATGAAATTAGCTGCCGTGCATGCAATTAAAGACTTAGTGAAAGAACCTTTCTCAGCGGCTGACAGAACCGCTTCTAATGAGCCTGAATTTACATTTGGCCCGACTTATTTGCTTCCTACCTTGATGGATCCACGTTTGCGAGCTAAGGTTTCATTAGCCGTTTCTAAAGCTGCTATTGCTAGCGGTGTGGCTCAACTCAAATTGTCAAAAGATAATTTTTAAGTAATGAAATTTCAAATAGCACCAAAGTCATGACTAAATCATTCTTAAATGGTAGTCTACACTTTGGATTGTTCTGTATAGAACCACCAACTGAAGGAATAAGTGATGACAGCTAATACCTTTAGACAAACCATTCTATTGCCTTGGATAATTTGTGCACTGGGCGCGCTCTTTTATTGTTATGAATATTTTTTACGTATATCTCCTAGTGTAATGACACATGAATTAATGGCCGCCTATGATTTAACAGGTGCGCAAGTTGGAAACCTTTCCGCTTTTTATTACCATGCCTATGTTCCTATGCAAATCCTAGTAGGCCTGCTCATGGACCGTTACGGTCCCCGTCGTTTATTGACTCTGGCGTGCTTGTTTTGCGCAACTGGCGCGTATTTATTTGCCGGGAACTATGGTTTAGGTGTTGCTGAAGCTGGCAGATTTCTAGTGGGTTTTGGTTCAGCTTTCGCATTTGTGGGCGCGCTTAAATTGGCAACTATTTGGCTGCCGCCTAATCGTTTTGCATTGGTATCCGGAATTATTCTTTGCTTAGGCATGATAGGCGCCATGATGGGGGACGTGTTACTAAGAGTGATGGTAGACGCCATTGGTTGGCAGACAACGATTTACGTGGCCTCAGGAGCAGGCGTGTGTCTGTCTTTTCTTATTTTTCTTGTGGTGCGGGATTCCAGTCCTACCAGTGATAGTGAGCATGTTCATGTTATTAGCTTTAAACATGTGCTCGTTGGATTAATGCAAGCATTAAAGAACCCTCAGATATGGCTAAATGCTTTTGTGGGTTTTTTATTGTATATTTCTTTATCTGCTTTTGCTGAGCTTTGGGGAATACCTTATTTGGAGCAGGCTCATTCTCTAACTAAAACGCATGCAGCATATGCAAATTCTATGATTTTCTTAGGGTGGGCTGTCGGTGGTCCGTTCTGGGGATGGTTCTCAGATTTTATCAGGCGTCGTTGCTTACCGATGACGATTGCATCGACAGGTGCATTTATCATGGCCTGTGTGTTGTTGTATGTTCCTAACTTACCTGTTTCTTCGATATATTTATTACTGTTCGTATTTGGATTTCTATCTAGTGTGCAAATCCTTATTTTTGCTATTTGTCATGAAGCTAGTAAGATGAAAATAGCTGGTACTGTGATCGCATTAACTAATATGGTAGTGATGGTCGGGGGAAGTATATTCCAACCGGTGATTGGAAAGCTTCTCGATATGGAATGGCTAGGTGTGATGGTAGGCGGTGCTAGAGTCTATCCTACTTATGCTTATCAATTAGCATTGACTGTTATCCCAGTGAGTATATTTATCGCGATTATTATTACATTCTTTATTCGCGAAACGCATTGTTCGATTCAGCATAGAGTGAAGCGGTTATAAAAATTTGTGTTAAGAAAGAAACCCAAACTTTAAATTGCTCAACATCTCGTTTCTACATTTCCTTTCATTTTTCTGCGCTTATCATTCCAAAAAAAATAAATGATATAAGTTTTATGTTTTAAATAAAATGGACTTGCTCTGTGTTTATGTGTGTTAAAAATTAAATTAAGATAAAAAAAATAAAATTAAGTAGCGTCCGAATAAGCCATTAATCAAATGGTTTTTACAAATAAAATGATGAAGAAAAAGCTCGGTAGAGATAGCGAATGTAGAATAGAAAGAAAATTAAAGGCACACATTATTTTTTTTATTGCTATCTTATCAAAATGTTTTGATTATGTTGTTAATTTATTTATTATTAGTCGTTCTATTACTTTTTTAAATGAGAAAAAAATCTCCACACATTCAGTAACTGAAACAATACTTGATTTAGCATCATTCATGATCGGCTATGATTAAGATATTCTGGCAAACATAGGCCTACATAGTATAAGATCAGGTGTCACCATAATTATCAAAAGGAAGTTTACTCAATGAACAAAAAGGAACTCATTGCTGCAATTGCAGCTCAAGCAGATCTTAGCGTTGCACAAATAGAAGAAGCTTTTAAAGCTACCTTTAATACTATTCAGAAAGTAATGACTGAGCAAGGTAGTGTGGCTATCCCAGGATTTGGAAGTTTTGCAACAAAAGTACGTGCAGAGCGCAAAGGACGTAATCCTTCAACAGGTAAAGAAATTCTGATTCCTAGAGCAATTGTTCCTGTTTTCAAAGCAGGCTCACAATTGAAAGAATCTGTTAATACTACGAATGATAAAGAGTAAATAATGAAACCTGCAGGATGTTACTGGGTTTACATCCTGCAGTGTAATAACAACGCTTATTATACTGGTTATACAACTGATCTCTCTCGCCGCTATCAAGAGCACCTCAACGGTTCTGCTAAATGTAAATACACTAGAAGTTTCAAACCATTACGTATTGCCCAATCTTGGCAAGTAAATGGTGATAAAGCTTCTGCTATGCAAATCGAACTATTCATAAAAAAAATGATTAGAAAAGAGAAAGAAAAGCTCATTGTAAACCCTCTCATTCTCACTCAATATTTCCCGCAAATTATTATATCTATTTGATTGTACTAGGCTACCCAGGACTAAATAAATTTCTACAGTAAGCTATACTTTAGCTAAGAATTCATTAATTTCTTAGTGGAGTATAATTATGTTTGATCACCATGATAGAAAAAGGAATGATGATTTTTTTGCTCGTATGGAACACATAAAAAATGAAGCGTTAGAAGAAGAGGCGCATGAGGCAAAACAGCAGGCTTTAGAAGATATTGCTTATCAAAAGGAGCAATTGGAAAAACTAGAAAAAGCAAATACATTTTATAGATTAGCCTATAAATCTTGGTCGGTAATCAAAGATATTCTCACCCTCCTACATGATACTGTTGGCAAACTTGCGACTATTCTTCCTCCACTCAATGCATTTATTAAAGGAACCTTTTTTGTAATAGAATTAGTGGAAGCTATTTTCATAAGTAAGGAAGTGCGCAACACTAAAACGGTTAAGATTATTAATTCGGCAATAGGAACAGGTTTAACGATAGCTGGAACAATATTGATTTTCAATCCTGTGACAGCTCCTTTGGGCGCGATGTTATTTGCTGGTGCAATGTTTATTGCAACCATTACTGATGGTTTTTTCTGGTATAAAGCGAGTAAAAATTTAAAAACAACAAAAGCAGAGCTCGCTCATGTCAAGCATGACATTAATCATCATATTCATGAATTTTTAGAGTCTCATTGCAAAGAGGAAATCAAGCAGGTAAGTGATTTACATCATCAAATAGACGCACTAGAAAAGCATGAAATAAATTTAACACCCAATGATCGAATTAAATTGGAATCTTTAAAGCAAAGCAAAGCCACTTTAATTAATAAAATTAATTACTCAGTGAATAGCCAAGAAAATATTTTAACGTTACGTCAAAAATTTAAAAATTTAAATAACAACATTGTGACAGAGCGTAAGATACGTAATGAAAAAAGAAAAAATTTCTTTTTAAGTGCTGCATCTTTTATAGGAACAGCCTTACTTGCTATTTCTGCGGTTTTAGTGGCAGCCGCAGTGTTATCTAACCCTATCAGTCTTGGGATTGCAGGCACTGTCATTTTAGGAATAACAACTTTTGTAGCGGTTAAAAGTAAGTATTTTCCAGCTAAGCCTGCTATAGAAAAATCTGTTGCGATAGTCAGTTTAGAGGCAAAAAAAGAAAATCTACATTCTGAACATATTTCAGATACAGAGCATATTGTGCATAGGCTTGGGAAAAAATTGGTTTGAAG
>DHXK01000006.1 GCA_002413665.1 Legionellales bacterium UBA5158 | reverse complement strand
TCTGTGGTTCTTTCTACCCAGCGGGGTCGGCAGCAATGCCGGCTTCTTACTCGACTATGGAGAAAAGTTTCATTCATGTGAGAGAGCGGCGTGCTAATAATTTAAAATTCCCTGTGCGGGGGGGGCTTGTAATTTCCTGCCTGAGTACAATGAATAATTTTTGCATTAGTTGATCCATTCGGCTTAGCATACCTAAAAATTTTATGTCTCGGGAAATAATAGAGAAACATTTAATTGCAACTGCCATTTAGCGCCAAGTACTTTTGGTGTGACCACGTTGTCATAAGCCTGTATTGATGCACTAAGTGCCTGTTTCCCAATATTACATACTCTTCCAACACCTAAGCCAAAAGGAACAGTCCAGACGTTATGTGCCGTAGCAGCCCAATTGGCGGTAACAACCGGCGCAGAAGTGATAAACCAGCCTTTTGGGAAGTTATAGTTGATAAAATACTGCATCGTAAATTGATTGACATAGGGCCTACTGGTTTCACCACCAATCGACCAGAGGTTATTTATTAAAACGCCAACGACCCAACTCCTTGGCATCGTTAAAATAACAAAGGAGGGACCGACGCTATATTTTCCTTGTCCCAATTGATTGTTTGATGCGATTGGTAAAATAAAAGCGGGACCAATACCCCATACAACTTTTCCCGGATGTGCCGGTGAGAGAAACAAAGTAGGATTAATGTCGCCTACACCATTAATATAACCACGGCCAATTAAATTAGGTTGATGGGCAATAGGAACAATGGTTCGTGTAATTAAATTCCAATTCTCACTTAACGTAAAAGGAACGACGGGTTTGACATCTAAGATATATTGCGTGTTATTGTTTGACCCAAATCCATAATTGATATTATTATTAAACGGGACCGTTACCATTTTTTCGACAGGATTTTCAGCTTTTTTTGCTAATTCTGTTTCCGCGTCGTCTGCAAAAACACTGCTACTAAAAATGAAAAGCATAGAGTAACAAAATAGCCTTATTAACATTCTGTGCATGGTAATCCCTAAGTACGTTCATTAATTTTATAAAAATCATTACTTAAAATTGCTAGGTAAGATAACTATTGGAGGTCAAGATTCAAACGGTACACCTTCATACTATCCGTGCCAGCTCAAAAGAGAGTAGCAGGATAGACCACAAAGGTCAATTATTTCATAGTAGTCTTATACTAAGAATAGATATTTTATGGTAGAGTAGGGGTAAGAAATAACGGTTATTAAGGATAAGCCATGCCCACAAACCCTACCGCTCTCATCGCCAAACAGATTGAATCTCGTATTTTTGTACTACATGGACAACGGGTTATCTTAGATGCCGATTTGTCCGCTCTTTATGGGGTGACTACTAAGCGACTAAACGAGCAAGTTAAACGAAATAAAGACAGATTTCCAGCTGATTTTATGTTTCAGCTTACACCGGACGAGAAACAGGAGGTGGTCGCAAATTGCGACCACCTCGTTAGCCTAAAATTTTCCCGCACTAACCCTTATGCTTTTACAGAACATGGCGCCATCATGGCTGCCAGCGTACTCAACACGCCACACGCAATTGAAGTGAGCGTCTTAGTAGTTCGAACATTCGTTAAATTAAGACAGATGCTTGCAGCGCATAAAGACTTACGTCATAAGTTAGTTGAGTTAGAACGAAAGGTAGATGATCATGATGGAGCGATTCGAAATTTAATCACTGCTATTCACCAACTTATGGAGCCACCCGCTCCCCAAAAAAAGCTCTCTATTGGATTCGCACCTTGGTCTGAAGAAACAGAAAACCTGGCAAATGAATAAAAAAATTGGACCAACTGCTGTGATAGTTCATCCATTATTTCTAATCAATAATGATACTCATCATATTGGTGATCAAATTATCCAATTTGCAGCTGACAATTATAATAAAGCCGCAGGCGTATCTTTATTAGATGCTAAAAATGACGCTGAAGCAATTTCAGCTTTTTTGAGCGAGTTTCGCGACTCACCTTTAACATTACAATCGTACGCGAAAGAAATTGAACGCCTGTTACTTTGGTGTATTCACGTGGCTAAAGTAAATATTGCAAGCTTACGGCGTAATCACTTAATTGAATATCAGGAATTTGTAAAAAATCCACACCCAAAAAAAATATGGTGCGGGCCAAAAGTATCTCGACGACTAAAAGATGGATCAATTAATCCAGCTTGGCGTTCTTTTAGTAAAGGGTTATCTCCTACAACGTTAAATAAAACTATCACTATTCTTGATTCTTTTTTTAATTATTTGGTGCAAACAAATTATTTAACGGGAAATCCACTTGCCGTTGATCGGCGACGCAAAAAACGAAATCGTGGACAATTAAAAATTATTGATCGTTATTTGGAATTAGATGAAATTCATGCTGTACTGAACGCACTATCGGAATATCCGATTAAAGATGAAGATCATCAGTTTCAAGTCATTCGCGCGCGTTATATTATTTTATTACTATTCTACACAGGATTAAGAATTTCAGAGGCTGCTCACCATCATATGGGGAACTTCATTCAACGCGAAGGTAATTGGTTTTTACGTGTTATTGGTAAAGGGAAAAAGCTGCGTGAAATCCCTATTCCGGATGAGTTATTAAAAACGCTTACAGAGTTTCGCTTAAAAGTCGATCTCCCCTCTCCTCAACCACAATTTAGAGAGAAGACGCCTCTTATTCCTATGCAGAACTTAAAACAATCTATTAGCACACGGCGTATTGACCAAATTCTGAAATGGGCATTTAACTTAGGCGCAAATAAACTTGAGTTCACACAACCTAGAAAAGCTTCAAAATTACGATCTGCATCAGCTCATTGGTTACGCCATAGCTATGTTACGTGCTTACTGGACTCTGGTGCCCCCCTTAAAGTGGCACAAGAAAACGCGGGACACACTGATATTGGAACCACAATGCATTACCGACATGTAGCACAAGCAGATAGACATGAAGCAACACGACAATTATCATTGTCTATTCCTAAAACCAAACAGAACATGAAAAAAAATAATAAGAATTAATCATGTCGAATCTTTACATATTGGCGCCTAATGAACAGCAGGTATTCGATTATCCGCCTATCTTGCCGGTGGAGACGCGCGCAATTTGTTTTGCGATAGACAATGAATTAGAAAAAGAAATTAATCGTCTGAGGACAGCTACAAATAAAGTCGGATTTTTACTGCAATATGGCTATTTCAAAGCATGCAGACGATTCTTTGTTATGAATCGATTTAGACAAGAAGATATGGAATATTTTTTATCTGAGATTTTATTTCATAGACAGCCAGTGTTTTTCTAATTAATTCATGCAAATTAAAAACGACTTTTTCAACTTCAATCATCTTTGATTTTATTTTTGAAAAATCTAAAATTTGATTAATTATTAATAATAGTTGCATTTCGGATTCACTAATAATATCCAACTGATCTTTTTGATTTTTTGTCAAATCCGAAGTAATTAATAATTGCGTCATCGTAATGATGCCATTTAAAGGTGTGCGCAACTCATGACTCATGTGTGACAAAAACTGGTCTTTAGCAACGTTCGCATTTTCAAGTTGCACATTTTTATCAATTAGCATTAACTCGATATTCTTTTTTTCTGTGAGATCACGAATGACATATAATGTTAACGTACCCTCCTCTATTTCCACGGGAGACAAACTAATTTCTACTGGAAATTCGTCTCCATTTTTACGAAGACCATATAACTCTATCCCAGTCTTCATCGACTCTGCAAATGAATTCAAAAAAGAAGTGTTACTAATATTATTTTGAGCACTACGAAATCGCGGTGGAACAAGGCATTCAATGTATTTTCCAGTAATTTCTGATTTTGAATAACCAAATATTTTTTTTGTTTGTACGTTTATCAACATAATCTCGCCATCTTGATTTGTGATGACAAGTGCATCTGGCGCACTTTCTAAAATACTTTTAAATTTATTTTCAAGTTGACGCTGTCGTTTAATGTTCTTATCTAGTTCATCAATCATTACATTAAACGAAATGGCCAATTGTCCAACCTCATCTTTAGAAGATACAATGACTCGCTCACTAAAATCAGATTTCGTGATTTTTTTGGCTACCTTACTGATAGCCTTAATGTTTCTGGAAATATTAAGACCTATCATTATTGTCAAAAAGATACCGGTAAATTCAACAGTAATCGCTATGCCAATGAGAATTTTAAAAATAAGATTTTCTAACCATCTTGATGCTTGCCCTAACGTGAAAGAGAACTGATCTTCCACAACTGTTAATTTACGGTTTAATTCTTCAAGATGAGCTAACTGTTTATCAATATCCAATGATGTAGCTTGATTGGTCGATATTAACTGATACAACTTATCACCCTCACGAATAAACCCACCCATCAATTTATCAGCTTTCGTCCAAACTTTAATTGCATTATTAATATAATAAATACGATTAAATGTTGAAAATAACCAAATAACTCCATCAATATCAGCTGGATGTACCCGGCCATCTAAAAATCCTTGTCTAGCATTGTTATAATTAATTGGATTCTTACTTAAAGCTGAACGTGCTTGATGATCACTCAATGGTACAGTCAAAAAATCGAGATAATATTGGTAGTCTTTTTTATCCTAGAATCTGCAGTTAGAAC
>DHXK01000041.1:440-4952 GCA_002413665.1 Legionellales bacterium UBA5158 | reverse complement strand
TAGATAATTTGCTTAGGCTGAATGAACTTTGAAATCGGTTTGTGTCAGCATCGCTCGGCGGAACACCAAATGAAGCTGTATCACTAAACCAGTTTGCTGCCTGTTCGCCCCATTTATAGAATTGCTTTAGCATACGTTATTCTCCAGTTTCATCTTTTTCTTTCAACGGAGCACCGATCCAGCTTCCTGGATTAGTCACCGTAAAAATTTCGCTTTCTTGATGGTAGTTGCCTTGCTTATCTTCAAATGGTGCAACCCACACACGTTGTACTGTTTCGCCATAACGAAGTGGCTCACCACGCAGTGGCCCGCCACGATGTGATTCGCCTTTTGTTAATGACATTAATGATCTATGCGTATTTTTATAAATCGGCATTTGAGACAATTTTGGATCTGAAACGTCACTCAATCCCCCACTCCCTATTTCTCCACGATCAACACGTGCATTAATACTGTCAATACTTTCGCAGCGTATGCCTGGCTTCATCGCACAATCAAATTGTGAATTTAAGCCCGCACAACTGCTAATCAACATGCATAGGGGGAATATTAAAATAATGATCTTCATTAATTTTATTTCCTGCCTTTTTTTAATTTTATTTATGTATTTAATTTCTTTAATGACTTTCATCTCACCCTCTTTAAGAATTAGTATCATTTGTTATTCTAAATCCAAGATTTTTGTTTTTTTCTTGCAGCCGTTTGACTTGCTCAACTGACAATGGCAACATTTTTTCGTCGGAAGGCAAATACGTTGCCGGTATCGTAGACCCCGATGTGGTGATATCAAACATATTAAGTAGGCTTTTATTTTCATCATCATCATGATCGTGCTTTTTTCCATCTAAGAAAAATCCATCTTTAAAAACAACGTCAACAACATCGCCAGGGCTAATTTGAATGACAGGATGATATTGTTCTGCGCGTTGAATGTTATAATCTGCTAATTTATCCATTGCCTTACTTGCGCCCTTTGCTGCGCCATTCTTAAATACATCACCAGAATTAACTGTCTGCACAGTACCTAAAGGCGATACTGAATTCATGGTATAAGCTTGCGAGACACCATCTGATATTCCTGAAAGCGTTCCTGCTGCAAAAGCTCTTTGTAATAACGCCCCTTCTCTCCAAACCGGTGTTCCACGTACGCCATATTTTCCATCTCCACCAAAAATCCATCCTTCAACTTTTGGGTCAATGATTTCATTATTAGAGAAAGTACAACTCAGTTTATATAAATCGATTTCACCCCTTTCTGATGAAATATCTCCACTGACAAATGCCATAACAACACAATTTTTTAAATGGCTCTTTTTGTGATTCGGTAAACTACCGTTTGAAATAATGCGAAATATCATAGGGTTTGGATTATGCGATGAAGTCACTGCAGCTGATGCATCCGCACCTGATAGCATCACAGCTTGTGCCACTGTACCGGCTGGCACATAAGTCTCAGGATTTTTAAATGGACTCTTTTTAGATGAATCTATTGATGAGAGGGTTAATTTATCTTCACGCATTCCATCTTCAATGGTTTGGTTTAGGCTCCCGTAACCCGCAGAGGAAGGAATTACCATGCCTTGATACCCTTTATCAGAATTAGGATTTATTAAATCTAATTTATCTCCATTTAATTTTTTTTCAATTGTTGCTAATCTTTCTTCTAATTCTTTTGATTTAGTATCAGTCGCGGAATTTTTTGTATTAAGTTCATCGTTAAACTGCTTTTTCAAATCCTCAGTTTGTTTTTTAGTAACCTCAACACCGTGTTGTATTTTCTCGAGCACTATTGATTCTGAATCGGCATGTTTTAAAGGATCAGAAAAATTTAATTTCTCAACAACTTTATTATTTTTTTCTGTATTCTTTGATAACATCCAAACAAAGAGTATTAACAAGATCATCACAACAATACCAAAAATAAATAGATTCTTTGATTGCGATGATCTTGTTTTGTGATTTGAAGTTGCGTTATCCATGACTCACGACCCTATATAAAATCGTTTCATTGCCTTTTTCTAATGTTTCGTCAATGACAGATGAGGCACGCACATTGTCTTGGAAAAACTCTCGCGGATGTAAACAAAGCGTGTGTCCAGATTCGTTTTTTAACTTCCATATTTCACCTTGTAAAAACCCCCCTCGATAGAGTGTTAAAAGCTGCATAGAAAGTCCGCCTCCTATTTGTTTAGGTTTAACTTTACCTAAATTAATGACTGCATAGCCTTCTGGATGTGTTGCATTCCGCATATATCGCATGAGATCAATTATATTTTGTGAATAAGGTAGGTTCTGTTCCCATTGAGATGCCATGCTCTTTGTAGCTGTAATAGGCTGTATTTCAATATTTTCAGCGGGTACATTCATAGGCCCTAATAACAAAGTGAAATGATGACCTTGCTCAGTTGTTAGGAATATTGAAAAAAGTTTTTTTGGATACATAGCCGTTGGTCTAATATACAAAACTCCTTCATCGAATTTTCCCTTAAATTCTTTTATTTCATAAAGATTATTTCTTCCTTTGACTGAAAGAATACGATCTCCTGCCACAAAAATTCGCGAATAGTCTTTTGTGGAAATTTTAAAAGATACTGTTGTATTATCTTTAACTGCTTTTACTTGGAGTGCATTTGCAGAAGATAAATAAAATATACTAAAAATACTGATTAGAAATAAAATATGTTTACGCACGGCTTGTGACCTCCTCAAATGATTTCACTTTAAGAAGACCTAAGTGATAAGTAAATGCAAACGAATAGGTTAAATGTTTGATTGGCATCATTGTACTACCTACCATGTATTGCACGTCGCCACTGATTCTGGCAATAAATTTTGAAGGATCAACTTGGATATCAGATAGTTGAAAACTCATCGTCATATGCTCTTTCTTCATACGATCTTCTTCAGTGAATAATTCTGTTTTAAATTTTTCGTATTGTGGTGAATCCACATATCTTAAAAATAACTGGTGTTGCGTCATGGCATTCGATGGTGTCACATTTAATAATAAATCAGCTAAAAACAAACTCATGCCCGATAAATATTCTGGAGAAACTTGATATGAAGTCACCCACGTTGATCTTTCCATCACAGGTGGGACTAAAACAATTTTTTCATGCCCAACAACATTCACCATACCCAGTCCAAGAACTACATTCAGCAAAATGGAGCTCACAGCTAACAGCAAATAGCCATTACGCCGCAGAATGAGATGTTGAATCCTTGATTTCTGTAATATGTGTTTCATGGATTATCCTAATATCTCACGCATGTTTGATGGCGGTGTGGATCTGAATTTAATAAGCGAGGGCAGATGCCAATACGCTGCATGAAATATAAAATAATGCCCCTCCTCCCCTTTTATAGTTTTTAATGTAATAACCAGTGTCGCGCCTATAACAATCCCAATAATGGGTGCGTTAAACAAAAACAAGCCTAGTAAGAGTGGAACAACTAATGACACTCCTTCATCCAATGTCATAAATGCAATTTTCATCGGTTCATCTAGATAACGTGGAATATAATACTTATCCATGTTTATGCCCCCACTCCCGCAATCTTAAGTAACACATTAAAACCGACTGACAGTGCTAATATTCCAAGGAAAATCATAGGATTTCTTGTTTTGATAAATCCAACAGATGCGATGATTAATTCACTAATGTATAAATAAGTTTTGCCTGTTCCGGTTATAGTTTTAATTAAATCTGCATCAGTTCCCGCTAGTAAATCTATTCCTTCAGCTGCAAATGCGTGCATACACATGAGCATGAGACCAGGGATACAAATGATTCGAATAAGATTTTTTAAATTAAAACTTTTGCGCATTGATGATAGGTTAAACATTTTTTTTCTCCTTTATGATTTAAAATAAATTTTCTGCTTTTAATGAACGTGTATGAAAAGATTTTTTCTTTACAGCTAAATTACATTTGCAGGGGGGGTTATATTTTTTGCAGGTGTAATAAGCCGAAGGATTTAGTTCATCGCCTGGCCATTGTTTAAAATGTTTATAGGGTGGATTGGTTAAGTGCAGAACTGAATTTTGTGTTTTTTCAGAAAATGATGGAGCGCATGCAGATAAAGTTATTTGCAAACTTAAAATTGTAAAAATAAAAATATTATCTTTGGTTCGTTTTACAAACTTATTATTTTTCATTTTTAATTTCCGCATGCTCATCTCACTCTCTAAGTTATTCACAGATTTCATTCACCTAGTTATAAGTTCTTTTATAAGTAAATATAAGTATCTTTATATAGCGCTACCGTTTCTCGGAATTCCGCTACCGTTTTACCGAAATACGCCATATTTCCGCTACCGTTTTAACGGGGATAACTTGAGTTATCCACAGGCTAGTTGCTCATTTTTTGTATTTTCTTAACATGTGTTTCACTCGGGTAAAGTGTTAATCCTTTTCTTTCTGGACTTAAGTTTGCTGTCGGATAAACCAGCCATACTTTTTTTAAAGCTTGTAAAAACTTGAGTTTAAAATTACGTATAGCTCTTGTTCC
>DHXK01000041.1:0-313 GCA_002413665.1 Legionellales bacterium UBA5158 | reverse complement strand
GTTTCTTTTTTCAAAGAAAAAAATCTATAAGTCAGCCACATGTAAATATCCATTTGTAAGGGTGACTGCCGCAAAAGGTTGAGGGTCTTAAAATTTATTGGAATGGGTTTTTGAATTAAACTTTCAAAAAAATCTTGTGACAAAATAATTTTAGAATTGGGCAGAAATTCTTGTTGTGATGTGCCATCAGTGCTCCATAAGAGCTTAAAAGAGCGACTAATATTAAATTGGCTACCTTTGCTAATGCCGTACTTATTATCGTGGTATACACATGAAATTTGGCATGTTAAAAGGCGGAGTGTTACGGTCCACG
>DHXK01000278.1:345-6233 GCA_002413665.1 Legionellales bacterium UBA5158 | reverse complement strand
GACATCTATCCTGACACAGGGGGAAAAATATAAGAAGAATAATCAGCGTTGGCAGAAAATGTTTGATCAATGGACGCTTGAGAAAAACGAGCTAGTCAATGAAAAGCTTACATTAGATCAAACGCTAGAATTTTCGCAGAAAGAAAACGCGATGCTGAGTATTAAGCTTGATGGTTTGTTACAGCAATTACAAGATAAACAAGAACGTATTAATGAGTTACATCAGCTTCAAAAACAATCGCAAGAAAATCTTGAACATTACCGAGAATCAGCAAGAGAACAACGCTTAAATGATCAACATCAGCATGAACAGCAAAAGCAGCAATTGAAATCAGAGCTCAAGATAGCGCAGGACCAATTAATCAGGCAAAGAGAAAAATTCTATGCACTTTCGGAATCTCATACTGTCAGTGAAAAAACTTGCGAACAAATGCAATCTCAGCTTCAGTTATTGTGTAGCGACATGAATATTCTTTGTTCAAGATAATCATCATCAGGCGATGGAAAGCCCGCGGACACTTTGGATATAAATAACGGTAATAGATGAGTTTTATCAACTGATCTAAAATCATGGATTTAGGTCTAATCCATAATTGATCGTCCAGGTAATCTTTTATGTTATTATCATTTATTATTGCGTGGGCTGTTATCATTTATTTGATCTGCGGCCTCAATTTTAACTACCTTTTTAGCTTTGTCTCTTAGCTTTTTGTTTAAAACTTTTAATTCTTGGATGGAATCTTTGAATTCTTTCCATTCAGGATCTTTCGTATATTCTCCTACTTTAGCTACCAAAGAAGAAAGTTCTTTATGTAGTTTTTCCCACATCTCTTGTAATTTATTTAAGTCATCAAGATTAGCACTCTTAATTAATGCGGACTTAAAATCATCCCTTTCAAGCTTTAGATTTTTAAATCGGCTTCTTAATTCATCAGAAAGAAAATACTTCGGCTTATTTGTCATTCGCATTATTGAATCTGTTGATGAACTACTAGAGGAAGCGCTGGATGCAGAAGCAACCATCTTTACATTTTGTTCCTGCAATAATGCATCATTGAGAATTGACATTAAATGTTTAATTTCATTTAAATCAATTAATTTTAAAGTAGTTGTAGTCTTGGATGGCTGAATTGCATCTATTGCTAAAGCCAAGACATTTCTAAATTGAGCTGATACATTTTCTAAGGGTAAAAAATTCAAAGTATGTTTAGTTATTTCAATATAATCTGAGTCTAAGGTTACGGCGTTAAACATTTTATTTAAATTTTTAATTAGTTCAGCAAAACTATCACTTTCAATAATGGCGAAAAAATATTTTGAGGACATTGGTATTATATCATTCGCTTTTAAATTTGGAAAAAGCAATACCATCTTGATGTAATATATCCTAAATAGATAATCTGAATATCCGACACCTTTTTCATTTTGTTGGGTTTTATCTACTAAATTCAAATAAATGTTTACTATTACTGTTACTAAGGTTTTGTCAAATCGACCTAATTGCAAAAGCACATCTCTTAGGAGTAACAATAATCTGTCATATTGATACATATAAGGAAGACTCAAAAGTGATTTTAAGCTATTAGAAATTTGTTTGAAAATAGTTGTTTTATCGAAAGTTGCATGATCTTTTAATGAGTGAGCCAAGTTACTTATTGCACTACACAAGTGATTTTCAGTTGAACATCTTCTTATAATCATGTCAGTTTGTTTTTCCATTTCAAACCTTCTTTGCAATAATGTTGCGTCAACTAATCTATCATCGATATCATCGCTAACCAATACACCGTCTTCTAATTTAGGGGGAGGATTATCATTAACATAGGATTTTAAATGATGTGATTTCAATTTCAATAAGGTTACTTGTAATGAACAGGCGTCTAATCTTAGTGGTGAGTACAGTTCTTCAAACAAATCCTGTCTTTGTTCAGTTATATTGAAAATATGATAAATTTGTTGATCTAACGTATCGAGATCATTCCAATTAGTAGAGCCATAAGAAATTTCCTTCTCTTTAGAAATTTTATCTAAAGCGCTTCTGATCAATTGTAAATTAGATCTTATTGCTCCTGGATATCCCGCAAAAATGTAGCTGTGACAATTATTAATATTATTGTTTTGAGGTTGATAACTAAGACCTAAATTAAAATCAACGTTGTCAATAAATTTATTTGTGGCAATTCTATCAAGTTGTGCTAGCAATTGAACTGAAAAAACATCTGAATCTTGCTGTTGACTATCAATAGCAGTAATTATTTTTTTGCGTGTGTCAGAACTATATTGAGGATTAGATAGTAATATTGTAATTTCCTGAAAAGATTGTGCATCAATTTCTTGTCCATGATCAATTTTATTTTTTAAATTGATTAATAATAATTTAAATTCTTCGAAAGTTTTTAACATAATTAGGTGGCTCTATAATTAAATTAATTGGTATTGATATATTAAACAAATATTTTGTTGCTTCACGAAAGGTAAATGTATTTAAAAGACCCTTAGTTATTTTTTATTCGATTTTGCTGTTACATTCTCTAACTTATCAGCAGGCGTTGAATCCTTACTTGGGCTTCTTCTTAGGTTAGAGAATAACCATGGTGCAGAAGATGCGGAGGCTGCTGCTGGTTCAGTTATTTGAGCATTAGCATTAGTAATTGTTTCCTTTTTAATTTTGTAATTTTTTTGTAATTCTGTGATTGAGTCATTGAATTCTTTCCATTCAGTATCTTCTGCAAATTTTCCTAAATTAGCTTTTAAAGAAACGATGTCTTTATAAATAATTCCAAACATTTCTTGTAATTTACTTAAATCATCAAGACTGTTACTTATATTTAATGCTTTATGAAATTCATCTCTCTTAAGTGTAAGGTTTTTAAATCTAAGTCTCAACTCGTCAGAAAGAACTAGGGGAGTATGATTTGATGTTCGCATTATTGGAACTGTGTAAGCACTACCTGATGAAGAACTGGCTGCAGCAGCAACCTTCTTCACTTTGTGCTTAGCCAATATTGAATTCATAGCTATCATTAATTTTTTAACTTCAGGTAAATCAATTAATTTTTTAGTTTTGATTGATGATTTAGAAATTGCAACAATAGCGAGATCCAAGGCTTTTTTATACTCAACTGGTAAATTAGTAATGGGTAAAAAATTTAATATATGTTTAGCTATTTCAATCTGTTCAGATCCTAAGGTTACTGATTTAAACATATCATTTAACCCATTTATTAGATTTTTTATATTACCACACTGAATAATGGGGAAGAAAAAATTGGCTGCTTCTCGTAGTTTATCATTAGCTTTTAAATTAGGAAAAAGCAATTCCATCTTAAGGTTATATATTCTAAATATATATTCTGGGTATCCGTCACCCTTTTTATTTAAATCTATTTTGTCTACTAATTTCAAATACATGTTTACTATTTCTGTTACTAAGGTTTTGTCAAATCTACCTAATTGTAAAAGCATACCTCTTAATATTAACAATAATCTGTTACGTTGATATTCATAGGAAAGATTCAACAGTGATTTTAAGCTATCAGAAATTTGTTTAAAAATTATATTTTTATCAAATGGTTCATGATTACATAATGATTGAGACAAATTATTTATTACTACCAATTGATTTTCAGTTGAATTTATTTTTATAAATGTGTCGATTTGTTTTTCCCATTCAAACCTTCTTTGCAATAATGTTGCGTCAACTAATCTATCATCGACATCATCGCTAACCAATACACCATCTTCAAATTTAGGGGGGGGGTTATCTTTACTATATGTCTTTAAAAGTTCTCCTTTTAAATATAATAAATTCATTTGTAATGAGTAGGCATCATCTAACCATTGTGGTGGGTAAAGTTCATCAAACAAATCCTGCCTTTGTTTAGTTATATTTAAAATTTGAACAAGTTGTTGATCTAACGTATCGAGATCATTCCAATAAGTAGAGCCATAAGAAAGTTCCGGCTCTATAGTAATTTTATCGAATGCAGTTCTGATCAATTGTAAATTAGCTTTTATTGCTCCGGGATATCCAGCCAATATGTAGTTCTGTCGATTATCAATATTGTTTTTAGGTTGGTAGCTAAGACCTAAACTATAATACGGAATTTGGGCAAATTCTTTTATAACTATTTTGTCAATTTGTGATAATAACTTTTTTGAAAAAACAACTGATTCTTTTGGTTCTATTTCATCAATACTAGTGATTATCTTTTTGCGAGCTTCAGGACTAAATTCAGGGTTAAATAATAGATTTGTAATGGGTTTAAATAATTTTTCAATTACTTGTGGATTAGCTATAGTATTTTTTAAATTAGTTAATATTTGTTTATAATCTTCCGCTGTTTTAATTTGATGATCTATGTTGGCTTTTTGGGCGATTACGATATCATGATTCTCTTCGATCAAGGTATTGCCTTTCTTAATATTTTCAGCAACGGCTACTGCTAGACTAAGTTGGCTCTCAACTCTGTCTAGCAAACAGTTGCTCGGTAGCAGTAACGGTTTATCATTATAAATCTGCTCTCTGAATGATGTCATGTGTTCTGGCGTCATAATAAAAGGTTTAACTCCATAGGATAAAGCTTCGATGACAGTCCCTTCTCCAGTAACAGCTGGATAATCACTACCTATCAATCCACCCCATAAAATTTCTTGATCTAACGACTCGACGAAGATTATATTCGCACCTGTATTATTCAATTCTCGCAAAATCTTTTGAGCTTCGTATACCGCTGCTTGTTTCGCCTTTAACTTCTTATTCTGCTTTATAATATCTTTGTATTTTAATAATTCAACCGCATATAATTTCTCTGCAGCAAGACAATCCTTAGCTAGTTTAGTTAAGTCTTCAGGTGAGGGTGCTATTTTATTTTTTTTGACTGGCCCTGAAGCTGAATCAAATTCTTTTTTAATTTTTTTTAATTTACTGTCGAATGTACCCAATATTTTTTCAGCCTGATCTATTATGTGTTTATATTCTTTATGAAGCAATTTATCCTGTTTTTCTATTTGTGCTAAATCCGTTTCAAGAGTTGGAAAATTATCACCAGTTTTTCTAATGAAAATAGTATGATGTTTTTTTTCTTGGTTTTTTTCATTAGTCAGATTTTCAAGTATCGTTTTCAACCAGTCATTTGGCCCCGGTTCAGAATCTACATTACTATTTTTACTGATATAGCCAAAACTAAAATTTTCATTATTAAGGCTTTTAAAACTATTGACTGTCTTTCCCTCAGAATCACTAGCTTGGCACAACGGAGTCATTTTATTAACCCACATGGTTTTAAGCTTACTACGTTCAAATTCCAAAAAAGTTTCATGTGATATACGATTTAGAATCGGATTTAAGCTTGCAATTAAAGGAGTGTCGATTAGTAAACCTGTATTATTGTCAGTGACTCTAACCGTTTTTCCCATGGTGTCTAAGGTGTTTCTAAGAGTTACCGGAAAATTTTTGATAGGCTTACCTGCGGAGCCAATAATATTAATTTGCAGGGCAGAATCAACACAAAAAGCAAGCGCATTAGCATCTGGTGCTTTCAATTGATGTGCTATGTTTGGAATTATTAGTTGATGAGCGTCGCTAATCGTTTTTTTACAGTCATTGAATTCGGCAATTCCAGCTTCTCTAAGTTTATAAGCTTCCTCAGTTTTAAATATTTTATTTTCATTATAGAATTCAAAATCTCTATTTAAAATGCTCTCGTTATTTCCACCCCAGACAGATGCAATTAATTCATGTCGTGGCATGTCTTCTTTATCTAGGACTGGAGATGCAGGCCAACTTAGATGTTTAACACTGATATTATATTTTTTTAAAAATGCGTCGAGATCGTTATCATCGATATCTTCTACTGCTAGGTTGGATTCTTTTTCAGACATCATTT
>DHXK01000278.1:0-154 GCA_002413665.1 Legionellales bacterium UBA5158 | reverse complement strand
TCAGACATCATTTGATAAATTTCTAGTTTCATTTTTTTTAAGTGAACTTTAGACATATCTTCTTTACAATTTTTTTTCGATTCTTGGTCATATCTTTGAATAATACTTATTTGTATTGGCTTTGAAGAATTTAACCTTTTACTATCTTCTATTT
>DHXK01000237.1:3177-3605 GCA_002413665.1 Legionellales bacterium UBA5158 | reverse complement strand
ATGGATGCAATTATTGCTACATGTAAACAATATGGTGTTCATCCCGAAATTGTTGACAAGAGCCGCGTCAACAATACCGTTAAAAAAATGTTTTTAAAAGATGATTCGATTGGAAAAATCATTGACCTATCGTTTGTCCATCACCCCGGAAGGAAACTCGCAATCAAATTTGAAATTGATACGAATCCGCCACTGGGGTCTAATTTAGAAGTTAAGTTTTTAGAATTTCCTTTAGACTATTCTATCATCGCGCAAGACCTTAGCAGCTGCTTTGCAGGAAAATGCCATGCTTTATTATGTCGTGAATATATCAAAGGGCGTGATTGGTATGACTTTGCTTGGTACGTTGCAAGAAAAGCCACTCCTAATTTTATTTTTCTTGGGAATGCATTGGATCAACAAGGGCCTTGGGCCAATCAACATATTAC
>DHXK01000237.1:0-3013 GCA_002413665.1 Legionellales bacterium UBA5158 | reverse complement strand
TTCTTAGTCTTTAATTCAGAACCTTCATACACACGTATTTTTACGAGTTTTTCTACCGCATTCGCCTTATGCTCAGGTGCCAAATGCGCATATCGCAGCGTCATTGTCATATCACCGTGACCTAGCAATTCGCGTACAGTATTTAAATCCACATCAGCCATAACAAGACTTGATGCAAAATGATGACGAAGATCATGCCAGCGAAAATCTTTAATTTTGGCGGCTTTCATAATTCCTGCCCATCCTTTTTTAAGAGTATCGAACCGTTCACCAACTTTATTAGGAAACACAAGATCAACGCCATCAGTTTGTTGACGCCAAGATTTTAGAATATGTAACGCATCAGTATTCAGCGGAACATGGCGCGTTTTCCCACTCTTTGCATAAGCACCTTCAATCGTTAAGACTGCATGATCAAAGCTAACATTTCCCCATTGCAAGCTGAAAAGTTCGCCACGCCTAAGCCCGGTATTAATAGAGATAAGGATCATCGGTCGCAGGTGATCTCCATATTCAAATTGATTTAGATCTGTAAATAAATCGTAATCACGCTCTTTGCGCCATTGATTCGCATTATCACGATCTTGTTTAATTTTATTATCACGATCAATTAACGTTTCACGTAATCTGACTTCTTCTTCTGAGGATAAAAATCTTACCTTACCGCTTCTATCTCTTTTTAAAAGTTTTAATTTTTCTAATGGATGCTTTTCAATAAAGCCCCATAATACTGCTTTTGATATTGCAGCTTTAAATGTAGCTATATCACGATTTACTGTTTCAGTTGAGCGACCATCTTTAAGACGCTGAGTTCTCCATGGATCGACAAAAGCGGGGGTAAATTCAATAAGTGCTTTATCACCAAATGGTTTGGTGAAACATCTATTAATATGAGCGAGGGTTGCCTCGCCGGATTTACGGTGCTCTATTACCCAAGGCTTGTAATGATCCTCAATGAATGCCTTTAGCGTAAGGTCTACCTTAACCTTAACTACCTCTCTTGGATCAATACCTTTGGCGAAGTCGCCTAAAATCGCGAGTGCTTTATCTCTAGCTTGTGCGGGAGTTAATATGCCCGCTTTACCAATCGTGACTCGCTTACCGCGATCAAATTCACACATGTAAAGCAGCTTGCCGCTAATATTAACTCGCACTAAAAAACCTTTAAGTTTGTCATCACGAACATCATAGGGTTTAACATCAGGTTTCAGTCGTGATATTAATGTACTGTTAATCGTTGCTTTCATATAAGCCCATTTAGAAAAGTGAAGTGTAACTGAAGTGCAACTGAAGTATATCTAAGTGCATTTCAGTGAGCAAGGGTATATGAGATGGTAGCTATAAGCTATTGAAAGTTATGTATAATTCATGCATTATTATTTATCGGAGCACATGGCAATACATAGAAAAATAAGATTCGTAATCAGTAGGTCCGCGGTTCGATTCCGCGCGTCGGCATCAATAACTTATTGATAATTAACAAATTACTACAACCTACACTCTCACTTCAACTATCGACTGTAACGTTTTTGTAACGTACATTTTTTCCGCAGCATCTTTTAGATGAGCACTACTCAAGTGTGCGTAACGTAAAACCATCTCAAAACTAGCCCATCCCCCAAGTTGTTGCAGCTCATGGAGAGACGTTCCGCTTTGAACATGCCACGAAGCCCAGGTGTGTCTTAAATCATGCCATTTGAAATCCTTTATTCCCGCCCTTACCAAGGCCTTTCTCCAAGCCCTAGTGTTAAACCATCGAATGGGTTTGCCGATATACGAGAAAACAAAGGTGGGATGTTTGCCAATTTGCTTCTGTATTACCTCCATGCCTTTACTGTTTAAAGGCACAGCGATAGCTAACCCAGACTTTGATTTATGTGCCGGTATAAAAGCGTGGCATCGATTAAAGTCAATTTGCGACCACTCTAAACTTGAGATATTAGATTCTCTGAGACCTGTATGAAGCGCAAACTCCATCGCATCTGCAAGATGCTCCGGTAATTCATTTTTCAAACGTTCAGTCTCTTCTGATGTTATCCATCGTATACGCTTGTTATTTTCTTTACGCATACGAACGATAGGTGCCCGGCCTAACCACTCCCATTCACGCTCAGCCTTGCGCAGCACAGCTCTAACAAGGGCTAACATGCGGTTAACTGTTGCAGGACTGACCCCTTCGCCTTCTTTAATCAAAGCTATCTGCTCAATCCTTTCGCGTGAGATTTTTTTAAGCACCTCACCATTAAGATAAGTATCTAACCATCTAAAATTAGATTGGTCACAATGAAGAGTCCTTTTATGTTGCGACTCTGCACACCATCTTACTACTGCATCATTCCAATCTTTGGTAGGCTTTTCCTTAAGCTTAGACACTTTCCATTGTTCAGCTTTTATTTGATCATGAAGACGCTGGGCATCTATTTTATTCGTCGCCCCAGTGCTTTTTTGTATGCGTGATCCTTTGAAGCCAATGTCAATCCACCAGGTATTTCCTCTTTTGTAGAGCGCCATTTTGATTTCCTCTCAATTTCAATGACACCCAACGGTGATTTAGCAACGGTAGAATAAAGGGATCTGAGGTATTCAGCAAGATCATCTGATCTAAAACACCATCGTCTGCCTGGCTTAGCCCCAGGTATTACTCCTTTTATCACCTTGAGTCGTAAAACTTCAGGGTGCATTTTTAAAAAATCTGCTGCTTCCTCAAGGTTGAGTGTTTTCATGTTGATCACCATAAAGAGCTATAACGGATGTTTGAATTAGGTATAATTACGCTAGAAAATTTATTAGCTTATTTTAGGAACAAAACGAATGTCTCGGATGTTAATCACTTTTGGCTTGATGCTAATATTGCTTGGCTTTTTATGGACATTGCTAAAAAAATTCGGTCTTGGTCATTTACCAGGGGATATGCTGTTTAAACGTAGCGGATTTACTTTTTATTTTCCGATTACTACATGCATTATTCTCAGCTTAGTATTTACAGTTATTACTCAGCCTAAGCAAATTATCT
>DHXK01000112.1 GCA_002413665.1 Legionellales bacterium UBA5158 | reverse complement strand
TCATAAGACCGTAGAAGAACCTTTTTGTTCACGGCGTTTATTAGTAATTTTTGCTCTTCTTTATTTTTATTTTTCATGAAGATTTTTACTAGAAAATCCATCATTTTAATATCTACATCTTTAGCTGCAACATGTAATAAATTTTCACCTTCTTTATTAACAACTAACAATGGATCCCAATTAGCATCTGCATTTTTAAATTTCTTAAATGCATGCTCTGCTGCATCTATATCGTTACTTCGAATAGCATAATGAAGAAATGTTTCACCATTTTTATCTACAACATTAGGATCAAATTTAAGCTCGTCAATGAGAAATTCCATCATCTTCACACTTCCACTTTTACCTGCGCAATGCAATAAATTTTCTCCGTACTCAGTGAGGCTGTTAGGGTTAGGTTTTTTAAAATTCTTAAGAGTATGCTTTAAGGCTGAAAGACTACCGCTTAACGCTGCAAAATGATGTATGTTAGCTTTATCTTTAGCGGTAACTGTTGGAGGCAAATCTAAATCCTTGGAAGAATGTTTTATTGCCGCAACATTTCCTAAGTACGCAGCATAAAGTAAAGGATTATAACCAAGATCGTTCGCACTATTTGCTGGGATCTTTAGTATTTTATTTGCGAAATCTATTCCTGCTACACTACCACCGCGGGCTGCATATAGCAGTGCGTTATTACCATTTTTGCTTTTTGTTTCTTTAGTTAACCCTTCGTGTTCTATTGCATAAAACATAGCATTTACTTCACCACTTAAACAGTATAGCTCCCAAGGTTCGGTGATTTTAATTCTATCGTTATATGACATCTTACTAAACACATGATACAAGTGCTTGTAGTCCTGAATAGTTTCTGTGGTTACAACATGTTCTAATAATTTTATATCACATCCTGCTTCAATTAATTTATCGTGCCAATAAACAATATGCTTGGTTTCTTGATTAAAAGTGGTGGAAGTCATAGACATCACAGCCATTGTTCTTTTATCTAAAAAAGATAAAATGGTTTGCTGGGCATCTTCGGGTAGTTCGCCAAGTGCAAAATAATTTTGTGTGTCACTTACGTTTTCTTTTTTTAAATTTTCTTGCATGAATTCTTTGAATAAAGCGGCTCCTGCCTCTCCACTTGCTAAATAAGATGGCGTTAATATTTTAGTTGCAGTTTTCCCTTGAGTGCGCAAATAATTCTTAAACATTTTGAATGAAATGTTTTCTTGATCTGCTAATTTCTGAATGATGGAAGTGGTTAAAAAATTATTGAGCATATGCACAGGATGACTTTTTGAAATTAGCTTAGTAGCACCCTGTTTTGAGAGTAAAGATAAATTCTTTTTAGTTGATGTAATTAATAAAGATTTTTGCATATTATTCTCGCTCATGTTTAATAAATAATAAGGTAAGAAAACTTAACTCTTTTCCGACGATGGGTAGGTGCAGTGGCATCCACATCCATGGCCTCAATGTTATTCATTAATTTCTCATCAAAAGTAGGCATTGCCAACTTATCTTTGTGATCACGCATGATTTGAACTTACTCTGGATTTATTGCTTGGTAGCTCTGCTTCATCTAGTACTTTCATCATACGCAATGAACTCATAACCGCACTCCCTCAGCTTTAGAAGACTTCTAACATTAATAATAGCAGACTGCAAAAAATATGATCTGGCATGGGTGGTCCATGATAGATTAAAAAATGCATGCACTTGATTTTTATCAAAATTTCATAAAAAATATATTTACGCTAAATATGAGCAAAAAATTTTCACCTGCTATAATTAAGCTATACATCAGATTCTGTAATAGGGGTAATGTCTATGACAGCTGCAAGAAGGGCAGGTATTAAAGTAGAAGGGGATACCTCGAAAGTAAAACCAAAAAAATCATCAACTGATATAATATTGGAGCAGATAGCAGCTCTACCTACTAATAAAGCAGTAGATAAAGAAATTGCAGAAAGAAAACAACATCTAGCAGATATTGCAGAGGAACAAAGCCGTCTTCATGCAGCGATAGCTAAAAGAATGAAGGCTCAGCATTCAGGTTCTCCTCCCATTGCACCGTCAATGGAATCAATGCTCAAGGACCTTGAGGAAATAACGAAAAAAAGTACAAAACTGCAAGCCCAAGCGGACGCCCTTAAGGCGGATAAAAAGAGTGGTAGCCTACTAGAGAGAGAAATAATTGATAGGGACGTCAATAAGCTGGAAAGCAGGATACACGGCCTCCTGGGTAAAGAAACATTATTAAACTTTAAAGAGCTGGTAACCGAAATTGATAAAGTAAAAAAAGATCCCAATAAAGTCTCTGCCTTTGTGGCTGATGCAGATACTGATGCGGTGGTGGAACCTACGCAACAACGACGAATGGGGAGATAAGCTTTTTTTGGCCCTTTTCTTAGATTATTTTTGCGTCTGTTGAAAAAATTTATCAAAAATTTATTAAATTTTTCAATAAAGCTGCTAATTAAATAACTGACAAGCCAATGCTAACGATAATAATTATCGCGATCTTTTATTTTTCTACGTACACACTCACAGATAAATTCAAGTCAAGTATTCACTATTTATTTTAGTAAAAATTATAAAATATTGATAAGTTAATTGCTGAAGAGCATAGCTTGTCACCTATTTTACTTTTAAAAAATAAATAAAATTTTAATGATTAACATTATAATTAAGAAGAATATTAAATGAGAAAGTTAAATATTGTTATGGCTTCATTAGTGGCACTGCCAGGATTATCAGTGGCAGCACCTGCTGCAATGGCTGCAACTGTACATAAGGAAACGATACGGTTTGAATGCCCAAATGCATCAGGGGGCGAACTTATTCAAAGATTGACAAACTTTGATACTTCAATCTCTGGTATGGGTGTAGAAAATATTGGTTCAAAAAAAACTAGGCCTGTATTTCATGGAGTAGCAACTGCAGGTGTACCACTTGATTTATCAACAGGTGCTTATAGCCATGCCGGAGTATTATATAACTCACATACGGGTGCTGTTACTTGTCTTTTTAAGAGCTCTATGAGTAGTACTTAATTATCTAACTGAAAACATCACATTATTTCTGATATTTTTGCCTTGATATGTAGCTGTCACGCTAAAGTTATAAATCCCCACTGGACTTTGCATTTGAATGTCTTGAAAGAACGTTCTGGTCCCACCGCCTGTATTGCTACTGATGGTTTGTGATGTGCCATTTGGCCAGGTTAGCGTGGCTTCAATTGGAACATTAGGTACAAGTTGATTATTTAACAATACACTCGCATACAGAGCAGCATTATAAACAGTCGCTTTTCGATCATAAACTGCTTGATTCGTAGTAGTTTTAACAGTAACAGCTTGTTGGGCCTCATACACTAAATTGGTTTTACCTAATCCACCATTTTGCGTATAAGTCGAGGGCGAGTAAGTGCCTGGCTTTAAACCTTCTGCAGGGGTAAGCGTTAACAATGAATTTGCTGTCTTTCCTGGTGCAAGACGAATATTGTACGGCTCCATCCAACTTTTTAAATAATAGTTAGTTGTGTCCGTAGAAAAACTAAATAAACGGATTGCACAGGCTGGCGTATCATTATTTAAAATGGAGACGACATAATTCGCTGGCGTAACACCCGACGTGGTTTTGCTTGAAGGTGAAATGGTAATCGTAGGCGCTGACATGACACATGCGTTCGTGATTGAATATGTACCTTCCGCCACAGTACTTAATGCGCCATTAACCGCTTTCACTGAAAACTTATAACTACTCGCAGGAGTACTGACAGTAGAATTAAGTTTTAAATTAGTCGTGCCTGTTGCACCTGGTACAAGCAACAATTTTGCTACATCCAAACTCCCTGTGATGTTGGTGGGCAAAACTGAAGTAAGGTCAAAATTAGTAGCAGCACACAATTCACTATCTTTATTCACTACTGAAACAACATAACTTACAGTACCACCTGCTGGTCCTGCTTGGCTGGCAGGACTGAAGCTTAAAGAAGGATTAACATGATCACAAATATCTGCAGGCACACTAACATTTCCAAAAGTCGTGGCATCCATAAACCATTTCTGTCTGTAGCTTGCCAACGCAAAGCCTACATAAATATCTTGATTCATTGAAATGGTGGCAGATTGAATTTGTTTCCAAGTGTTGCCATCTGGAGAAATATATCCAGTGAACACATCACCTGCACGAACGAGTCTTACCCAATAAGGCGCAGGGATATTTGGGGTTTCTGCACTATTAGCATAGCCACCGATCGTGTTTCGCGCATAAAAATTAATGTTCTTATTGGCGTTAATCAAAACACTCACATGCTTTGCATCAGCATCTAATGTTTCGCGCATCATGATACCACCACGTCCGTTAGCTAATTCCAGTGGGCTAACTTTCGCTGTGATGGTGCCATTACTACGCATTTTTTTATAAGCATAATGAAACGAGTCGCTTGTGCCATCAAAGCCCTCACCAAAAGAAGTCAGTACAAAATTGCCATTCGAATATCCAGCATTACCACCATAGGGCATGCTAACTGTATCTATATCTTGATTGGCCCATCCAGCTGGCAGCGGAGCAGATTCAATTGTTGTTTTTAAAATTGTTTCATTGCTGCCATCCTCTTTTTCGCCGACACCATAGATGGTGTTGCTGTTTCTCAAGCCAAAATCATCAAGACAAGCTAAGCGTTTGTAACCAATAAAGTCATAGCCTATTGATGGGGTGTCAAATGTTTCTGTGCGTAATAATTTATTAAAGCCTAATGCATTCATGATTAAATTATTATTAGGTAAGCGATAGCCGGTATCGGCAGAGAGCATAGATCCAAAGTTTTGTTTTGTATCTTGGGTCCATGCATTGCCATTCCATACGCGCCATTTACCGTCAATACTAATGCCAGGCTTTCCATTTTTATCTACAATTAAACCCGGTTTCGCACCAAAGAATTTTGTGGTGCCGCTATCTTCAACGACATCCGCCGTGTTAGGTAAATTATCAATTCCTCTTAAGGGCAAAGGACCGATGACTTTTCCATTCGCCGTTTTCCAAGTAAGACCGCCATCATCAGACATGGCAAATAAAAGTCTGTTTGCACCCGGTAAAGCTGAGTTAGTGTTACTGGTGACTGCGAAATACATCCGATTCGTTTTATCAAATTTAAAACTAGCTTGATAATTCTGAAACCATCCACCGGACATTCCGCTGTCTTCCCAATAAAAGACTGGATAAAGATGGGATAAGTAAGGATCTATTTTTGAGGCAAGTCCGCCAATAGAAACCCAAGATTGGGTGTTCGTATTATATTTATAAAGACCAACCGCCATTTGTCCTAAGTTATTAGACGATTCATAGGCATGCACGTGCGATGAATAAAATAATTCGCCATTGTTATCGGTAAAAAATCTGCCTAAAATCCAGCCACCACCAGGAATAGCGGTGTCAAATGTGTCACCACGAAAACTGAAGCCACCCGAAACATCTTCAGGCTTGTTAGAGCGCCAGTATAAAATTTTCTTTTTTTGATAACGCACAGGATAGGGCGTGATAACCCCAGTAGATAAATCACTATAATGATGCATGTCACCAGTCACATGAATGTAACCTGATTTATCTACACCTAATGCAAAACGATGATGGCCATCGGCTTGCACTAAGTAATCAGGCTGTGCATCTACAGGTACTGTAACGGCTTTTCCATCAGTGACTTGAGTAACCCAGGCGCGATATTTTTCGTCTACCCAAACAAGATAAGTGCTATTTTTATAGTGCCAAACTTGTGAATAAGGTTCTTCTGCATTGAATCCAGCTGCTTGTTTAAATGTAAACTCTTCATTTGTTTTAAGAATGGAACCTTCAGAAAATACTAAGCTGCTAATTGATAATAAAATAAATAATAAAAAAATTTTAAATAAACTGTTAGAAAAATTCATAAAGATATATATCCTTATTTTTTTATCCAGTAGGGAATTTGATGGAGTGATGCAATGATCGCACTTGCCATAGTGACAAATTAATTCTGCTTTGTGAAGCGTAATTGATATATGCTTTAGGAATATAAATGTTTAAGATCTTAATATTATTATGAAAAAATCAAATAATCGATTGAGTTATGAAATTCAAACGATATAGATTAAATTTTTTTAAAACTGCTTATGAAGAGATAAAAAAAACGATTATGAAAGAATATGGAGTTTAATATAAACCTTACATAAACAGAAACAATCTTTAAAAAATTTAACAATCTGATAATTATTAAATATGAGGCTTGCTTAATAAAAAATTTCATATAGGCGTTCAATAAGCAGCCCCCGGTATTGCACAGAATAATTTTTAATCCCATTTTAA
>DHXK01000217.1:18210-18720 GCA_002413665.1 Legionellales bacterium UBA5158 | reverse complement strand
TTAATTTTTAAAAAAAGTTCTTTCGTTCCAGCTTTAATAAATGCAGATTGAATCGCTGTTTTTATAGATTTTATTTTACTATCCACTGTTACGTTAAAGCCAAGACTTGAAAGTTCTTTGCTGAGCGCAGAAAGATAAGGATTGAGTTGAAAATCTTTATCTGGTTTTAATAATGAAAAATCTAAGTCTTCTGAAAATCGATCTAAGCCATACAGTATTCTTAATGCAGTTCCACCATAAAATGCTGCTTTTTCAAAAAATTTTGCACGCCATAAACCCAATAATGCAATTTCTTGAATAATTTCTTTTAATGCATTTTCATAATCGTGAGCACTGGTGCACTGGTAGCGCGAGAGCATTGTGTGTATTGCATCATCCATTTTTAGATTTTCTCATGTTCGATAAGTAAGTATTTAACAGCACAATATTGTCATTCTGATATAAGTTTGCAATTTGATTAAATAATCTAAAATTTAAGGATGCAACTTTTTCAGGCGATATTCTCAAATG
>DHXK01000217.1:15067-18050 GCA_002413665.1 Legionellales bacterium UBA5158 | reverse complement strand
CTAATTCAATGTTGTTGCTCAACCGAAGATTTGGACTTTCGAGTAACATTTTATCTGCTAACGCTTTTTCGGGTGTTGCGATTAATATGGGATGAGTGGAGTCATACATAATCTGAGTAATACCGATGGGATATTTGTGAGGGTGTAAATATCGGTAGGTAAATAACCCCACAGGCGTTTTAAATATTTTATCTTTTTTATTGGTTATACAGGTCACTGTTTCAACGCGTTCTGGGATAAAGCCATAAAAGGCTAGCGCGTATTCAAGTGAGATGCACGAGGGACCATAGATGAGATTCGCTAATGTTTCTTTAACATAAGGTTTTAGCGCATATTCCTTGCCAAAAATATACAGCCCTTTTTTTATGCGGATCAACACCTGTGAGCGCAAAAGGGCAGTAATCTTTGCTCTGGGATAGCGGTATGATTTTAATGCATTTTTAAGAAAAAGATAATCAATCTCTTCATTTAGCGCCATTTTTCTTAAGTTTGCTATTTTCATTTCAATGCGTCCAGTATGTCTAGCAATTATAGACTTACTGGACAAGATGTGTCAATGGGTCTTGTTTTTTGAGTGTCAAGACTACAAATCGACAAATGTTAATTTGTAGATGTAATAAAGGCGGACTTCCTGCATCTACAAATCAACATTTGTCGATTTGTAGTGTATGCTCTGTATTATCTTATAGTTAATTTATTAGTAGTGAGCATATGGCATCAGTCTTTATTGGAAGAAAAGAAGAGCTTCAGATATTTCAGCAATTATTGAATAAGCGCAGTGCTAGTCTTGTCATCGTCAAGGGTAGACGGCGTATAGGGAAAAGCCGTCTTATTAAAGAATTTGCAAAAGATTTTCAATTTTATACATTTTCAGGGTTGCCGCCTACTGCTGGTATAACTGCTCAATCTCAACGAGATGAGTTTTCAAGGCAGCTTGGAGAGAATCTCGGCATGCCTGGTATAAAGATGCAAGATTGGGGGGATTTATTTACACTATTGGCAAAACAAGTCCAAAAAAATAGGGTGATTATACTATTTGATGAAATATCATGGATGGGGTCAAGCGATCCTACTTTTTTAGGAAAGCTAAAAAATGCATGGGATATGAAATTGAGCCAAAATCCAAAGCTCATTTTGATTTTATGTGGATCCGTTTCTTCTTGGATTGAAAAGAATATTATTAATAGTACAGGCTTTCTTGGCAGACCTTCTATGTACTTAACATTAGATGAGCTTCCTCTGGTTGATTGCAATCAGTTTTGGAAAAAGAAAGGGCGAGGGGTTTCAGCTTATGAAAAATTGAAAATACTATCTGTAACGGGAGGTATTCCTCGTTATCTTGAATTGATAGACCCAAAGCATTCTGCTGAAGAGAATATTAAACAGTTATGTTTTGTTAAATATGGAGCCTTAGTTAACGAGTTCGAGCATATTTTCACAGATATTTTTTTAAATAGAACTGAGCTTTATAAAAATATTATTGAGCAATTAGCTATGGGTGATGCTGACCAGGAAACACTTGCAGCTAGGGTGGGATTGGCGCGTTCCGGGATGTTAAGCGAATATTTAAATGATTTGGTTTTATGTGGTTTTATTTCTAGAAATTTTACTTGGCACATTAACACAGGAAAGATTTCTAAATTGAGTTCTTATCGTTTATGCGATAATTATTTGCGGTTTTATTTAAAATATATACTGCCTAATAAAGCGAAAATTGAGAAGGGTATTTTCACTGCGAGGACACTTACCGCATTGCCGGGCTGGGATACTATAATGGGTCTGCAATTTGAGAATCTCGTTTTAAATAATCATAGAGGTATCACAAAGATATTAGGGATACATCCTGAAGATATTGTGTTTCATAATCCTTTTTTTCAAAGAGGTACAAATCGACAACTAGGCTGTCAAATTGATTTTTTGATTCAGACTCGATTTCATAGTGTATATGTATGTGAAATTAAATTTTCTCGGCATAAAATTGGGGTAGATATTATTAAAGAAGTAGAAGAGAAGATTGCGAGACTGAAATTGCCGCGTCATTTTTCTTATCGTCCTGTTCTGATACACGTTAATGGTGTTCATGAAGATGTCATTGACAGTGGATATTTTTCTGAGCTAATTGATTTTAGCCAGTTACTAGAAGAATAATGCTAAACACTGTAGGTAATACTGCTAGTAATGCACTTATCCACTCCCCATTCCAAAAGTATCCTTTTGAAAAAGAAGCTTTATGTACTATGCTTCTCTTTAAGAGGGAAACTATTAAAAATACATTCAAGCAGCTCATTACGGATTTTCATGCCCGTCAATTACCTGCGCTCACTCCTAGGCAGCTAGATTTTCCATTTCGCTTTATGATTTTTCTGCTTTTTGAATTTCATGCGAATCAAGTGACAAGTCTTTAGAAATAACTTTACATCTTTTTTACCAATGGAAACCAATAGACCATATAAAGCGGATAATTGTGATAATTATTATCTAGATCAATATGAAGTGATTTAGCGCTGAAGGTTGCTCGATAGGGTGAATGGTATTTCTCAGCATATATATTAAGACTTTTACTGCGTGTCACCCAGCCTGATTTAACCTCAATGGGTATGACTTGATCTTCAAGCACATACAAAAATTCAATCTCAGAACGATGTTTTTGCCAACTCGTTAAATGAGTAATGCCTTTTGCAAAAAACTCTTCTGCGACAAAATTCTCAGCAAAATAGCCTTTGTAAGTACCATAATCATAATCCAAAATAGACTTTGGTGTTAAATCAGATAGCGCACCTAAGATGCCTACATCAAATAAATATAATTTAAAATGACTTTCATTTGTATAAGCCATTAAAGGTAACTCAACATGCTCAATAATAGGGATCTTGATAATCAGTTCAGCTGCTAGCAACCAATCAATGACGTTCGCTAGTCGTTGATAACGATCTATGCCTGGTATAATTCCTTTGAATTGGAATCGTTGCGCAGACCCATCTTG
>DHXK01000217.1:11983-14905 GCA_002413665.1 Legionellales bacterium UBA5158 | reverse complement strand
ATCGCGCAAGTTGACTTGGGACTGCACGCCAAACGCGATCAATATGCATAGCATTCACTTTGCCTGCATGTTTTGCGATATCTGCATAATAACCATAAATGATCTCATGTTGTTTTTGACGAACGTGTTTTAAAGCGGTATATAAATCATCTTTGTTATCTAGATAAATTTGCACGACCTCAGGCAGGCCGCCTGTCACGAGATAGATTTTAAACTGTTGCCATAAGTAATCATGGGCAATAGTTGAAATGGAATCATTTTGCGTGCAATTATCCAAAAGTGATAATGACTTTTGATCGCCATTTGCTTTCAGGAATTCAACAAAGCACATGGGCCTCATATGAAAAAAATCCACTTTACCTACTGGGAAAGAAGCATCGCCTAAGTGTAGCCCTAACAAAGAGCCAGCACAGCAGAGTGCCAGCTCTGGTAGCTCCTCAGCAAAGTATTTAAGGCTAGTTAATGCTTTCGGGCAGGCCTGTATTTCATCAAAGATGAGTAAATCATTTTTTTCATCAATAGAGTGATCTAATAGAAAACGTAGGTCATTTAAAATACGTTTCGGGTCGAAATCTGATGTAAATAGACTAGCGGCTTTTGGATTCTGTTCAAAATTTATATAATGAAAATGTGCAAAATGATCCTTTCCAAATTGTTTCAGGATATATGTTTTTCCAGTTTGCCTAACCCCTTTTAGAATCAGTGGCTTACGATGTTTCTTTTGTTTCCATTTTATGAGATCTAGGAGGATTAATCGTTCCATGCTTGTTGTTTCCGGCAATATTGACGTTTTATGCAAGTAATTATCGTCAATTTTGACGTTTTTTGCAAGTATTGTTCGCGGGGATTTAAGGTTTGATCTATAACACCAAAGCTAGTTCTTTGTTCTATCTGGGCTGGCTTTCAGATTCATCACGTTTTTCCATCTCAGCAATTAACCGATAATGACGTTCTGAAATAATCCCTGCTTCAAATTTTTCTCTGGCATCAGCTTCCATCGTGCGGCCTTTTTCACGTACCAGTTTTCGCACGGTAGTAGTTATATTCAGCATGTCTGTATCTAACAACACATCGCGAAGCTTTTCATCGAATACTAAGTATTCACGTAGTGCAACTCGTTTGCCATCGACTGTGGGAGCTAAACGCTGAGAGACGACTAGTCGAATAGTTTCGATGATATCAATCGTGCGGCCTTGACGTTCTTCACTGGGGAAGGTGGTGACTAAGCGACGCATTGTTTCTGCAACACCGTTACTATGCAGGGTGGTATATACAGGGTGACCTGTCATTGCTGCTTCCAATACTGCGCTGATAGTTTCAGAGTCGCGCGCTTCACCGACTAAAATCAATCGCGGTTTGCGACGTAACGCATTACGTACGCCTGCAGCAAAGCTGGGTAAATGTCTTGGAATTTCAGATTGGCTGACAATGGATGAGGTTTTTTCTACGCTGTCATAAACAAATTCAATAGGTGCTTCGTATGTTAATATTTTACGATGACTTTCTACATCTTCGGCTATGCTGCGAATAACTGCTGCTAATAATGTACTTTTACCAGAACCCGTTGCACCAGTGATGTAAACAACACCTTGTTCAGGTGTGAGCGAATCAAGTATGGGTTTAGGTAAGTTCATGTCGACTAATTTTGGAGGATCACTGGGAATGGTTCGTGCAGTAATTTGGATTCCATCATGACTTTCGACTTGACAAGCCGTTGCATTAATACGAAAACGAAATCGATCAGAACGATTAGGTCGAATTTCATAATGTGTATCGACGTCTTTTCCTGACATCAGTTGTGCAGTACCGTTAGGTCCGTACATAGCATTAATGATTTCACCCACTTCTGTATTCGCTAATTTGCGGCGTGTTACTTTTGTTATGCGTCCAAAAATTTCAGCGTAAACAGGTTCACCTGTTTGAATGGTTACATCTGATGCTCCCAGATTGACGCAATGAATTAAGACTTGGTCTAACGCTTCAATGGAAAGGCGAATCGGTTCTTGTGGGAATAAAAATTCATTCGTCATCTTGTTTCACCACGATTGCTCTCCAGTTGTTGCTTTCTGTTTGCAGCTGAGGATGTTCTGTAATTCGTAGTACTTGATCATTCACGCGCATGTCATTCCCATCACCTGTCACGCCTAATTCTGTTTTGGAAACAAAGGGTGCGCTAATCATTTTTTCTTGGAGCAATTTGCGATACAAAATCATGCCTTTATAATCACGCTTTAAACGAGCAAGGTTTTGTTGAAAAATACTGTAAGCTTGTTGAGTGCCCCTTTCCCAACCTAAGGCAATCGCTTTGCTCCAAACTTCGTGTTCTTCTCTTGTTTTAGGTAACAAAACTCTATTTGGGACTTCAGGCTTTTCATAACCTAACCATAGATAATCGTGCCAGTTGGGAGGTGTAGTTGCAAAACGAGCTTGTAGGACTATCTTAAATGTTTTATCTGAAATGCGAATAGTATCTGGATCATCTAAGTTTAAAGTATTGTCACCCTGCACTAATACAGGCGGTAACACACCATGACTTAACATCATGCCGTTAAAGTTAAAAATACTATCTAAATGCTTGTGGTCTTTATTTAAATTCAAATTCACCTGCTCTGATGCCGAGGCAAGGCCTCCTTGAGCACCTAAGCTCATAGCGGTATCTTCGAGAGCCTTTAAGCGTAACTGGCCTATTTCGGCTCCTGAGAGCCCTCCAGTAATGGTGCCTGCTTTGATACCTTGCAATTCAACGAGACTCGTTGTGTCAACATCATGATGACGGTAATAGGGGGTGCACGCAGTCAGCAAGCTTGCGATAGTGAGTAGGCTAATAAGCTTTTCGTTCATGCGTCGTGTCCAAAATAGCGTATTTATTATTGGTTAGTTTTTCGCATAACGTAATTCAATTTCACGATTTTCTGGGTAAAC
>DHXK01000217.1:9029-11894 GCA_002413665.1 Legionellales bacterium UBA5158 | reverse complement strand
CTACTGTTGCGCGACGTCCACATTGGTAGCCTGCATCGCGTAAAATATCGGCTATAGGCACATTTTTTGAATACACTGTGACAAGAAGAGGAATGGCAGGTGCTGTACCTAGCACGGTCAGGCGATAATTGGTGGTGTTGGCTATTTGTTTTAATAAGGGTTCTACAGGGCCTGACCAATCAACCGTTGTAGTGCCGCCCATACCATAACTGGCTGGATTCGGTGGTGGCTCAAGAGCAGGAAGCGGATGGGCAGCTTGAGCAACTTCACTGAGATTAACAATAGAGCGGCTAACAGAATAAGAGGCTTCAGCCAGAGATCGATCAGCGTTGGTTGGGCCAGTATAAAGAGGTGGCGGTTTAGCGCAGGCGCTAAGGACAAAAAATGAAGTGACGATCACGACAAACTTAATGTTCATAAACTGTTATTATCCCTAATACGCCACAAATTGTGTATAATTAACATACAGGATCGACTTGTGTAAACAGTGCTTTTAATCAGGCATTGAATCAAGTCGGCTGGCTAAAGTCAAGTCAAACTTAAACGAGTGACAGCGCTTAAGCCCCTAATTTGCTAGGAGAAAATGGGCACTAGACCTGCTATGTGAATAAGCGCTAAAATCAAGTTGTGAGACTCGCAACGCGTAAGACGCGCGAGATTAATTCAGATAAAAATGATCTGAGCATTTATGGTTCTAAAGGAGAATATTCATGGCTCATTGGCGCGATTCGGCAAGAAATGTGCGCATGTGGATTGTAGATTTTAGAGCTTGTTTTCCCTTATTAATCTTTTTGTTCCATATTACTTGGGTAACATTCGGTCTTGCTATCGTAGCGATGGTGTTTTTTACAATACTTGAGCACTTTGGGTTTACGGTTGAAGTCTTTGCTCGGTGGCTACGTTCTTACATCGCAGGTCCTCGAAAAATCGCCCAACCTTGGTGGAAAATGTGAGGTGACACAATGGATATGTCTGAGCAGTTAGGTCGTGTTGCCCGTACTATGGGTGCGCGCTTTAGCTTAAATGGTAGACCGATGACGGTGGATGAAGTGTTTGCTCCCACGGGCTTGTTACCCGCTATCGCTAGGCGTGCAGATCAGCTTTCTTCTTTATGTTTGGGATATGGGATTGGGGTTACGTTTGAAGAGCATGAAGGTGCTATTTTGGGGGTGAGAATTGTATTTGATGATATTACTCCGAACGTCTTGCGTATGTTATGTGTGACCGATGTGTTGTTTGAATTAGTGCAATCGACAGTGCCTGGTGATATGACGGCGCTGGATCAATTGATGTATGACTGATGCGTTGCTGCAATCTTTATTTGTTCTCAGCTTTTGGCGCTCTTGAAAGTAAGCTTTGCATAGCTTGAGGCAACGTTATTTCATTTTGTAATACTTTCAACACGGTGCTGCTGATAGGCATATCGACACCTAATTTATGCGCAAGTTGAACCACACGTTCAGCGTTATGTTTACCTTCTATGACTTGACCAATTTCTTTTTCTGCATTCTCTATTGATTTACCGCTTCCTATCGCTAAACCAAAACGGCGATTTCGAGACTGATTATCTGTGCAGGTTAAAATAAGGTCACCTAATCCTGCTAGTCCTGTGAACGTTTCGTATAGCCCACCCAGTGCTAAGCCTAGTCGTACTATTTCTGCTAAACCACGAGTGATAAGTGCGCAGCGTGCATTGGCGCCAAGTTGCATGCCATCGGTAATACCGATAGCGATGGCGAGTACATTTTTCACAACACCACCTACTTCTGTGCCTATGATATCTGTGCTGAGATATACGCGGAAAATATCGCTATTAAAACGTAACATGAGATCGTTTGCAAAAGTGGTGTCATCACTGGCGGCAACAATCGCGGTGGGTAATCCCTTTGCGACTTCTTTAGCAAAAGAAGGCCCTGATAAAATTGCATAACTGTGATGATCACCTAAAATATCTAAGGCTATTGAATGTAGAAGCTGGCCTGTTATTGGGTCCAGACCTTTCGTCGCCCAGACTATGCGAGAGCTTTTTTTAAGTAGGGGTTTTAAAGAAATTAATAAATCACGAAATCCAGAAGAAGGGACTGCAATCAATATGTCACAATCGTCTTTGACTGCTTCAGCAAGTACACTGGTGACGGATAAGCTATCGGGAAAAGAATAAGAAGGCAGATAGCGAACATTACATCGATCGGCATTAAGCAGATCGGCCTGTGTCTGGGTGTGAGCCCACAGGCGTACTGTTTGATTGCGCCTAGCTAGATTAAGAGCGAGCGCCGTACCCCAAGAGCCAGCTCCTAAGATTGCAATAGGCTGAGTAAAGGGGTTTTCTTTCACTAATGAATCTTCCCTTCCTTGTCTTCAGCAGTTTCTTTAGGTGCCTTTTTTTGTTCTTCTTGATGTTGTGCATAAAGCGCATCAAAATTCACTGGTGCTAAAATAAGTTGTGGAAATCCGCCACGAACCACTAGATCCGAAACCACTTCACGCGCATAAGGGAAAAGAATGTTAGGGCAAAAGCTACCTAGCATTTGATGTAATTGATCATTAGGAAAGCCAGATATGCTAAAAATACCAGCTTGATGAACTTCTACCAAAAACGCTGATTTTTTGTTGCTGCCAACGGTTGCAGTCACAGATAAGATGACTTCATGCACATTGTCTTGAATGCGGTTACTTTTTGTTTCCAGATTTAATTGTACTTCGGGTTTCCATTCATCACTGAAAGTATGCGGTGTATTTGGCGCTTCGTAAGATAAATCTTTAACGTATATACGTTGGATTTCGAAGCTAGGTTCAGCAGTTTTTTCGTCTTTTTTCAATAAATTATCTGGCATTGAGAAAGTTCCTTATTAAGGGTAGTGGGTT
>DHXK01000217.1:0-8980 GCA_002413665.1 Legionellales bacterium UBA5158 | reverse complement strand
TGAGGTAGTGGGTTGTTAGGTTAACATTTTGTCTAGTTGGCCGGATTTTGCAAGAGCAGAAAGATCATCAAAGCCGCCAATTGCTTGATCATCAATAAAAATTTGTGGAACAGTGCGACGGCCACTTAATTTGACCATCTCTGCTAATTTATCAGGATCTAAGTCCACACGTATTTCTGTGTAACTCGCTTTTTTTGCGTTTAATAGTTCTTTAGCCCAGACACAATAAGGGCAGCTATCTTTGGAATAAATGATTATTTTGGCCATATTTTTACCCCTTAACCAGTGGCATATCCGCTTTGCGCCAGGCGTCGATTCCACCTTGAAGTGTGCGGATATTTAACATTCCATGTTTAGTTAAAATAGCACTAGCGCGTTGGGATTCCTGACCCAGCATGCAGACTATCACAATTGGTTTTGCTTTAGATTTTTCGAGTTTTTTGATTTTCGTTTCTAGCTCTGTCAGCGGTATAGAAATAGAACCAATAATATGACCATCAGCAAAGAGTGATGCGCTGCGGATATCTACAATGACAGCGTTTTCTCGATTAATTAACTGAGTCAATTGGGCGGGGCTTACTTGGGCTGCTTCGCCTTTTTGCTTAATGAATTGGACTATCATTAACAACACTAAAGTCGCTACAAATGCGATACTTAAGCCTAAATGATGTTGCATAAAGAATATGATGTCTTGCATATTTCACCCTAAATAATGTGAAGTGTCCAGTTGCGGAGACAGAGTTTAACAGATAGCGGTGCTTAACGTAATCCTCTTTACTCACTTTTGTATTGTGTCTTAGCACAGCACCAGACATCAATTTTGTCAGCACCCGCCAGACGTAAGGCTTTACAAAAGTGCGTAATAGTTTGCCCAGTCGTAATGACATCATCTAGCACAGCCACATGATAACCCCTAAAATTACTATTTATTTGAAAAGCATTACGCAGATTGTGTTGTCGCTCCTCTCGTTGCAAGCGTGCTTGAGCTGAGGTGTGTTTAATACGCCGGCAGCTTTTTTTTTCAAGTGGTATGTTAAGTTTTTTTGCAATGGGGGTAGCAATTTCTATTGTTTGATTAAATCCACGTTCTCGCTGCCGTGTTGGATGGAGTGGCATGGGAATAATAAGATTCGGAAGTGGCGATGTTTTATACCATAGTGTCACTGCAGCTTCACACATTAACTCACCTAGAATGCGAGCGTTAATTAAGCGCTCCTGGAATTTTAATTCCATAATCAGTTTAGTGATGGGAGCCACATAATCATATAAAGCAAAAGTAGCATCAAAGGGAGGGCTCAGTGATAAGCAGCTACCGCAGATCAAATCATTTGGGAGTGGAGTCACAAAAGTATTCGCGCAGCGTGGACAACTCTGAGGTAAAATAGGCAGTTCTTGTAAGCAAGCCTCACATAAGTCCTGTTGGCGATTGCTAGGATAATTGCACAAAATGCAAGTGTAAGGAAAAAACCAGTTAGCTATTTTTTTAAAATAATTAAGGTTAGTCATCATCGTTATGTCCCATAAAATACAAAAAAAATTAATGTCAGTGCATCCTAAAAAGTATGCAGAGTTAGCTGTGTTAGCTTCGAATGCTGCAGCAGAATTACTGAGTCGATTGGAGTGGGTGACGCTTAAGCCTAAGCTAATTGTGGATGTGGGGTGTGGCACTTGCGATTCTATCGAGCGATTACAACAGCTCTATCCTGATGCAACCGTAGTGGGAGTGGATATCGCTTATTCTATGTTGCAGTATGCGCAAGCGCAAGTTCCTCAATCACAATGTATCTGTGCAGATGCCATGTTATTACCGTTTGCAAATGGTTCTGTTGATTTGCTATTTGCTAATTTAGTTTTACCTTGGGTAGGTGATTTGAATACTCTTTTTAAAGAGTGGAAAAGAGTTTTACGCCCAGAAGGATTATTAGTATTTACAAGTTTAGGCCCTGATACTTTAGCAGATTGGCGAATTGACACGCCGGATTCAATACTGCCAGATTTTATTGATATGCATGATCTGGGTGACATACTAGTGCAAGCAAAGTTTTCTGATCCTGTGATGGATGTGGATTATTTGACATTAACTTATCGAGATGTAAGTCAATTAATAGAAGAATTAGAAGTGACAGGAATGATAATTCCTGAGGAAAATAATTTATTAGAATATGCAAAAAACAAGCTGTTTCCTGATGATGTTTATCATACAACTTATGAAGTTATTTATGGACATGCTTGGGGGCCACCGGAAACTGCAGATTATACAGCAGATGATGAAGGTGTAGTCAGAATTCCTTTGTCGCATTTGCGGCGACGAGGTTAGAATAATATATTTTTTTTAGAGTGAGGCATGTCAGTAATGGAAGATATTTATATTGGTGTCGATGGTGGAGCGACGAAATCAAAAGTTCGCGTTGAAACAGCAGACGGAAAACTGTTAGGGCTTGCGATAGGGGGTCCAGCCAATATTACTCGCTTACCTGTTGCAACAGTATGGAAGACAATTTATCAAACGTTAAATGAAGTATTACAATTGAAAGATATTTCTTTAGACGATAAACAATATCGATTTCACATTGGTTTGGGTTTGGCAGGTTGTGAATTACCTGAGGTGAGAGCAGAATATTTAAACTTTACGCATCCATTTACCACCATTCATTTAACATCTGATGCACATGTTGCTTGCATAGGTGCGCATGCGGGAAAAGATGGTGCAATCATTATTATTGGCACTGGTGTAGTGGGTTATCAAGTTCAAGCAGGTCATGAAAATAAAGTGGGTGGCTGGGGTTTCCCTCACGATGATGAAGGCGGAGGTGCTTGGTTAGGATTAGAAGCAGCTCGTTTGACCTTTCAAGGATTAGATAGACGTGTTGAAAAATCTCCTTTGCTAGAAGAGGTATTTGCTTTTTTTCAGAATGATTTAAATAAATTTGTGACCTGGGCAAATCGTGCTAACTCCAGTGAATTTGGTCGACTAGCACCTTTGGTAATTAATCACAGCCAACAAAATGATTATTGGGCAACACGTTTAATGAAGAAAGCAGCCATCGCAATTAATCGTGTGGGAAGTGCATTAGAGAAAGTGAAACCACAAAAAGATAAGCCATTACCATGTGCATTGTTCGGTGGGATTGCACCTTTTGTTGAGCCTTGGTTGAGTGATGAATTACGTGCACGATTAGTCCCTAGGTTAGGTGATGCGAATGTGGGTGCGATTTTGATGATTAAACAAATGGCGGTGTGAAATTCGGTTGACCGATAAATATTTAGTAAAAAATTTAAGGAAATTCATGTCATCACATATGCATCAAGAAGCACTTTCTGTTCCTGGCTTGATAGCTCAGCAGCTTTCTGCCAATCACGCAGTGCTGGTTGAGTTAACAACACGTTTGCGTGCGCAACTTCCTATTTTTGCAATGACCATTGCACGCGGTAGCTCAGATCATGCTGCAACGTTTGCAAAATATTTATTAGAAACGCAAATGGGAATCGTCACAGCTTCTGCTGCACCCTCTGTTGTCACTATTTATAAAACACATTTATTATTAAAAAATTGTTTAGTGATTGCTATTTCACAGTCCGGAGAAAGCCCTGATCTTGTAGAAATGTTAACAGAGGCACGCAAAGCAGGGGCGATTACTGTGGCCTTTGTCAACCAGGCAGATACGCCTCTAGGCGCTGCAGCAGAGTATGTTATTCCTCTTAGAGCAGGCGTAGAAATTTCAATTGCTGCGACTAAAAGTTATTTGTTAACACTCAGTGCGTTAGTTCACTTTGTTGCTTTATTAAAACATGATCCAATCTTATTGCAAATGTTAACGAAATTACCTGAAGCGTTGACTGCAGCGACTCAGATGGATTGGTCAAAAGCATTAGAAATCTATCGTGAAAAAAATAGTACGTTTGTTGTAGCGCGTGGGTATGGATATCCTATTGCTCAAGAAGCTGCATTAAAATTTAAAGAAACGGCACGCATACATGCGGAAGCATTTAGTGGAGCGGAATTGTTGCACGGACCATTTGCTTTAATCGAAAAAGATTTTCCATTGCTGATGTTTATTCAGCATGATGAATCACTCGCAAGTATGTTGACACTATCTAAACGCATGCATGAGTTAGGAGCATGTGTATTACTTGCTGCGCCAACAAATGAAAAAATAAATTTAACAGAATATGCAAATATTATTTTACCTATGCCATCTGTGCTTCATCCTATTTGTGATCCGCTCATGGTGATTCAAGCTTTTTATATAATGATGTCACAGCTTGCTGTAGTGCGTGGATTAGATCCCGATCAACCTAGCAATCTTTCCAAGGTAACAAAAACATGGTGAATAATTTAATGTTATCAGGTGGGAATATTTATTCTTCAGAAGGAATATTAACAGACTCAACTTTGGTTATTGAAAATGGAATAATTCAAAAAATTACAAAAGAAATAGTTTCTGCTGATCATTTTAAATTTCCTAGTCACTATCATATTGTTCCGGGTTTTATAGACATGCACGTGCATGGAATTAAAGGCTGTGATGTCATGGATGCTACCGCTGAAGCATTATCTACAATTTGTCAGGCTCTTGCATCCGAAGGAACGACATCTTTTTTAGCAACTACAATGACAGCAGAAGTATCTTATATTGATGCTGCAGTTGAGGCGGTAAAAAATTATAATCTTTCAAATAAAAAAGTAGGCGCAGAAATATTAGGCTTACATTTAGAAGGTCCATTTTTATCATCCAAAAAAATGGGCGCACAGCCAGGTGATAAGATCATATTGCCAGATGTAAATCTTATGCAGCAATGGCAAGTGAAATCTGAAAATAATATTAAGCTTGTCACGCTTGCACCCGAGTTGGCCAAAAGTGACGAACTAATTCGTTATCTACTTCAAGAAAAAATAGTGTGCTCCATCGGTCACACCAATGCAACGTATGCAGAAACGATGGCGGCTATTGCAGCTGGCTGCACTCACATAACGCATTTATTTAATGCTATGAGTGGCATACATCAACGAGAACCAGGCGCTGTGACTGCCGCATTATTATCAGATGGTGTGATGGCTGAATTAATTGTAGATGGATTTCATTTGCATCCTGCAGTTGTTAATTTAGCATTTAAGTTAAAAGGTAAAGATAAAATTATTTTAGTCACAGATGCAATGCGAGCAAAGTGCATGCAAGATGGGTGTTATGATTTGGGCGGTCAGTCAGTGCATGTTAAGCAGGGTCATGCACAGCTTGCAGATGGTACTATTGCAGGTAGCGTTTTAACGATGAGTGCTGCGATAAAAAATATGATAAAATTTACCGGTTGTGGTTTAGCCGAAGCTGTAAAAATGGCATCGGAAAATCCTGCCCGTGCTTTAAATATATTTGCTAAAAAAGGTAGTATAGAAATAAATAAAGATGCGGATTTAGTGGTTTTGGATGATGATTTGAATGTAGTGCTAACTATTGTTGCTGGCAAGTTGGTTTATCAAAAACAATAAAGCGATCACGACGAGCTGAGATGAATAAAATGTAGGTTTGGTTGAGTGCTCTTGACGAAACCCAACAATTTGTTTACCTCACCTTCAAAGATTTTCTTTTCTTTTTTAATCGAGGCTTATAACGTATCACTCGAATAACATTTTTTGTTTTGCGAATTTTACGTAAAACACGAGCTAGATGGACTCGATCTCTGACAGTCACCGTTAGGCTCACGGCAAAATATCTACCATCAAATTCTTCAGCATTAATATTTTCAATGTTGGAATCTAAATCTGAAATAGCTAATGCAAGTCCTGCAAGACTGCCACGTTGATTTAGAATTTCTACACGTAAATCAACTGAATAATCACCGGGGACATTTTCTTCCCAGCGTAAAGAAACATATTTATCAGGTTGTTGTCGGAAAGCTTCTAAGTTGGGGCATTGCTCAATATGAACAATTAAGCCATGGCCTTTTTCTATGTAACCGCCGATAGAATCGCCAGGAATAGGGCGGCAACATTTAGCATAAGTGACGACTATGCCTTCAGTCCCTTTGATGGCAAATGGATGTTGTGAAGCTGCTATTTCGGTCGGTTTATAGGGTGTAGTAGCTTCGCTGATTTTCGCTAATTGTTTTGCCACTAAGATCGCGATGCGATTACCTAATCCTACTTCCTCAAATAAATGATTTACAGAATCTAAACCAAAAGATTTGATGACCACTTCCAATTGTTGCGGGGAGATCAACGGAAAATTTAAATTTAAACTACTCAATGCTTTGTCTATTAATCGTTTGCCTAGTTCTATCGATTCTTCGCGTTGTTGTTTTTTCAGAAAATGTTTTATGTTGCTGCGTGCCTTGCCTGTCACGACAAAGTTGAGCCACGCAAGATTTGGCCTTGCTCCAGGAGCTGTGATAATTTCTACTTGCTGCCCACTGGTTAAAGGGGTGCTTAAAGGCGCTAAACGTCTATCTAATTTTGCAGCGACACAGGTGTTGCCAATGTCAGAGTGAATAGTATAAGCAAAATCAACTGGAGTTGCTCCAGAAGGTAATTCTAATATATTTCCTTTGGGTGTGAAGACATAAACTTCATCCGGAAATAAATCGATTTTAACATTTTCAATAAACTCCAATGAATTCTTGGAGCTTTTATGCATTTCTAAAATGCTTTTAAGCCATTCTTTCGCGCGTATTTGTGCATCATCAAATACAGATTTTTCGGTTTTATAAAGCCAATGAGCAGCAATACCATTTTCTGCCATTTTATGAATTTCATCAGTGCGAATTTGCACTTCTATCGGAACACCGTAAGGCCCGAATAAAGTTGTGTGCAGAGATTGATAGCCATTCGCTTTGGGAATTGCAATGTAATCTTTAAAACGTTGTGTGAGTGGTTTATAAAGATTATGTAATACGCCCAGTACGCGATAGCAGGTATCAATTTTATCGACAATGACACGAAATCCATAAACGTCCATGATTTCGGAAAACGATAGATGTTTGTCACGCATTTTTTTATAAATACTATAATAATGTTTTTCTCTACCGATTAATTTCCACGATGGCAGATTCGCTTTTTTTACATTATTTCGAATTTCGTTATCAATCAATTCCATGATTTCTTTGCGATTGCCTCGCGCATTGATAACAGCTTGTTTAACGATGCGATAACGCATGGGGTACAAAGCTGCAAATCCTAAATCTTCAAACTCAATTCGAAACGCATGCATACCTAAGCGATTAGCTATGGGTGAAAAAATTTCTAAGGTTTCGATTGCGATACGCCTACGTTTTTTGGGCGGAAGACAGTTGATGGTGCGCATGTTATGCAGGCGATCAGCAAGCTTCACGAGAATGACGCGAATGTCGCGCGCCATTGCCATTACCATTTTGCGAAAATTTTCTGCTTGAGCTTGAGCGTGACTTTCGAAAGTAATTTGCGTTAACTTGGTAACACCATCGACTAAATCTGCTACTTCTTTGCCAAATTTTTCTATGAGTTCAGGTTTTTCAATATAGGTGTCTTCAATCACATCATGCAATATGGCCGCCATAATCGTGGGCGGATCCATGCGCATTTGAGCTAAAATAGTAGCGACAGCGACAGGGTGAGTAATGTAAGGTTCGCCGGTATGGCGTTTTTGTCCGGTATGGGCTTCTTTTGCGAGAACATAGGCTTTCTCAATGGCGTTAACTTCAGCGCCAGTAAGATACGTTTTTAGCTGTTGGCGTAGTGTTTCAAACTCAGCCACGCGTTCTGCTCCCCGTGTAAGAAAAAGGGTGGGTAAGTTGTACCTTGACCCACCTTATGTATTAAGTTTTAGTATAGCTTTATTCAGGTTCTGAAGTTTGGCCTGGTTCGGAAAATTCTGTTCGAACTTCAGTAACTTCAATGATTTCGTTGTCAGATGCAATGATGATTGTTTCTTCTTCAACAACGACAGGCGCTGGTTCATTATGCGCATCGCTGAAATCAGTATATCCCAATGCAATTTCACGCAAAGCGACAACAGTAGGCTTGTCATTTTCCCATGCAACCTTAGGTTCAGCGCTGCCACGCATCAATTGTCGCGCTCTTTTGGCGGCAATCATGACTAATTCGAAACGGTTTTTTACATTTTTTAAGCAATCTTCAACGGTAACTCTTGCCATGAATACTACCTCGTGAATCGATTCATTTGACTAAACATTACATTTTACCCGTTTTGTTGGGTGGATACTATACTAATCTCAATGTGAATGAATAGATGGTTAGAACTCATCCAGCTTTGCAGTTTCTAGCTGTGTAAGTAATTTCGCATGTTTGATGATTTGTCTTCCTTGCAAGAGACGGCCGGCTTGAATAATGATGATTAAATCATTTAAAGCTGTCGCAAGGTCATCATTAATAACAATATAATCATATTCGCCAATATGATGAGTGGTTTCTCTCACATCCGCAATGCGCTGACGAATAATCTCTATATTATCTTGGTTGCGCTTGGTTAAACGTTGAAACAGATCTGAGATGGACGGTGGTAAAATATAGATGCTGATACAATTAGGAAAAAGTCGCTGGATTTGAAGGCAACCTTGCCATTCGATTTCTAAAATAACATCCTCGCCTCGTGCGAGCGTTTCTTCAACCCATGTTCGTGATGTACCATAATGATAATCAAATACAGTGGCATGCTCTAGAAAATCTTGATGTGTCACCATGCTTTGAAATTCATCTTCTGACACAAAATAATAATTCAATTCATGTGTTTCAGCAGGTCGCTTTGGTCGGGTGGTGTGGGAAACGGAAACGGTTACCCCAAACAAAGCTTCAGCTAATGATTTAACGAGAGTTGTTTTACCTGTCCCAGAAGGTGCGGAGATAACATATAGATTGCCCAGTTCAGCCATATTGTCGTATTGCCTATTTAATGATTATTAGTTGTTATTCGGTGATAGCCACTACCGAGCCGCGACCGTCAGGAAGCGTCACCATACCTAGCTGCATCACTCCCTGACGGTCGCGGCTCGG
>DHXK01000103.1:3236-4941 GCA_002413665.1 Legionellales bacterium UBA5158 | reverse complement strand
CTAATAATAAATCCTAACTGCGCCAGCTCTGCCGCACCAGTTGCCAAAACCTGACGTATTTTACTTCCAACCCCATACACGTAACGTAATTGCCAAGCTTACTATAAATTTACAATTGATTTTATTATTTCTGGCATAGTTTTATCATAAAAATAGCCAGGAATAACAATAAAATATATGCCAGGACGAGCGAAATTATCGACTGCGAAAATTGCTATGAATTTTTGAAACCGAAGACAACTTACTCCATTTTAAATCGAAGTTGAGGTAACAGGTGATCTAGTGTTGCTCAACATGAGGAATTCCTTGCCAGTTAGGCTATTCGTGGTGTTTGAGGCTTACCTTACATTTTAGCTCGCCGATAAATTTTTGTCGATTTTGTAACTCCTTGATTTATAAGGGGCTAAAAACTGGTGCTTCATAGCTGTGTGGTTGATGATTGTATCCTAAAAATATTCCCAATTTCATGTTATTATTATTGCCTCTTAACCGACGTAATCAATCATGCGCATTTCTCTCCAGCCGGCTTTTGTTCTGCATCACCGACCTTATCGTGAAACCAGTCTGCTGCTCGATTTATTAACAGAAGAATATGGGCGAATTACGTTGGTGGCGCGTGGAGTTAGGCAAAGCCAATCGCGATTAAGGCCTATTTTACAGTCTTTTTTACCCTTGCTCATTACCTGGCAAGGCAAAACAGACTTGGGAACGTTGCTCGCGGTTGAAGCAAACGGGCATCCAACACGTTTAATCGGTGAGTGTTTATTAAGTGGTTTATACCTTAATGAGCTGCTAATGCGAGTGTTGCATAAACATGATCCATATCCTCAGCTTTATACCATTTATCAAAATACGCTGCTAGAATTGCAAGGCGCGAGTGTAGAGCAAAAATGCTTGCGTTTGTTTGAGAAAAAATTGTTAGAAGAAGTAGGTTATGGATTACAGTTGGCCTGTGATGTGAGTTCACAAAAACCATTGGTCGCTGAAAGCCATTACTCTTTTTTCCCTGAGCATGGATTTGAATTGAACGCAGAAAAATACAGCTTGGCGACTAGTTTTTCTGGAAAAAGTTTGTTGGCCTTAGCCAATGAGGAATTAGAAGATGAAGTTTGTTTGCGAGATGCTAAGCGTTTAATGCGTTTGGCGTTAGCTCCTTTGCTGGGGCAAGCACGTTTACAGAGTCGTCAATTATTTATGCGTAGAACAAAGGTATCATCAGAATGAATAAAAATATTTTTCTGGGTGTGAATGTGGATCACGTGGCAACGCTGCGTCAAGCACGTCATACACGCTATCCTGACCCTGTTGAAGCTGTGTACGCAGCTGAGTTAGGTGGTGCAGACGGGATTACAGTACATCCACGTGCTGATCGCCGTCATATTCAAGAACGTGATGTAGAATTGATTCAAGCTATTTTGTTGACACGACTCAATCTCGAAATGGGTGTCACCGAAAACATGTTAGCATTTGCAGAAAAAGTAAAGCCACTACATTGCTGCTTAGTACCGGAAAAACGCGAAGAACTGACGACAGAAGGTGGTTTAGATATTCTTGCACAAGAATCTTATATACGTGATGCTTGTCAAAGATTAGCAGCGATAGAAAGCGATGTATCTTTGTTTATTGATCCTGATCTTAAACAAATCGATGCGACTCTGCGATGTGGTGCACCCACAATAGAAATTCACACAGGGCAATATGCCAT
>DHXK01000103.1:0-3185 GCA_002413665.1 Legionellales bacterium UBA5158 | reverse complement strand
ACAGGGCAATATGCCATCGCAAAAACAAAATCACAAGCCGCAGCTGAATTAAAGCGCATAGTTATTGCGACTGAGTACGCAGCCAACGCAGGGCTTGTAGTCAATGCAGGCCATGGATTGCATTATCAAAATGTACAAGACATCGCGCGAATTCCCCAAATGAATGAATTGAATATTGGCCACGCTATCGTGGCTAGAGCTATTTTTACTGGGTTAGAAAGTGCGGTGCGAGAAATGAAACGATTAATGATGGAAGCCAGACAATGATAAGAACAAGATTTTCACCTAGCCCTACTGGTATGTTGCATTTAGGTAATGTGCGTGCCGCATTATTCAGTGCGCTTTATGCAAAAAAAACTGACGGACATTTCATTCTTCGTATTGAAGATACTGATGTTGTACGTTCAGAAGATAAATTTTCAGATATCTTGCAAGAAGATTTGCAATGGTTAGGAATTGCTTGGCATGAAGGCCCTGGAGTAGGAGGGCCACATGGACCTTATTTTCAATCTCAACGGCATGAACTTTATGCGAAGTTTTATGATGAATTAGAAGATCGTGGATTAGCTTATCCTTGCTTTTGTACCGATCAAGAATTAGCATTAAATCGAAAGTTGCAATTATCTCGTGGTCAACCACCTCGTTATCCGGGAACCTGTTTTAAACTTAGCAAAGAAGAAATTTCCACACGAATTCTTGAGGGAAAAGAACCCGCATTACGTTTTCATGTGCCTGATAAAAAATCTATAGATTTTTTGGATGCGGTAAAAGGCCCGCAACATTTCAATAGTGATGATATTGGCGACTTCATTATTCGTCGCAAAGAAGGCACAGCATCATTTATGTTTTGTAACGCGATAGATGATTCATTAATGGGTGTCACTCAAGTATTGCGGGGCGAAGATCATCTTGCTAATACTCCAAGACAATTAATGATTTTAGATTCGTTGAAATTGCATACTCCTAAATACGGACATCTGTCTTTAATCACGAGTGATGATGGCGCAAAATTATCTAAACGTGGAGAAAGTTTTAGCCTGCATGATTTGCGTGATGAAGGATATTTACCAAAAGCTATTTTGAATTATTTATCACGCTTAAGTCATACTTATGAGCAAAATAGTTTAATGAGTTTTGATGAGCTGGCAAAAGAATTCCACTTAGAAAAATTAAGTCGTTCGTCGGCACGCTTTGATAGAAATCAATTATTACATTGGCAAAAAGAAGCCGTGATGGCTATGGATACAAACGATGTTTGGCCGTGGCTTGGTAATGACATTAAGAATAATGTTCCTGAATCTTTACGAGATTTATTTATAGAAGTGGTGCGTCCTAATATTTGTTTTCCCAATGAAGCCAAGCAATGGATCAATATTTTATTTTCTCAACAGCTAACCTTTGATAAAGAACAATCTCGCGTTCTAAAAGAAGTTGGCGAAACATTTTTTCTGATGATATTAGAAAGTATTAATCAATATGGAATAGATATAAAAGCTATTCTTAATAATGTAAAACAAAATTTAAATGTATCCGGTAAAAATTTATTTATGCCGGTGCGAATTGCATTGACAGGTCAGCAACATGGACCTGAGTTGCCTCAGATTGTGAGTTTGTTAGGTCAAGAGAAAATGCAGTTACGTTTTGAGCAAGCACTACAATGGGTGAGGGCTAGTTAATGTTAAAAATTTACAATAGCCTAACGCGTAAAAAAGAAATATTTAAACCTATGGAAACTGGTAAAGTAAAATTATATGTTTGTGGCGTAACGGTATATGACTATTGTCATTTAGGTCATGCGCGTACTTACACAGCATTTGATGTTGTTATTCGGTATTTGCAATGGCGCGGATATGATGTGACTTACGTGCGTAATATCACTGATATAGACGATAAAATAATTAAGCGTGCAAATGAGAATGATGAAGATTTTAATGTTTTGGTAAAACGATTTACTCAGGCTATGCATGAAGATTTTTCTGCTTTAGGTATGACATTACCTGATCATGAGCCTACCGCTACTGAATTTATTCCGCAAATGATTAACATGATAGAAACACTATTAACGAATAATCATGCATACGTGGCAAGTAACGGAGATGTATATTTTAGCGTGCGTGATTTTAAAAATTATGGATGTTTAGCGCATCGTAATATTGATCAGTTAGAAAGTGGCGCTCGTGTTGAAATAAATGATGTGAAACATGATCCTTTAGATTTTGTTTTATGGAAACTTGCAAAACCGAATGAACCTCATTGGGAGTCTCCTTGGGGAGCGGGTAGACCAGGTTGGCATATAGAATGCTCGGCGATGTCGACTAGTTTTTTGGGAAATACCTTTGATATTCATGGTGGAGGAAAAGATTTAATATTTCCACATCATGAAAATGAATTAGCACAAGCTGAAGCTTCTACTCAACAAAAGTTTGTCAATGTATGGATGCATGCTGGATATTTGCAAATTGCAAAAGAAAAAATGTCAAAATCACTTGGTAACTTTTTTACAATTCGAGATTCTCTTGAGCATCATGCTCCAGAAGTGTTACGTTATTTTTTGATGACTAGTCATTACCGCAGTCCTTTGCAATATGATGATGCTGCTATTCATCAATCTCGTAGTTCATTAGAACGTTTTTATACCGCATTACGTGATTTGCCAAATGCTAATTCCTTAGCAGATAGTAAGTATGAAGAAAAATTTGTGAAAGCAATGGATGATGATTTTAATACGCCTATCGCCTTTTCAATTTTGTTTGATCTAGCGCATGAAATTCAGCGCTTGCGTGAAAGTGATTTAGATCTTGCTGCAATGCATGGCGCGTTATTAAAAAAACTCGGCAAAGTATTGGGTATACTTCAAGATGACCCGCATAGTTTTTTAATGAATGAAAAGAAAAGCTCAAATGTGGATGTGAATAAAGTTGATGCTCTTATTGTCGCACGAAATCAAGCGCGGGCTTCTAAGCAATGGGCGGAAGCGGATCGTATACGTGCAGAATTGACAGCGATGAAAATTATTTTAGAAGATAATATGGCAGGAACAACCTGGAAATATGAATAAGAATTATTTTTATTATAACCTTTTCATGATATTAGTTAGCTCCATTTTCTCATCATCAATAAGGTCAGGTAGTTCGTTCTGAATTAATTGATTTTTATAGTGGGTCACAGTTTCTGAAATAGCTTTG
>DHXK01000210.1:16468-24664 GCA_002413665.1 Legionellales bacterium UBA5158 | reverse complement strand
GCTAGGTGCGTTATCACCAGATGGCCGATGTAAAACTTTTGATAAGAGTGCAAATGGATATGTGAAGGGTGAGGGTGTAGGCGCGATATTATTAAAGCCATTACATTTAGCGGAAAAAGATGGTGATCATATTTATGGCGTGATTAAAGCCACTGCAGTCAATCATGGCGGTAGGGCTCAGTCATTGACGGCTCCTAGCGTAAATGCTCAGAGTGAGTTGTTAATGGAGGCTTATGTCAATGCGAATATTAATCCTGCATCCATTAATTACATAGAAACTCATGGCACTGGCACTGAGCTCGGTGATCCTATTGAAGTCGAAGCTTTAAAACTTGCGTTTAAAACTTTGGATAACGATAGCAACACAAAAGGGTACTGCGCCTTAGGATCTTTGAAATCTAATATTGGTCATTTAGAGCCTGCCTCTGGTATTGCTAGCGTTATAAAAGTATTACTTGCACTGCATTATAAAAAGATTCCTGGAAACTTACATTGCAAGGAATTAAATCCTTACATTAATTTAGTGAATAGTCCATTCTACTTAGTGAATCATACGCAAGAGTGGAAAAGATTATTGAATGATAATGGAGAAGAGCTACCTAGACGGGCAGGAGTTAGTTCGTTTGGTTTTGGTGGAACGAATGCACATATTGTGATTGAAGAGTCATCTGCTTGCGCATCTAAACATATCAAGAAGCAACCCTATTATTTAATAACTTTATCAGCAAAACATAATAAAAGTTTGCAACAAAAAATGTGTAACTTGTTAGAGTGGTTAACTAAAAACGTTGATATTAATTTATCAGCGCTTAGCTACACATTAAACACTGGTCATACGCATTTTTCATCACGATCTAGTTTTGTAGTGGCATCTGTAGCAGAACTGAGTGCGGCATTAGAAAGTTTAATAGATAATATTGCACCATCAAATGTGTTGTTGAGTACTGGTAAAGAAGACCCTTCTGCTGTGCTAGACTTAGAATATAGCTATAAATCAACAATCAAGTCTCTTAAAAACTATTCTGATCTGACAAACATAAATTACTTTGATAAGTTAATGATTTTAGCAGATTTATATAGTAAGCATTATCCAGTTGCTTGGGTTGATGTTTATGGTGATGATCAATTTAAAAAAATTCCTTTATTGCCCGCTTATCCCTTTAATACCGAACGCTATTGGTTTGATATTGAACCTAAAATAACGCCTGTCAAAATAGACGTTTCATCAAGTAATATAAATGATTTTGCACTTGTTTATCTGCAATCTGTTTTCGCTGAAAAGTTACAAATACCTATTACTGACATTGAGTTTAATGAAACGTATGAAGTGTATGGTGTGGATTCAGTGATGGGTTTAGACATTACACAACGTTTAGAAAAAGATTTTGGTGATTTACCTAAAACATTACTCTATGAGCGAAATAACTTAAATGATTTAGCAAAGTTTTTTTGCAAGAAATATAATTTAGTATTGCAGACATTATCAGGAATTGAAAAAGAAATTCCAGTGGCAGCTGCAAGCTTGGTAGTGAGTCAAAAATATAGTCCTGCTGTTAACTCTGATGATATTGCCATTATAGGTTTAAGTGGAACGTATCCTATGGCTAAAAATATTTTTGAATTATGGGATAATTTAGAAAATGCTCGAGATTGTGTGGGTGAAGTGCCTAGTGATCGTTGGAATTATCGAGATTATCCAGTCAGTGTGGGTGGTGAAGAAAAATATTTTAATAAAGGTGGGTTTATACCTGATGTAGATAAATTTGATCCTTTGTTTTTTGGCATCGCACCCAGTGATGCAGCGATGATGGATCCGCAAGAACGTTTATTTATGCAATCCGCGTGGACTACATTAGAAGATGCAGGGTATACGCGTGAGGGCTTGCAGCGTAGTGTGAATAATCATGTCGGTGTATTTGTCGGTGTGACATACAATTTTTACCCTTTATTTATTGCAGAAGAGTGGGCCCGCGGTAATCGCATTCCGTTAGATATTCAGATGTTCTCAATTGCAAATAGAGTTTCATATTTTTTAAATGCTAGCGGCCCAAGTTTTGTCATAGATACAGCATGCTCTTCTTCGTTAGCTGCAATACATCAAGCGTGTGAAAGTATTATTCGTGGGGAATGCACTGTGGCATTAGCGGGTGGCGTAAACTTATCATTACATCCTGCTAAATATCATATGTTAGGAAGTCTTAGTTTTCTTTCTACAGAAGGACGGTGCACAAGCTTTGGTGAAGGTGGTACAGGGTATGTTCCGTCTGAAGGTGTGGGCTCAATGTTATTAAAACCATTGTCATTGGCGTTGCGTGATAATGATAGAATTTATGGTGTAATTAAAGCTAGCAGTATGAATCATGGTGGAAAAACAAGCGGCTACACAGTTCCGAATCCTACTGCTCAAGCTGAAGTTATAAAGTTAGCGTTGTCCAAAGCAAATATCAATGCGCGAACTATTTCTTATGTAGAAGCGCATGGAACGGGTACATCCTTAGGTGATCCTATTGAAGTGAGAGGGCTGCAAGAAGCTTATTCTGAATATACAGAAGATAAACAATATTGCGCTTTGGGATCTGTGAAATCCAATATAGGCCATTTGGAATCTGCTGCTGGTATTTCTCAAATGACTAAAGTGTTATTGCAGTTACAGCATAAAAAAATTGTACCCTCATTGCATTCAAAAACGCTAAATCCATTTATTGATTTTGCAGACACCCCTTTTTATGTTCCTCAAGAAGTGAGTGATTGGAATACTTTGCCAGACACACCAAGACGAGCAGGTGTCAGTTCTTTTGGGGCAGGAGGTGCTAACGTGCATGTGATCGTTGAAGAGTATTCATGCGAGCCTGCACCGCTAGATAATTCTGGTCCATTTGTGTTTCTAATGTCGGCAATGAATCAGGATAGATTAAAAGAATATGTAAATGATGTTTATCAATTTATGTTGGTACAAAAAAAATATTATAGTTCAAAGAAAGAACTTGAAAATTGGTTAGCAAATGCTTGTTACACCTCGCAAGTTGCAAGAGAAAGTATGCCAGCAAGATTGGTTATTGTGTCGGATTCTTTTGATGAGCTTATGGTTAAGCTGAAAGGGTGTAATGATAAATTAGATCTGAAACAACATTTGGTCTGGTTTAGTTCGTCCGTAAAAGTTAATCGCAAATTTGATGATATTTCACATTGTAATTTATTGACAGATAATAAGAAATTAGCTGAGATGTGGAGTCAAGGTAGTAAGATTGATTGGGAGCAACTTCATCTTCAGAAGACATTATCTCGATGTTATCTTCCTACTTATCCATTTGCAAAACGTCGTTGTTGGGTAGCAAATCAGGAAACAAACAGCAGTGCAACTGTGTTAAAAACCTTAACTAAAAAATGGCTTATTTTAAGTGATGAAGAATTAGGTTTTCATTTACAGAATACGCTGGGTAGTGATAATTGTATTTATTGTTTTGCTGGTAATAAGTACCAAGAATTTTCAAAAAATGTATTTTATGCAAATCCTGACAAGTTAGAAGATTATTCTAAGCTATTATTATCTTGTTCTAGTGATATTGAAGGCATTATTTATTTACGAACCTTATTGCCTGACCAAGAATTCTCGCTTGTTAATCAGCGTTTTTTATACTTATTTCAGGCTTTGGTACAGCAGAAATGGAGTTCAAGTATACAAATTTGTTTAATAAATCGCGAAGAAGAAAATGCTGAGATTTTGCAACATCATTTATGGAATTTAAAAGATTTTTTCAAAGAGACTCAGTCCGCTCATCAAACATTGTTAATGAATTTTTATGATGATAAAAGTTTATTTCGTGAGGCTGATTTGATTTCGACTGAAATCCAAAATATACAATTAAATAAAAATCACATTCATTTTAAAAATGCGATTCGACATGCGATCAAGTTAGAAAATCCACCACAATTTATTGAAAGTATCATTCCGTTATCTCAAAAGAAATTCACTTCTAGTGAGCCTCTGGATAGAGAGCATGTTTCTTCTTTAGTATTAAATGCATTAGCATCACTTTTGGCGATGGATGTGATTGAGATCGATCCAGAAGTTGCTTTCCTAAATTATGGGATGGATTCAATTATTGGAATTAATTTTGTGGCTGAGCTGAATAAATCATTTCCTGGATTATTGTCTCCTATGGATTTATATCGTTATCCAGCTGTGAATGAGTTAGTGAATTATATTTTAAAATCTTGTGCACCGGAAAAGTTAGAAGAGGTGGAGTTTTTAAAACCTGTGTTGCCTAATGAAAAAGATTTTTTAGCGGAGATTGATCATTTAGATGATGCTCAGGTGAGTCAGTTGCTTGAGGATGAGTTGAGAGAGTTGGATCATTTATGGAATTGAGGTAACTGATTACTAATGGACGATTTTCCGCCTGAGCGTGGTAACTACCGAGCCGCGACCGTCAGGAAGCGTCACTGTATATTGCTGTTATCACTCGCGCACCGCCGGAAAGCGTGCAAATTAAGGCTCTTCTAGAACAGGCTGAAAAAGAGAATGTGTACCTATATTATTTCAATAAAATTAAGAGGTTTTCATGACTGAAGAAGCTACTTTACAAAAAGCGCTATACACCATAAAAAAACTTAAATCCTTGCTTCTAGAAAATCAATCTCACGCTCCTCAACCTATCGCCATCATAGGAATGAGCTCTCGGTTTCCCACCGCTACTGGAAAAGATGAATATTGGAAAATGCTTACAGAAGGCAGAAATATTATTAACTCTTTGCCTGAGAAACGGTGGGATTTATTAAAAGGCACACATGAATATGCAATGCGTGACACTCAGCACCCTTATTGGGGAGGGTTCTTGTCTGATATCGATTTGTTTGATGCCTATTTTTTTGGAATCAGCCCGCGTGAAGCTCAGCGTATAGATCCACAACATAGATTATTGCTAGAAGTCGCATATGAAGCGTTTGAAGATGCAGGATTACCCATAGAAAAATTAGCGGGATCGAATACAGGTGTGTTTTCAAGTTTGTATGTTAGTCAGTTAGCACACATGCAACACATGGACACGGAAATGGATGCGTTATTCTTCCCCACAGGAAACGCTATCAGTATTGCGGCAAACAGAATTTCATATTTATTTGATTTGCATGGTCCCAGTATAATTGTTGATTCTGCATGCTCTTCATCCATGGCATCATTGCAATTAGCTTGTTTAAATCTACAAAATAAAGTGTGCGACCTAGCTATAGTTTGTGGCGCTAAATTAAATTTATTGCCGTATGTAAACTATGTTTTAACTAAAGCAAAAATGTTATCGCCTGATGGACAATGTAAAACGTTTGATGCGGATGCCAATGGTTATGTGCAAGGTGAGGGTGTAGGCGTCATAGTTTTAAAACCACTAGATAAAGCTTTAAAGGATGCTGATCGTATTTACGGAGTCATCACCGGCACAGCAGTGAATCAAGATGGAAAGACAAATGGTTTGACGGCACCTAATGGTTTACAACAAGAAGTGTTATTGAAAGCAGCTTACAAAGCCGCAAATATCAAACCCGAAGATATTTCCTATGTTGAATGTCATGGTACAGGAACTTTTCTAGGCGATCCCATTGAATTAGAAGCCTTGGGAGAAGTAGTGGGTAAAAATCGAGACAAAAAAAATCCCTGCTGGATAGGTTCTGTTAAAACAAATATTGGTCACTTGGAACCCGCAGCCGGTATCGCGGGTATTATTAAAGTCGCTCTTGCATTGCAGCATGGAAAAATTCCTCCGCATTTGAATTATTCCACACCTAACCCACATATCAATTTTGATAAATACAATTTTTCCATTCCACAAAAAATTCAAGATTGGCCGCTATATGGCTTATACCGTATGGCAGGAATTAGTGGATTTGGTTTCGGAGGTACTAATTCACATGTAGTGATGCGAGAGATATCGGATGCGGAAAAACCCATCATAAAACATTATAATGTACCCACTGCGGAATTATTCACTTTGTCGGCAAAAGATCCAGCGGCATTAAGTTTATATATTAATAAATGGTGTACGTTTATAGAAAATAATTCATCATTAAATTTTTCTCAAATTTGTTATAATCTACATGCTAGACGTTCACATTATTTTTGTCGTTTAGGTATAGTTGCGAATTCTGTTAATGATCTTTATGAAAAATTATTTTCTATCAGAGGAGAGTTGCTCGCTGAGTTAGCTCCGTTGAATTCGATCTTTATTAATTTGAGCAAGGATAAAAAATCCGCATTAGTAAAAGAATCAACATTACAAACTCTCGCCATATCCTATGTCAATCGAGTTGCCATCAACTGGCAAGAATACGAAGAAAATAGATTGTATCCCAATATGGATTTACCACTGTATCCTTGGCAACATAAAAACTATTGGCCACCCTTGGTAAATAATCATCGTAATGCAGAAGTGTTATCCCATAACCCTTACCCGTTACAAGGCAAGCATATTCCGTCACCCTTAAACACATTACAATTTGAATTTCTTATTGATGCTAAACGCATGCCGGATGTAGAAGATACTTATAATGTCGTGCATGCAGGGTATTATATGGAAATATTTGTATTTGCTGTGAAGCATATGAATGGACAGGCGACTTTTACTATTGAAGATCACGCATTTCTGTCTCCTTTATTCGCGCAAAATGATACGGTTGTTACCGTCCAGTTTGTTGTTGAGAAAGTGGAAGAAGATACTTACATTTACAATTTCTTTAGTCGTGTGAAAGAACAAAAAAACTGGGTAAATCATGCGAAAGGAGTTTTAATTTTAAATTCTGTGACGGATAAAAAATTAAATTCTATAGCAGAAATTAAGCAACGATGTGTGGTAAATGCTACAGCTGAAAAAATGTATGAGCGTATCACTAAAATGGGAATGCCAACCGGTGAAAGTATACGCTGGACTCAACAGTTTTGGAAAAATGATAAAGAAATTTTATGTGAATTTCAACAACCCTTATCAACTAAAGACAAGAATAATTTATATGTTTTGCAATTACATCCAGGTGTTTTTGATGGTTCTATTCAGCCAGTATTCATGTTGTTACCCGAGGAGCATGTTAAGCCTTACATTGCTTCCGGCGTAAAGCGCGTTAAATTTTATGGAATGCTACCGGGACCTTATTTTTTATATGGAAAAATGACTTCAATTACACCTAACGGCGATAAAATTTTTTGTGATTGTTTTTTAATGACTGAAGAAAGTGTTGTGATAGCAGAATTTGAAGGGATGTCTTTGGCTCAGTTAGATGACAAAGTGCAGATTCAAAAAATGATGGAAGAAAAAGATAAACATATAAAAATTGATTTAGCTACGCTAGATTTAGTTGAACGAAAAAAATATCTTTTTAATTTTTTAATAGAACAATGTGGGACAATTTTTTCAATACCCAAAGAAGACATTGAAGTTAATCGCTCTTTGAAAGATATGGGCATTGATTCTTTGATGGCAATTGTCTTAATGAGAACGTTAGAGATGGGCTTGGGTGTCAGCTACTCTATGCATGATTTATTAGTGGGGCCTTCCATTTCTGATCTAGTAGATTTTGTTTTGGAAACGGTGGAGCCTGCATTAGCCATTCAATCAAATCAAGTCATTGCAAAAGCATCTAATCCGTGGATAGCGTATAGACAACCTCAAGCACATGCGAAAATCCGATTATTTTGTTTTCCTTATGGTGGTGGAGGTGCTTTGTTGTATCGCGATTGGCAGGCTCATTTTCCTGATACTATTGAAATATGTCCTATACAATTACCGGGTAGAGAGGCTCGTTTGAATGAAGCTCCTATTGGTGAAATAGATGTATTAGTTTCTCAACTGATAGAAAATTTACAGTCTGAAATGGATTTGCCATTTGCTTTTTTTGGGCATAGTTTTGGTTCGTTAATTAGTTTTGAATTGACGCGAGCATTAAGAGAAAAAGGCTTGCCTATGCCTATACATCTTTTTGCATCAGCATTTCCAGATCCTCGCGTCCCTGCAAAAAGTTTAGATGCTTTGCTTTCAGATTTAAAATCCATTGGAATTGATTTGTTTGCTTTAGGTAATGAAACTTCACTCAAGCTTTTAACTGATGATAAGCTAAAACAATTAGCTAATATTTTTAGTGAAAATGGAATTGCAGATTATGGCGATAGTTTAATGAATAAAGAAATTATTAAAGTCTTATTGCCTATCTTTATTG
>DHXK01000210.1:4250-16356 GCA_002413665.1 Legionellales bacterium UBA5158 | reverse complement strand
GTCTTATTGCCTATCTTTATTGCCGACATGGGAATTCCTAAGCATTATCAATATCGCGAGCAAGCGCCATTAGATTTACCGATTACAGTTTTTTTAGGAAAAAAAGATACGTGGGTTTTACCTGAAGATCATAACGGTTGGAGTCATCATACAAAGCAGGCTTGTGAAATTCATGAGTATGATAGTGGGCATTTGTTTGTTAAAGATAAGCTCGTTTTAAAGCAAGTTATGCAGCAGATTGCAGATGTACTAATTATCAACAAGAAAGATATTAAAGCCTATTCTTAGTCAAAAAGTGGTATTGTAAGCGTAGAGATGGGGTTATTTGCTACGCTTGCAGTAGTTTTAAATCTTTTACAAATAAATATTAGTTTAATCATCAAGTTGAAATTGCTTAATCTTCCGTTCTTTGCTCAGAAATCCTTAATGATAGACCTGTATAATTATCAAACACTAATGAGGTGTTCAAATTTATGTCTGAAAGTGTAGGTTCAATCCCACAAAATTCTAGTTTTCTTGCGCTGACTCCAAGCGAAAAGGAAATGATTTGTGCTTTGGATTTAAAGGACGTAGCCTCTGCTCAGAAGTTCAAAGTGAACCTTTCTGTCGATTTGTACGATATATTTAGTGACGGAAAATATATTGATGAAGATTATTATCTTAAGGACAAACTGAAAGCATACAAGTACGGACATATAGCATCGATAGTGGAATTAGAAGAAGATACCCTCTGGAAAACTCAAACTGTTTATATCGCCTCACGAACTTTTCATGACATCAGATTATTGCTTGTTCGTATCCTTCGAGTTTTGGATGCATTTAGTGTCACTATTTTTAATTGTACCAGCCGAGTTTTAGCTGGATTAGGTATTACTTATCTTGCAAGATTTCTCTTTGATTTAGGTATTGTTTTAAAGCACGGATTCTTTCCTCAGAATGATATTGAAGAAGAGATGGGTTTTAGCAAGCGTTGTAGATTAGCATTTGAAAGAGACGGTCGTAAATTTAGAATGCGAAATGATTTAATTTGGTTTGTTATAAATTCTGCTTCATTTGTTTTATCATTTTTTACAGGTGGTATTACTAAGCTTGTATCGTCTGTGGCGGGAATCGCAGGGGTTGGTTTTGATACATGGAATGAAAATAATGAATTTTCTGAAATTAGAAAACAAGAAAGTCTTTTAAATAAAATTTCTAAACATGTACTTGAAATACATAATGACCTTAGAATTTTAAAAAATAAAATTGAATTAAAAGAACAAGAGTTAGAAAAGTATATTTGTTGTTTTCCTGAAAAAAAATCAAACATACATTTTGCTTCTTATAGAAAAAATCAAGAAAAAGTGAATGATATCCGGTCTGAATTAATTACTTTGAAAAATTCTTATGCGTCTTGTTTATCTGAAAATACAAAATATAGTTATATTCATTCACAGCTAAATAATAAAGTATCTCGTGATAGAGTAATGCGTAGATATATAGTGATTGCCTCTGCTATTTTGTTTTTAAGTATGACCGCCTTTTTCTTATGGCCTGCGCACTTAGCAGGAATTGCCATTATTGCAAGTATTGCACTTGCTTCTGGAAGTCTAGGTAATGGTTTAGGAAGAAGGGTATATCAAAAAATCAGAAGTTGCTCGGCTTGCAAAGAGACAACCGCAGTAGAGGGCGCTAATGCACAGGTACATCCAATTGTATTTACCAGTACTATGGATATGTACAAATGCCAAAAAGTACAGGCCAAAAAGGAAATGCCAGCAAGTGTAAAACCGGTTCCTACACGCTTTAAACCTCTTTTCTTACCTCAACATGCTTCTACGCAACGTCAAGTTATTGTCACTGCCAATGACAATAAAATTAATTTTACTCAGCTGACGATGTGAGTTCTTTAAATTTTTTGTCAATTTAATGCGCTCAAGATGAATCAGTATTAATCCCAATTAAGAATAACTTTACCACTCTGTCCGGAAGCCATCGTTTCAAATGCTTTTTCATAAGCGTGTAAATTAAATTGATGTGTCAGTACAGGTGTTATGTCTAAGCCAGATTGCAACATGGAAATCATTTTATACCAAGTCTCAAACATTTCACGGCCATAAATACCTTTGACGTGTAATCCTTTCATGATGATATTATTCCAGTTGATTTGAGTGTCAGGCGGTAGAAATCCGAGTAGAGCAACATTGCCTGCATGATTCATGTGATTTAGCATGTCATTAAAGGCCTCTGGATTTCCTGACATTTCGAGTCCTACATCAAATCCTTCGCGCATACCCAGAATTTCCATGGCCTCTGCCAGCGTGCTTTCTCTGGTATCTAATGCTAGTGATGCGCCCATGGATTTTGCAAGGTTTAAACGATAAGGGTTGACGTCAGTGATGACAATATGGCGTGCACCTGCATGACGAGCTATTGCCGCCGACATAATGCCAACAGGGCCAGCACCTGTGATTAACACATCTTCGCCGATTAAATTAAATGAAAGAGCCGTATGAGTAGCATTTCCTAATGGATCTAAAATAGCAGCTTGGTTATCAGATATTGATGCAGGAATCGGATAAGCATTAACGGCAGGAATACTGATGTATTCAGCAAAACAACCTGTTCGTGTTACTCCAATGCTTTCATTTTTACGACAAACATGACGTCGGCCTGCTCGACAATTTCGACAGAAACCACACGCTATATGTCCTTCGCCTGACACACGATCTCCAATTTTAAAGCCATTCACTTCTTTGCCAATCTCTACGACTTCGCCTACAAATTCATGTCCAATGGTTAAGGGAGTAGGAACATTTTTTTGTGCCCATTCATCCCATTTATAGATATGAATATCTGTACCGCAGATAGCGGTTTTTTTTATTTTTATGAGAACATCGTTGTGCCCTACAGTAGGGTTAGCGACATCTTCCATCCAAATGCCAGGTTCTTTTTTAGATTTAACGAGAGCTTTCATGGAGTTCCTTTTAATGATTATTGTATAACCTTAAGTTCACGACCCACTTTTTCAAAAGCGTTTAATGCTTTATCCAAATGTTCTATTTCATGAGCTGCCGACAGTTGTGTGCGTATACGCGCTTGACCGATAGGAACAACTGGGTAGGAAAAACCAATAACATAAATGCCTTCTTCTAATAATGCATCTGCCATACTTTTAGCGAGTGTTGCATCACCTAGCATAACAGGAATAATAGGATGGATGCCTGGCACTAATTCAAATCCTATTTTTTCTAAACCTGCACGAAAATAAGTGCTGTTATGATGTAATTTTTTTGCAAGTTCATGGCTAGCTTCTATCATGTCTAATACTTTGATAGAGGTGGCAGCAATCACTGGAGCAAGTGTGTTTGAAAATAAATAAGGGCGCGAACGTTGTCGTAACCAAGCAATGATTTCACATTTTCCGCTGGTGTAACCGCCTGATGCGCCACCTAATGCTTTTCCTAGTGTGCCTGTGTAGATGTCAATCTGGGCTTCGACGTTGTGATATTCAGGTGTGCCACGTCCATTTAAACCCATAAAACCTACTGCGTGTGAATCGTCAACCATTACCATTGCATTGTAACGCTGCGCTAAATCACAAATAATAGGTAAATTAGCGATGATTCCATCCATTGAGAAGACACCGTCTGTTGCAATGATACGATAGCGACAGTCTTTTGCTTCTTCTAATTGTTTTTGTAAATCTGCCATATCATTATTGGCGTATCGAAAACGTTTTGCTTTACACAGACGAACTCCGTCGATAATGCTTGCATGATTTAAGGCATCACTGATGATGGCGTCTTCAGCACCAAGCAGTGTTTCAAATAAACCTCCATTCGCATCGAAGCATGAAGAATAGAGAATTGTATCTTCGGTTTTTAAAAACGAACTGATGCGCTGCTCTAGTGCTTTGTGAACATCTTGGGTGCCGCAAATAAAGCGCACTGATGACATACCAAATCCATACTTCACTAAGGCCTCTTTTGCGGCATTAATTAAATCAAGATTATCTGCTAGCCCTAAGTAATTATTGGCGCAGAAATTTAAAACTTTTTCGTCTTTTTCCACGCTGATTAAAGCTCTCTGTGGCGATGTGATCACGCGTTCTTCTTTGAATAAGCCATTTTTTTTGAGGGTGATCAGTTCTTCTGAGAGATGGGTTAGGAAGGGGATAGTCATTTTAATATCCTTCTGTAGGGATTGTTGGTTGCTTCATCGGTGGGGAATGAATTCGCAAAGAGTTGAATGTTATAGAAATGATTTTGGCCTAATGCTAGATTAAAAGCTAGAATTTTTAGTGGCTAGCTTTGTGAGTGGGGGAGTGGGTGAGTTTGAGAGGGAGCATTTATTTATGCATTCGAGGCATAATTCTTTTAAAGATGTGTCTTTAGGATTGCTCATTAAGTCAGGTCTTTGTCTGAGCAATAAAAGAATAAAATTAAACACTTTTCTATAATCATTATCTGGGATGATGACATTTTTTAATGCTGTGTTAATGCGCTTAATTTCACTAGGTTTGGGGGCAAATGTTAACAAGTCATTAAGTGAGTGTATAAGTTTTTCTTGTAATGTTGTATTGTCCATATCGCTCCAGGAACGAGTACGTCTCGTCGATATTATTTAGTATAGTTCAGCTTTTAGAGAATGCATTATGAAATCAGAAATACCACCTAGATTACGATGGGCGTGCCGACGCGGCATGCTGGAACTTGATGTATTATTGGGTAATTTTTTAATCGAAAGTTATTTGCAGCAGGCTCCCAGTGACCAGGATTTATTTGAGAAATTGCTGACATGCAATGATCAAGAATTGTTTGAATGGTTGACGGGACGGGTTGTGGCATCTGACCCTTTGTTTGCAAGGATGGTGGAAAAGATACGTGATCATGCAAAAAATAGACATTAACATTAGGCCGTCAAAACAATTTTTATGTTTAACGCTAATTTCTTTGATAAGTAGCTTGGTGATTATAAGTTCGTTGCCTGTTATGACGTTGACAAAAATGCTATTGATTGGATCAGTGGCTTTTTATCTTGGATCTATTATTTGGAATGAGTGTTTATTAAAATCTACTTTAGCGATTCATCGTTTGAGTTTTAGCGATGAGAGTTGGCAGTTGTATGATAAAGAATTTATAGTCACAGCCCGATTGTGTGGCTCTAGTACGTTGACTGGGTTAGTGAGTATTTTACGTTTTGTGGTAGAAGGTGAAAAAAAGAAGCGCTCATTTTTGATTTTCAAAGATTCTATTCCTTCAGGTTTCTACCGGCGATTATTGGCTCAGTTGCGAACAATGAAAATTTAGTCTTCTGCCTCTTCCCTTGTGGGAGAGGCCGACACGCAGCGGCTGGTGAGGGGTGTTTATTGCTTTTTTCTTTGAAACCCCACCCCTCATCCGCCCTCCGAGCACCTTCTTCCACAAGTGAGAAGGAAAATAGCCATGACTTTATAGTCATGGCTTTATACTGCAAAACACGCTAATATCTGCGGCTTTATTCGGCGCTTTCTTAAATTATGCAGCATATCCGTAATTTTTCTATTATTGCCCATATAGATCATGGCAAATCGACTTTAGCAGATCGTCTTATTCAGCTCTGTGGAGGCCTGCAGGCTCGTGAAATGGAGGAGCAAGTACTTGACTCCATGGATCTTGAGCGTGAACGTGGCATTACTATTAAGGCTCACAGCGTTACCCTCAATTACACGGCTTTGGATGGTGTGACGTATCAATTAAATTTTATTGATACGCCAGGTCACGTCGATTTTTCCTATGAAGTATCACGTTCTTTAGCGGCCTGTGAAGGAGCATTGCTAGTTGTGGATGCAGGGCAAGGGGTAGAAGCACAGACTCTCGCAGTGTGCTACACAGCACTCGAGCAGGGCTTAGAAGTCATCCCTGTGCTAAATAAAATAGATTTACCCCAAGCTGACCCAGACCGTGTGATTAACGAAATTGAAGAGATTATTGGCTTAGAAGCTAAAAATGCTGTGCGCGTCAGCGCAAAACAAGGCATAGGGGTTATAGATTTACTAGAACGATTAATCGCTGAAATTCCAGCGCCGGTAGGTGATCCTGACGCACCCTTACAGGCATTGATTATTGACTCTTGGTTTGATAGTTATCTGGGTGTTGTATCGTTAGTGCGCGTCAAAAACGGAACGTTAAAAGTTGGCGAAAAAATGCAAGTTATGTCCACAGGCAGGAGTCACGAAGTGGGTGGTATAGGTGTGTTTACCCCAAAACGTCTTCCTACCGGTGTTTTGCGTGCCGGTGAAGTAGGATATGTGGTCGCGGGTATTAAAGAAATTAATGGTGCGCCGGTGGGTGATACATTAACTCACACCGCCAAGCCTTCCACTGAAATGTTACCTGGTTTCAAAAAAGTTCAACCACAAGTTTATGCAGGATTGTTTCCTGTTTCGTCAGATGATTTCCCTGCGTTTCGAGATGCTTTATCTAAATTATGTTTGAATGATGCGGCGTTGTTTTTCGAGCCAGAGTCCTCTGAAGCATTAGGGTTTGGTTATCGCTGCGGCTTTTTAGGTATGTTGCACATGGAAATTGTGCAAGAACGATTAGAGCGAGAATATAATTTAAATTTAATCACGACTGCGCCGACTGTTGTTTACGAAGTTATTACGACTAAAGGTGAAACTTTATATATTGATAATCCGTCCAAGCTGCCAGCAGTGAATCAAGTTAATGAAGTACGAGAACCTATCGTTAAAGCTAATATTTTAGTACCGCAGCAATATTTAGGTAACGTGATTACCTTATGTATCGAAAAACGTGGTGTGCAAAAAAATCTATTATATCTTGGGAATCAAGTTTCATTAACCTATGAAATTCCTATGAATGAAGTAGTTTTAGATTTTTTTGATCGATTGAAATCGGTGAGCCGAGGGTATGCTTCATTGGATTATGCTTTTGCTTATTTTCAGACTGCTCATTTGGTCAAGTTAGATTTATTAATTAATGCTGAAAAAGTCGATGCATTAGCCTTAATAGTTCATCACGATCAAGCTATTTATAAAGGCCGTTTGATAGTAGAAAAAATGCGTGAACTGATTCCTCGACAAATGTTTGATGTGGCAATACAAGCCGCGATTGGTGCTCAGGTCATTGCACGATCTACGGTAAAGGCATTACGAAAAAATGTAATCGCTAAATGTTATGGTGGTGATATTTCACGTAAACGTAAGTTATTAGAAAAACAAAAAGCAGGTAAAAAGAGAATGAAGCAAGTGGGAAATGTGGAGATTCCGCAGGAAGCATTTTTGGCGGTTTTGAAAATCGATAAGAAGTAATATCTCTAAGCTTATCGCCTATCCTCTTGTGGGAGAGGCCGACGCGTAGCGGAGGGTGAGGGGTGCTTGTTTATAATGCTTCAATTAATTTAAAAAATGTAGAGTAACTAAAAAATGAATTTCAACTTTGAACTAATTTTATTTTATGCAGTGTTAATCAGCGGCATTATATGCTTGGCGGATATTTTATTTTTTGCAAAAAAACGCAAAAAAAATAAGTCTAAGTCAACTAAGATGCCCATCATCATCGAATATGCCAGATCCTTTTTTCCAATATTATTATTCGTATTTTTCTTACGATCTTTCTTGTTCGAACCATTTCGTATTCCTTCCGGATCTTTAGAGCCTACGTTATTAATAGGTGATTTTGTATTAGTCAATAAATTTGCTTATGGTGTACGGTTGCCTGTAGTGCACAGTAAATTAATTGAAATGGATGAACCAAAGCGCGGTGATATTTTTGTATTTCGATATCCGCCAAAACCTGGCTTAGATTTTATTAAGCGAGTTATTGGTGTGCCGGGTGATCACATTAAATATATTGATAAAGTATTATATATTAATGATCAAAAAATTCCTCAAGTAGTAAAAAAAGATGAAATGCGTATTGATGAGCAAGGTGCCAAACAAGATGTGATATTGAAAGAAGAAAATCTATTCGGTATTAAACATTTAATTTATCAAAATAAAAATCAAGAAAGTGTCAACTACGAGGATGTTATCGTGCCTCCTGGGATGTATTTTGCAATGGGTGATAATCGCGATGATAGCGCTGACAGTCGTTTCTGGGGGTTTGTTCCTGAAAAAAATATTGTCGGTAAAGCAGTCGGTGTTTGGATGAGTTGGAATGGAGAAACAGATAGAGTGCGATGGGATCGAATCGGAACAAAGGTTCATTAATGAAAGTGGAAATCTCTAGCATGAATGAAGCATTGGCCCATAAATTAAATTACCAATTTAAGAATGCCGCCTTATTAAAAATGGCTTTAACGCATCGCAGTAGTAATGAGGTCAACAATGAAAGGCTAGAGTTTTTAGGAGACTCCATTGTTAATTTTGTCATTGCTGAAGCTTTATATCTTCAATTCCCCAATGCATCTGAAGGCGAGTTAAGTCGTTGGCGTGCAACATTGATTAATCGAGAAACGTTGGCAACACTGGCGCGTGAATTTGATTTAGGAAAGTATCTTTATTTAGGGCCAGGTGAGGTGAAAAGTGGTGGTAGTGAGCGTTCATCTATTTTATCGTGTGGCATGGAGGCTATCATTGGTGCAATTTATCTAGATGGTGGATTTGAAAAAACAAAAAATTGCATTATGGAATGGTATGAAACCTGGCTACAGAATTTATCAAATGCAGCTAGTCATAAAGACCCTAAAACGATATTACAAGAACGCGTACAGGCTATACGTAAGCCACTTCCAATCTATATAGTAGAAAGTATTGAAGGCGAAGCTCACAACCAGATTTTTATAGTTAGCTGCGAAATATCGGGCACCAAAGAAAAAACTATCGGTAAAGGTACAAGTCGGCGTCGTGCTGAACAAGACGCGGCGGAAATTATGTTAGGAAATATTAAAAAATGAATGAAGCAACACGCTGTGGTTATATCTCAATTGTAGGTCGTCCCAATGTGGGAAAATCTACATTATTAAATTGTATTTTAGGTCAGAAAGTTAGTATCACTTCTCCTAAACCCCAAACAACGCGCGGACAAATTATCGGTATCAAATCAGTCGAGGGTGTTCAATCTGTTTATATTGATACGCCAGGATTGCATGATGCTGAAAAGCGTGCGATGAATCGGTACATGAATCGTTTGGCTAGCTCATCGATTGGTGATGCTGATGTTATTATTTTTATGATAGAAGCCACTCGTTGGGATAATGAAGACCAAAGTGTTTTAGATAAATTACGCGATGTAAAAGTTCCCGTTATTTTAGTGATAAATAAAATTGATGCATTGAAAGATAAATCACAAGTTTTACCTTTAATTGAAAAATTATCTGTAAAATTTGCTTTTACGGATATCGTACCTTTATCCGCAAAAAATGCAGAGAATGTTGCGCTGCTTGAAGAATTATTAGAGAAGTTCTTGCCTGAAGGTCCTTTTCTTTTTCCTGAAGATCAGGTTACGGATAAATCACTGCAGTTTCAAATTGCCGAAATTATACGAGAAAAATTAATTTTCGCTACCGACCAAGAAGTGCCTTATAGCAGCATGGTAGAAATTGAAAATTATGTCGTAGGCGAGAAGCTTATTGAGGTCAGCGCAATCATTTGGGTTGAACGTGAAGGTCAAAAAGCAATAGTGATAGGAAAAAAAGGCGCGGTCTTAAAAAGAATTGGTACACAAGCTCGCAAAGAAATGGAAGAGTTATTAAATCAAAAAGTGTTTTTACGATTATGGGTTAAAGTTAAGGAAAATTGGACAGAAAACGAAAAGGATTTTCGCGGATTAGATTTTGAATAATTATATTTTTTTCGTTCTTAGCTTTTAGCTTTTGCTTCTCCCCTTGTGGGAGAGGCCGTTGCGCAGCAGCCAGCTCTGCCGCGCCAGTTGCCAAAATTTAACGTATTTTACTTCCAACCCCATACACGTAACGTAATTTCCAAGCTTACTATAAATTTACAACTGATTTTATTATTTCTGGCATAGTTTCATCATAAAAATAGCCAGGAATAACAATAAAATATATGTCAGGACGAGCGAAATTATCGACTGCGAAAATTGCTATGAATTTTTGAAACCGAAGACAACTTACTCCATTTTAAATCGAAGTTGAGGCGTATTTTTATATTGGTCAGCATACCACTCATCAGTAAGCCAAGGGTTAAAAATGATTTCTTTAATCTTTTTTAGCATGGCCGAGCAACCATTTTCTTTTATAAATTGCTTTAGCTTTTTTGTAAAAGCCGACAGTGCATTGATCGCATGGCCAAGCCGCATTAATAAATGAAAACCTTGCATAGCATTCCAATTATATGAATATGCATGCTTGTAATGATAGCCTCTGTTTTTTTCAGTGTTAAAGCTATCCTCAATTGATTCTTTTTTGCTAACGCCAAGATTGCAAATCTCGTGCGCATGATTAATTGAAAATGGAAGGCTAGATATCCATGTAATGTAAACGAGCCACCTGGAGCTTCGAATTTAAGTACCGTACCTAAAGGAAGTTCTTTTAAATCTCGTTTAAATGCTGTATCGCGCATGGCGTTGCAATTACAATCTTATTTACGCTAGGTGCGATAGCGAGAGAAAATCCTCGGGTATTGCCTTCCTCATCCGTCTCTTTTGGATTAAGTATCGTAAAGTCACCCCATTGTCCTGCTTTAAATGTAAATCCTTCGGGTTTTTCAAAGGTGAATGCCATTGTTCCTTCCGCAATTACTTGGCGATTTAACAATTTAACATCATAGATAGTCATAACAATCCTTTGTTTTAAAGATTTACATTTTATTCAGATATGTTTTATTTTAATCATTTTCTTCTATAATTAAACAGTTAACAAAATTGTTATTATAACAGGCGGACTGAAGCGTAATAATAATTAAAATTACATTTTTTTATATTCGAGATTAATGCCATACTGTTAGACATGCATCGTAGAGCCCACATCTTGAAAAGACAGGAGGTCTTAATGCGATTTTCAATCTATCGTTATAATCCTGAGACTGATTCAAAGCCTTACATGAAGGATTACGAAATAGAAATTGCACCCGATTCCGACATTATGGTGTTGGATGCGCTTCAATTAATAAACGAACAAGATGAGACACTAGCATTTCGTGCGTCATGCCGAGAAGGCGTATGTGGCTCTGATGGCATGAATATTAATGGATTAAACCGTTTAGCTTGCATTACCTCTCTTTCTTCTTTGACTCCGCCTATCGTGATAAGACCACTGGTTAACATGACCGTGATTCGTGATTTGGTAGTGGATTTTACGTTATTTTTTAAACAGTACGAACGCGTCAAACCTTATTTACAAAATGATTCTGAGCCGCCAGTTAAAGAAAGACTCCAAACACCGGAAGAACGTGCCAAATTAGATGGATTATATGAATGCATCTTATGTGGATGCTGTACGAGTTTCTGTCCTTCATCTTGGTGGAATCCAGAAAAATTTATTGGGCCTGCTGGCTTGTTATGGGCTGATAGGTTTTTAGAAGATAGCCGTGATACTGCAACAGATGAACGTTTAGCTGATCTAGAGGATCCGTTTAGTGTTTATCGTTGTCGTACCATTATGAATTGTACTGTTGTTTGCCCTAAGCATTTAAATCCTGCGGAGGCTATTGCTAATATTCGCCGGACAATGACGAAAAAAGGATCCTAAATTATTTTATTCAAGGACTGAATATGAATAAACAGCAAGTCAGGAACTTTAATTTATTCACCATCCAATATCCACTCACAGCAATTGTTTCTCTATTGCATCGACTATCAGGCATTTTTGTTTTTTTGCTTATCCCGTTTTTATTATGGATGCTGGATATTGCATCAGGATCATCGGTAGGATTTGAGCGTATACAGTCAGTATTAACAAACCCAGCTGCCAAATTGATATTGTGGCTTATTTTAGTAGCGCTATGGTATCACCTCATTGCTGGCATACGTCATTTATTGATGGATATTGGGATAGGAGAAAGCCTCAGAAGTGCACGAGTGAGTGGAGGTATAACGATAGTAATTACCATCATTGCAGCAATATTAATAGGGAGCTGGTTATGGTAAACAAACTAACAGCCGATATGAGCTTGACTGGGAATGGTTTGCGAGATTGGTTAACTCAGCGTCTTTCTTCTCTC
>DHXK01000210.1:0-4111 GCA_002413665.1 Legionellales bacterium UBA5158 | reverse complement strand
TCTCTCATAATAGCCATTTATTTTTTAGTATTATTAGGATTTTTTTTTCTACATTCACAACTTGATTACACTACGTTGCGACATTTTTTTTCTACCGCATGGATGCAAGTGTTTACACTCACTGCATTGTTAAGCTTATTTTTGCATGCCTGGGTTGGGATCTGGACAGTCATCACGGATTACATAAAGCCCATCGTCATAAGACTTATGACTCAAGCATTAGTCATTTTAGCATTGATCATTTATTTTTTTTGGGGCATCGAAATTTTGTGGAAATTAGTTTAATGAGGCAATAAAAATGAAATTAGTTAATTATACATTCGATGCGGTGATTGTGGGCGCAGGTGGCGCAGGGATGACAGCATCATTACAACTAGCACATTCAGGATTAAAAGTTGCTGTCATTTCGAAAGTGTATCCTACACGTTCGCATACTGTTTCTGCGCAGGGTGGGATTGCTGCAGCATTAGGGAATGTTCATCCCGATGATTGGCGTTGGCACATGTTTGATACTGTCAAAGGATCAGACTACTTAGGTGATCAAGATAGCATTGAATATATGTGTAAAATGGCCCCGGATGCGATGTATGAGCTAGAACACATGGGGATGCCATTTTCACGTTTGGATAATGGAAAAATTTATCAACGTGCTTTCGGCGGTCAGACGAAAGATTATGGCAAAGGAGTCGCAGAGCGTACTTGTGCAGTCGCAGATCGCACTGGACATGCATTACTGCACACTTTATTTCAAAATAATATCAAAGCCAAAACACATTTTTTCAATGAATGGTTTGCGATTGATCTCGTGAAAAATTCTCAAAATAAAATTGCAGGTGTCATTGCGATTTGTATCGAAACAGGGGAGAAAGCATTTTTCAATGCAAAAGCTACTATTTTTGCGACAGGTGGCGCAGGGCGAATTTATGAAACCTCTACAAATGCATTGATTAATACAGGTGATGGATTAGGAATGGCGTTACGTGCGGGGCTTCCATTGCAAGACATTGAAATGTGGCAGTTTCATCCTACAGGATTGCCCGGTGTCGGTATTTTAATTACGGAAGCAGTGCGAGGTGAAGGTGGATATCTTATCAATAAAAACGGTGAGCGGTTTATGGAGCGCTACGCACCACATGCAAAAGATCTTGCATCACGCGATGTTGTTTCTCGAGCAATTGCATTAGAACTTCGTGCAGGTAATGGTTTTAATCCAGGTGGTGTTGATTATGTGAAACTGAAACTTGATCATTTAAGTGCGGATGTTATTAATTCACGATTACCAGGAATACGAGAACTGGCAATTACTTTTGCGCATACTGATCCGATTGTTGAAGCTATTCCAGTTACGCCTACGTGTCATTATATGATGGGTGGAATTCCGACAAATGTGCATGGTCAAGTCATCACTTTAGGTGCTACTGATGAGGATCAAATCGTAGAAGGACTTTATGCAATTGGTGAATGCGCATGTGTTTCTGTTCATGGTGCAAATCGTTTAGGTAGCAATTCTTTGTTAGATTTAGTTGTATTTGGTAAAGCTGCGGGGTTGCATGCTGAAAAAGCAATTAAAGAGGGATTACCATTACATCTCATCAGCGAAAGTGATATTGATGCATCCTGCTCACGAGTAAATCGATGGAATAATTCTAAAAAAGGCGAAGATTTCAATCTCATTCATCATGCAATGCAAAAAATAATGCAGACTGATTTTGGTGTTTTTCGTATGGAAGAACATATGATAGAAGGACTCAAAAAACTGAAAGAATTGCACGAACGTCTTAAGTACGCAGTTTTAACTGACACGAGCCAAATTTTTAATACTGCACGAATTCATGCATTAGAATTAGATAATTTGATGGAAGTCGCATTAATGACCGCTATCGCAGCTTTAACGCGTAAGGAAAGCCGAGGAGCTCATAGTCGTGAAGATTATCCTAAACGTGATGATCAAAATTGGTTAAAACATATCATTGTATTCTCTGACGAAAGCGTTAAGTACCGGCCTGTCAATATGAATCCAAATTTTGTTGATCCATTGAAACCAATGGAAAGGGTATATTAACCTTAAGACATTACTGAGGCACTATGCATACTTCATTTATTTTGCATCCTGTACATCCGTTCAGACTAGATTATACCGTCTGGGCTTTACGTAGAAGGAGCAAAAATATAATTGATCAATGGAATGATACACGTTACACGAGATTATTTTTTATTAAGAACCAATTGATTAAAGTCTCAGTAGAACAAAAAAACGAAAAAGAAATTTTAGTATCAACCAATAAAAAAATTAACCAACAAATTAAAGTAGAATTAATTAAATTATTAGAAATCATGTTAGGTTTGAATTGCAAATTACAGGGTTTTTATCGTATTGCAAAACAGGATCCACATTTGGCTCCACTGATGCTTCAATTTAAAGGACTTAAGCCACCTCGATTTCCAAGCATATTTGAGGCACTTGTAAACGCCATTTCGTGTCAGCAATTATCGCTTGATGCTGGATTGCAAATTCAAAATCGCTTTGCTCAATATATTGGAAAAAGTATGTGTGATAATGAAGGAACATTTTATGCTTTTCCAATTCCAAAAGATGTAGCTAAATGTTCTGTGGCAGAATTAAGAAAATTAGGATTCAGTACAAATAAATGCAAAACACTTATTGATTTATCGTCTCAAATTAATGTTGATGAAACTTTGTTTGATGACTTAGAAAATAAAACCAATGACGAGATTGTGAAATTTTTATGTCAATTTAGGGGGATTGGGCGTTGGTCTGCGGAATATGTTTTGTTGCGCGGATTGGGGAGGATTGAAATGTTCCCTGGAGATGATGTTGGCGCGTCAAAGAATTTACAATTGTTATTGCATCTCAAAACAAAATTAGATTATCAACAAATTTCAAAAATCACAAAAAAATGGTTTCCTTATGCTGGATTTATTTATTTTCACTTATTGCTGCAAAAATTAAACAACAAGGGATTGCTGGATAGGAGATTATATCGATGACAAAGGAATTTAAAGTGGGTGATCATGTGTCATGGAACTCGGAAGCAGGCAGAGTTAAGGGAACAATCAAGAAAAAAATTATTTCTAAAATTAAATTCAAAACCTACATTGTCCATGCTTCAAAAGAGGAACCGCAGTATTTGCTTAAAAGCGACAAAACAGATCATATGGCCATGCATAAAGGTTCAGCACTCAGAAAAATAACTAAACGTGCCCCTGTATTAAAAAAATAATTAAGGATATTGTGATAATGCAAATAAAAAATTGGATAGATTGGATCACCGGTGCGAAATCAAAAAAAACGCAGGCAATTATAGATGAATCCTCTGAGGAATCATTTCCAGCAAGTGATCCACCGTCTTGGGCAGCCAATGAACATGAAATAAAAAAGCATACTGTTGGATCAGACATTGTTCTTACAAAAGAATTTCACAAAAGCACACAACAAACCTTGTCAGTGAATGGTATTGAATATCATTACTATAGCTTACCTGCAGCGGAACTTGCAGGACTCAAAGATTTATCTCGACTACCCTTTACGTTAAAAATTCTTTTGGAAAATTTACTTCGTCACTTAGACGGACATACTGTTACATTAGATGATATCAAAGCGGTAGTTGATTGGTTAAAACATAAAACGTCAGATCGTGAGATTGCATACCGTCCTGCACGCGTTTTAATGCAGGATTTTACGGGTGTTCCAGCCATTGTAGATCTTGCTGCAATGCGTGCCGCTATTAAAACACTGGGCGGAAATCCTGAACAAATTAATCCTCTTTCATCTGTTGATCTTGTCATCGACCATTCCATACAAGTTGATAAATTTATTGTTTCAGATGCATTTTCGACAAATGCAAATATGGAAATGCAAAGAAATCATGAACGTTATGAGTTTTTACGTTGGGGACAAAAAGCATTTCGTAATTTCCGCGTTGTTCCACCTGACACTGGAATATGTCATCAAGTCAACTTGGAATACTTAGCAAAAGTTGTTTGGACACAAGAAATCGAAGGAAAAACTTATGCTTATCCAGACACCTTGGTCAGCCTAAGCAAATTATCTAACGCCTTACCCCTTCATTTTAATCACATTATTTAATGG
>DHXK01000161.1 GCA_002413665.1 Legionellales bacterium UBA5158 | reverse complement strand
GCGCAGCATTCAATCGCACTTATGCATACACAGCTGACCTCCCACCTTTCTTCACTTTCACGCCTCAATTCACCGCTCACACAAACACCTCTCTCTCAACTAGTTTCGGCGTGGGTATTGATGTGGACATACATAAAAAATGGCGTCTAGGTGCTGGTTATCGCTTTACCGACTTAGGTAAAGGAAATTTGGGATTAGGACTGATTGATACGACACCATTTGCTAGTGCCTTAGCGCAGTCACATCTTTATACAAATGAATTCATGGCACACTTAACTTATCTAATCTTTTAGGGAAAAAAGCATGATGCAGACCCATTATTCAAAAATAATATCTCTATTTTTATTAGTCGTTTCTATGACTATGAGCATTATGAGTTTTGCTCTACCTTTTACGGTAGTCCTTAAATTAAAGCAGGTATGTCAATTCTGTATGCAGCCATAGAAGTGTTGAAAGTCCACTCAGGGTTCAGAAGACTTCACCCCATTGCCACATAAATTTTACGCTGTCCTCGATAATGATTACGTCCATGCATGCATAAAATATTATCCACCAGCAATACATCACCTTTTTGCCAGCGAAAAGAACAGGTATTTTTGCTATAAACATCTAAGATATGCTTCACTACCGACTTGTTAATTTGACTACCATCACCATAATAAGCCGAACTCGGTCTGAGGTTTTTTTTATAAAAAAGCATGCGATAAATAATAGCTTCATATAGTTTTTCATCCAACCATTGAGGACTATAAATTGCCGCATGATTAAACCACAAAAATTCTTGAGTAATCGGATGTGTCGCAAACGCAGGTAAAATATTATTAACTTCTAAACGACCTGACTTATGCCAAAAAACAGAAAGACCTTGTTTTTCACATCGCTCTTGAACAATACTTTTATCACTAGTCTCAAATGCCTCCATCCAATTTTTATTTATTTTCACAAACCGATTTATAAAATCATAAATAATATTTTTTTCATAATATGAATGAACATATTTTATTTTCTTTTCCTGAAATTTTTGTTTAACAGATTCATCAATCTCATTTGTGACAACCCGATTACTGACAAGCGTTGTTTCACCCGCAAATTCAGGCGCTATATCGCAATAAAAATAAATATGTTTAGGATAAGACTTAACATATGACATTTCATTGTGAGACAATAATTTCATACTAGGCGGAAGATCGGTAGCCGTATAAATTTTATCTTTAACCACCGTACGTGGACTAGTCCCGCCTACATAATTCAACAAATTATCAGGCGATAATATTCTTACTATCCTATCAAAATCATCGATATTTTTAACAGGACAGTTTCTCAGCAAAACAGCGCCATACTTCAATAAATGACTGTGCAAAAATTCTTTTTCTTCACGTAAACAATGTAATAACTCAGACAAAGAAATATTTTTAGCGATAGGCGAAACAACTAAAGGTAGCTTTTCTTGATTCAAGAAATCGGTTACAAAATAATTAGTCTGCATATTAATCCAATGAAGGCTGTTGCCTCTTAATTGCTAACGCCCAAGAGAGCGCACCGAGCCGCGCGCGGCTCGGTGGCGCTCTCGCTCGCAATGACGACCTACAATGAGTTTTACTAAATAGTTACTTTAATAAATCAGTTAATTTATCCGCGATAACTTTTACATAAGCTTCATCAAATAATTGCAAATGCTTGCCTGGTACATCATAAACTTCACACGCCGGATCAATAAAATCATTCCAATTTAACATATCATGCTGTAATTCATCCGACAGTGTACGCAATAATACAACCCTACCAGAATAGTGTACGGGCTGATAATGAGTCAGCAATTTAAGATTATTTAATACTTCTTGTTTAAAAATACCAGCTTCTGTTGAATGAACATCAATTTTTGCATACCTAGCAAGATCAGCAATATCCTCTTCTACATTCCATTTAAAATTTACATTATAAATTGCACTATCAATTAAAATCACAATGGCTACAGTCTCCCCCTCTCGTTTCAATTGCTGAGCCATCTCAAAAGCTACTACACCACCAAAAGACCATCCTCCTAAATAATATGGCCCTATAGTTTGAATCTTTTTAATCTGATTCACGTAATACTTTGCCATGCATGAAATATCTTTAAACTCATTTTCTGGTTGCCCCAAATAAGGATTAGAAATTCCATAAATTCTCTGCTCTGACATGTAAGAATCCAAAATTAAATAAGGATTAGCCAAACCTGTTGCCGCATGCACAAGAAACAACGGTGCACCCTGGCCTTCAACTTGTATGGGCAACAAACAGTCAGGTGCAATATTTTCATAATCCTTACGTAACAATGAACTTAAACTTTCGATAGTCGGATGTTGAAATAAATCAACAACTGTTATTTTTTTTGTAAAATGACCCGCAATAGAAGAAATTAATCTCACGGCTAAAAGTGAATGTCCACCGGAAGTAAAAAAATTATCGTAAATACCGATTTGCTTAGTCTTTAATATCTCCTCCCAAAGTCGAGACAATTTATATTCGACATTATCTCTAGGGGCAACATATTCAGAGATGCTTATGATTTCAGGGATTTTTATTTTTTGCACGGGAATAGTCGTTAACTCTACATTGCCTGCCAAGACTACAGCTTTCAATATATCATTTAAATAATTAGCCATCTCTAAGATAGTTTCATCATCGAATAGAGCAGTTGCATATTCTATATAAAAATTAATTTTATCTAAGCTGATCACTTCTGCAGAAAATGTTAAATCAAATTTAGCAGTATTCGTATTTAATATAATAGGCTCAACATCCAGCTCATTCATGTCCATGGTTGTAGATTCTTTGTTTTGAAAAACAAACATAACCTGGAAAAGAGGATGTAGCCTCACATCACGTGGAATGTGTAAATGTTCAATCAGTTTTTCAAAAGGAAGATGTTGATGCTCATAGGCTTCAAGACTTGTTTTTTTAACTTGCTTAAGCATATCTATAAAAGTGTAATTAGGAATGAACTTGGATCGTAACGCCAACATATTAACAAAAAAACCAATTAATAATTCCGTATCTTCGTGCACTCGGTTAGCAACAGGCGTACCCACTATAATATCGTCTTGAGCACTAAAATGATGAAGTACCACTTGTATACTAGTTAATAACAGTTGAAACAAAGTGACTTCATGCTGCTGGCAAAAAAACTTCAACGAATGACACAGTTCTTTTGAAATCGGTAAATGATGTGATTTACCTTGATAATTTTGCACCTGAGGTCTAGCTTTTGCTTGCGGAAAATTTAATGTCGAATCTATATTAGATAATTGTTTTTTCCAATAATCTAATTCTATTTGCAATACATCACCTTGCAACCACTCTCGTTGCCACACAGAATAATCTGCGTATTGCACATGGAGCTTAGTCAAATTTAATAAAGTTTTATTTGCAAAATGATTATAATAATCCGTCATTTCACTACTCATAATATTAATCGACCAGCCATCCGAAATGCTGTGATGCTGTATCATTAGTAGCACATGCTCTACTTTATTCAATTTTATTAATTCAACATACATTAAAGGTAATTTGCTTAAATCAAAGATAGTTTTTAAAACATTATCTATGCGAGTTTTCAAATATTCAGATTGTAGATCTTGCGGAAACTCAGAATAATCTGTTGATACAATGGGTAAAGAATACGAGTCAGCAATAACTTGAATAAGATCACTTCCATCTGATTGAAAACAGGTACGCAACACTTCATGTCTAGCAATCAGCGCTTGAACAGCTAACTGCAATGCAACCTTATCTAACTCTCCGTGCAGACGCAATGCAATAGGGATATTATAAGCCGACTTGTCTAATATCATTTGATCTAAAAACCATAACCGTTGTTGCGCAAACGATAAAGGAATTTTTAGCTCGCGACTCACATTCACCAATTCAGGCATTTTTAATTCTTGAGCATTAGTCAGCAACCCTTCAATAATAGTTGATAAAGATTTCACTGTCGTTTGCGTGAATATATTCATCAAAGGTAACTCAATATGAAATATCTTCCACACTCGAGAGATTACTCGAGTAGCTAATAAAGAGTGTCCACCTAAATGAAAAAAGTTAGCTGAGGCACTAATTTTATTCTCGGAAATTCCTAGTAGCTCAGACCATATCAAAGTTAATTTTTTTTCTACCTCAGTGCTAGGAGCAATATACTTGTCTGTCTGCCTATCCACTTCTGAAAAAGGTAACTTTTTTAGATCAATTTTACCATTAACATTCAATGGCAATTCTTTTAAAAATATAAAGTATTTTGGAATCATGAAATCCGGCAAACTTAAACTCAAGCTTTCTCGCAATTGATCAACAGTAATATTTTTATTTCGAGTGACAAGATATGCAATTAATTGTTTATCATTTTTGATATCTTCATGCACCCTAACTAACACATTTTCTACATCAAAATACTGCCGAATTGTCGATGCAATTTCTTCCACTTCAATTCTACATCCGCGAATTTTTACTTGAAAATCTGTACGACCTATAAATTCTATATTGCCATTAGATAACTTTCTACATTCATCTCCAGTTTTGTACAATCTCGACATTCGATCGTCACTAAAAGGATCTTTAATAAATTTTTCTGCAGTCAACAAAGGTAAATTAAGATAACCTAACGCAACACCTAATCCGCCTATGTAAAGCTCACCTCTAATCCCAACTGGGACAGGCTGTAATAATTTATCTAGAATAATAACTTTGATATTGGGAAATGGCTTTCCAATGGGAACAGTATTATCAGAAATGACATCGATTTCAGAATCTGTTAACTCATAGTAAGTGCTATCAATAGTCGCTTCAGTCACTCCATAAGAATTAATCAATCTAGCATCGGGATGCAAAAGTTTTTTAAATCGTTGATATTCCGCAAGTGTCCAGGTATCCGATGCACAAATGAGTATTTTTATTTTTTCTAACTTTTGTTGGCTAGATTCTAAATAACATGACAACTCTCTCAATACCGCAGGGACAAACTCAGCAATAGCAATATTTTGAGTTTGAATAAGATGCAATAGTTTTTCAGGAACAAGTAACTGCTCTCGAGTACATAAAATTAAACTACCACCTGAACAGAGCGCTCTTATCCAATCACCTGTAAACACATCAAAAGAGAAACTAGCCATTTGTAAATGACACTGGCCTTCTTTCAATTTATAACTTGCTTTCCAGCCTTCATAAATATTAATCAAACTAGAATGAGCTACCATCACTCCTTTAGGATTACCCGTCGTGCCGGAGGTATAAATAACATAGGCTAAAGTATTTGGATTGATTATAGTGTCTAGATTTTTTTGACTTAAAGACTCAGGGAAAGGACGATCTATAAAAATAAACGGATTCATAAAAGTCTGAATTTTTTGTTGATAACAAGAATGAGTAATTAATGCTGAAGCCCGACTATCTTCCAACATAAATTTTAATCTTTCATCTGGATAATGAGGATCCATAGGAACATATGCTGCTCCTATTTTTAATACACTCAAAACACTCACCACTAGATCCAATGAGCGAGGCAAACAGATAGCAACTAACGAGCCTAGCTTTACATTATGATGCAATAAGTAATTTGATAGAAAATTCGCTTTAGAATTTAATTCAGTATAAGTCAAAGATAATCCGTCAAACGCTACCGCAATACTATGATACGATTTTTCTACATGTTCTTCAAATAATTGTATGACTGACTTATCGTTAGGATAATGGCTGGGTGCCTCAAACCAACCTGCTAAAAGCAGACTTTTTTCATCTGAATTCATTAAATCCAAACGTTGGATATTACAATGCGGATCAGTCACTATACTTGTAAGCGTTCACCTACCTAAA
>DHXK01000075.1:27564-27742 GCA_002413665.1 Legionellales bacterium UBA5158 | reverse complement strand
CTATACTGCTACTCAAACAAGTTATGTATTACCAAATGGTCAAAATGAAATTAAAGTAGATCTTCATTGGCAAGATGCGAATGATGTTAAGGTAACTAAAACGTTTACTTTTCAACGTGATAATTATGAAGTAGGTGTTCGTTATCAAGTAGAAAATAAATCTACTCAGCCTTGGGTG
>DHXK01000075.1:4649-27463 GCA_002413665.1 Legionellales bacterium UBA5158 | reverse complement strand
TCTTTATTTACAACTTATGCGAAAAAACACCCCTCCAGGGAAATCCGGATTAATAAATTTAGCAACTTATTTTGGAGCTGCCGTTTCTAGCTCAGAAAAGCCTTTCCAAAAAATAAAATTTTCTGATATGCAAACTAAAAATTTAAATGAAACTATTGTTGGCGGTTGGGCTGCAATGGTTCAACATTATTTTGTGAGTGCTTGGATACCTGATCAGAATAGTACTTCACAATATTTTACACGTATCACTGAGGATAACTTATTTACGGTAGGTTTATTGGGTCCTAAGCTTGTAGCAAGCCCAGGTGTAACAGTGGAAACCAAAGCAAAATTCTATGCAGGCCCTGCTATTGCTGATCGTTTAGAAAAAGCTGCGCCTAATCTACAATTAACAATTGATTTTGGTTGGTTTTGGTTTATTGCAATTGCCATTTTTTGGATGATGCAGCATATCCATAGCATTGTTGGAAATTGGGGCTGGTCTATTGTGCTTGTCACCCTAGTGATTAAATTAATTTTTTACCATCTATCAGCAAAAAGTTATCGCTCTATGAGTATGCTGAAAAAATTACAACCTCGTATTAATCTTCTTAAAGAACGCTTAGGTGATGACAAACAAAAATTCACACAAGCAACGTTAGAGCTTTATAAAAAAGAAAAAGTAAATCCTATGAGTGGCTGTTTGCCCATCATCATTCAAATACCTGTATTCATCGGTTTGTATTGGGTCTTGATAGAAAGCGTAGAATTACGCCAAGCACCTTGGATACTTTGGATTCATGATTTAACGGTAAAAGATTCTTATTACATTTTGCCTATACTGATGGGTATATCCATGTTTTTACAACAACGGTTAAATCCACCACCACCAGATCCTATGCAAGCCAAAGTGATGATGATGATGCCTATCGTATTCACCGCGCTCTTTTTAAATTTTCCAGCGGGGTTAATGTTGTACTGGTTTGTTAATAATTCACTTTCATTTTTACAACAGTGGTACATCATGCGTGGCATCAATGCGATTGAGCCACCCAAAAAACAAAATCGATAATTCGATTGATACCATCGTAGCCCAAGCAACTCCGCCTGGGCGCGGTGGTATTTCCATCATTCGTGTTTCAGGGCCTCTTGTTAAAATTATTTCAGAAAAAATTTTACATACCTTACCCCATCAGCGTACTGCAACACATAGCCCTTTTTTTGATGAAGATAATATTGCGCTGGATGAGGGCATTGCTATTTTTTTCCCTAAGCCACACTCGTTTACCGGTGAAGATGTTTTAGAATTACAAGGACATGGTGGACCCGCTGTAGTCGATTTATTAATTCAAAGAATTTTAAAACTAGGCGTGCGTTTAGCTCACCCCGGAGAATTTTCAGAACGTGCTTTTCTCAATGATAAATTAGATTTAGCACAAGCAGAGGCGATTGCTGATTTAATTGATGCATCCTCTGCACAAGCGGCCCGTGCCGCGTTGCGTTCTTTACAAGGTGAATTTTCAAAACGTATTTATTCTCTTGTAGAAAAAATTACGCATTTGCGTATGTATGTTGAGGCAGCGATTGATTTTGCTGAAGAAGAAATTGATTTTTTAGCTGATAATCAAGTCGCAACCAATTTAATAAACGCACTCGATGAATTAGAAGCAATTCAAACGGCAGCCATGCAAGGAAGTTTATTGCGTGAAGGCATTACCGTGGTGATTGCAGGAGAACCTAATGTTGGCAAATCAAGTTTATTAAATTGTTTAAGCGGAAAAGATATTGCGATTGTCACTCACATTCCTGGAACTACACGTGATGTATTGCGTGAACATATTATTTTAGATGGCCTTCCTTTGCATGTTATCGATACTGCTGGTCTTAGAGAGAGCGATGATGTTGTAGAACAAGAAGGTATAAGACGAGCGCGCCATGAAATTTCTCATGCAGATATTATTTTAGAAGTGATAGATGCAGCACATTCAACTTCGCTTAGCGAATTAATTGTAGAAGTGCCTCAAAAAGCAGATAGAATTATCGTACGAAATAAAATTGATTTAATAGACGAACTTCCCTGTATTGAAATATCGAATCATAAAACTTTGATTTCTTTATCAGCTAAAAATAATATCGGAATTGATCTTCTGAAAAATCATATTAAAGCATGCGTTGGTTTTGCAAAAAATACTGAAGGCTGTTTTTCTGCACGTCGTCGTCATCTAGATGCTTTAGTACGCGCTAAAGATTTTTTATTAAATGGAAAAGAACAATTATTGAATCATCGAGCTGGGGAATTACTGGCTGAAGATCTACGTCAAGCTCAACTTGCATTAAGTGAAATCACTGGAGAATTTAGCTCTGATGATTTATTGGGACGAATTTTTTCAAGCTTTTGCGTAGGTAAGTAATTGTTATAGGGCAATTAATTTGTTTTTACTACAATATAGTATATATAATGTACAGCTTTGTGTGTTTATGTGGTATTATGCCCTACCTAATTTGTATCTCTCTAATATCAAAGCAAAGTCGTTCCATTTATGACTTTGTTCTTAAAGTTAGGGACTTAAATGAGACATTTGACATATGTGCATGCCTAGAAAGTATATCTCCCCTATTTCTACAGCTATTTTTTTTGATTTTGACGGTGTTTTACATGCATCTTTAGAACCTGATGCAAAGGGGTTCGCGGGAGGTCAATTAATTAATCCCGACGCTATCAAAAGTATACTTAGTTATTCCATTAAGAAAAATATTCCTTTGTATGTTATTACAGCTCGTGCAGATAATGAAATTCAGCGTAATCATATTATTAATTTATTGTCCTCAATTGAGGGAATAACTTCTGGTGTGGGTGGTTTTAAAAAGGAAAATATTTATTGTTTGGGTATAGAACATAAAAATAAACAAAAAAAATCAATATTGATTGGTCTGCGTATCAGTAAATTACAAAAAATTATGGAAATTCACAAAAAAGAGTTAGGACATTTGAAGGAAACCGATTTGTTATTTGTGGATGATGATTTAACGAATATTAATCCTGTTCTAAATGCTGGTTATGTAACAATACGGGCTTTCGAAGATAACCTTTATTTTGAAGAAATAATGGAATTTATTCGTAATAAATTGAGTACAAACTTTTTAGCCAGTGCTCACGAACCAAAGAATTTAAATAAATTATTTTTTGCCAGTATAACTTTAGAAGAGCAAAAGCCTGTATCATGGGACAATAAAATAAAATTTTAAATATTTTATTTTTTTTGATAAATACTACTATGACTTCTATGTGCATTTATTTCATTTTTTATTTTAGGAAATTGTTTTTTCATCATATTGATGAATGGAATGTGTTCTTCTTCATTGACTAAATAATTTTTGCTCGTAGTCTTAAATTGAGTAAGATGAATCACAAATTTAGTGAGATCAACCTGCGATTGTTCTGAATTGATATATTTTTTAAAATCCTCATTGTTTAAGACTGCAGTCTTATAATTGTTTTTTAGCTTTATAATCTCGTTATAAATCAATTCATCCAACTTCAGTTTACCTTCACCATCAGGTATGTAACTTTTAATAAATGCCCTAATCATCGCATCAGGAAGACTAATGATACGTAGACTTGCTTGATTAACATTCATACGAAACTTTGGATCTAGTTCTGTGTTAATTATCCGAGGCTCTTTATTGTTTAATTTAGTCTTCTGTATTTGATCTAACCAATTTGTAGCTTTGTAGGAATGAGAGACATAGGGTAACGCGTCTATATCGGCACTGGTCACAGTCAACTTCTCTTTATCAGAGCTGTCCATCGTTAAACAGGTTAGCAACCAATCTCCATCAATTTTAGTTCCTCTACGGTAGTCGATATGGTCGAGCTTCAAATCACTTTCATTTAAAAATAAGCTAATGGCGGTTGTAAAACCTAAATTGGGGATCATCACTTTTTGTTTTTTTTGTCGGATCCCAGAAATTGTTGGATTGAAGTAAAATCTTCAACTTGTTTTGATGCAACAAAGAGCGAAGATTTAGAGGCGGGAGAGCTAGGCGTTTTTTCTATGTAATCAGCGATTCTTGTTTTAGGTTGATCTTCTAGCTCAGGGGCTAATAACCGAAAGAACTCTTGCCCTATTACTTCGCAATAGGCTTGTTTCTCGCTAGCCGGTTTTAGAAACCATAGATAATCTTTTTTTGATTTGGGAGTGGCGCTTTTACTCAAAGATGCCGCACTTTTAGGTGTAACGGGAGGTGTATTGGGTGCCCCCTCTTTATCTTGAGATTTTTGGCCAATCTTAACTTTATGAATGGAAGCATCAATTTGCGCAGCTGCTTTGCTTTCATAAAATATTTTTTTTGCATTTTTTATATCTTTTCGGGCAGAAGACATAATATTTCCTCTTTTACTGTTTTAATTGTAGCATACGCTGTCAATATATTAGCTTTCTTAGGTTAAATTGCTTATTTTTTAACATAGTATATTTGCCGCTGGATTTTTCTTGCACTATTGAAGTAAAATAGCCAACATTTTCATTATTGTGATGACCTATGAGCTCTTCTTTTCAAACATTTGATGTAATCGTAGTAGGCGGAGGCCATGCAGGTACAGAAGCGGCACTTGCGGCTGCACGCCTGGGTGCAAATACATTATTATTGACCCATAACATCGAAACTTTAGGCCAAATGTCGTGTAACCCTGCCATAGGTGGTATAGGCAAGGGCCACTTAGTGAAAGAAATTGATGCATTAGGTGGAGCAATGGCGCTGGCAATTGACCACGCTGGCATCCAATTTCGAACGTTAAACGCCAGCAAAGGCCCAGCAGTTCGCGCGACCCGTGCACAAGCGGACCGTGTTTTGTATAAGCAAACTATCCGTTTCATGCTAGAAAATCAGCCTAATCTGAAAATTTTTCAACAAGCTGTTGATGATATTCTGATGGAAGGCGAGCATGTCTCTGGTGTGGTAACCCAAATGGGATTGACGTTTAAAGCTAGAACAGTGGTGTTAACGGCTGGCACATTTTTGGCAGGTAAAATTCATATAGGGTTAAACAATTATGAAGGTGGCCGTGCCGGAGACCTTCCTGCGAAGACCCTGGCGCATCGATTAAGAGAATTGCCTCTCAGGGTTGGCCGCCTAAAAACTGGGACGCCACCACGCCTAGATGGGCGCACAATTGATTTTAGCGTCCTAGAGAGACAAGACGGTGATACACCCACACCTGTTTTTTCTTTTAGAGGAAAATCTTCAGACCATCCCCAGCAGATTCCTTGTTACATTACCCACACCAATGAAAAAACGCATGATCTGATCAGAGCAGGATTAGGTGAATCGCCGATGTATACCGGTGTCATTGAGGGTGTGGGACCACGTTATTGTCCATCCATCGAAGATAAGATTGTGCGTTTTGCCGATAAAAATTCTCACCAAATCTTTGTTGAGCCTGAGGGCTTAACCACCCACGAGGTGTATCCAAATGGGATTTCAACCAGTTTACCGTTTGCTGTTCAGCTTGAATTTGTGAGATCCATGCGTGGCTTTGAAAACGTCCACATTATGCGCCCCGGTTATGCCATAGAATATGATTTTTTTGATCCACGTGATTTGAAGCCTTCCCTCGAAACTAAATATATTGCGGGTCTCTTTTTTGCTGGACAAATCAATGGCACTACGGGATATGAAGAAGCGGCTGCTCAAGGTTTAATTGCTGGTATGAATGCCGCTTTATACACCCAAGACAAACCAGCTTGGACTCCGCGTCGAGATGAGGCCTATATCGGCGTATTAATCGATGATTTAATTACACAAGGTACTCTAGAACCTTATCGTATGTTTACAAGTCGTGCTGAATATAGATTATTGTTACGAGAAGATAATGCTGATTTACGTTTGACGACGAAAGGGTTTGAGCTAGGTTTGGTGAATCAAGAACAATGGTCTCAATTTGCCACTAAACAAGAAGCGATTGAATCTGAAAAAATTCGTTTACGGACGACATGGGTAAGACCAAATACACATACAGGCGAGGCAGTTGCAACGATGCTACAATTGCCTTTGGCACATGAATATAGTCTTGAAGAATTATTACGTCGTCCTACAGTGACGTATCCAGAACTGATGAAGATTCCTGACATAGGACCTGGATTACTCGATAAAATTGCGGCTGAGCAAGTAGAGATTCAAGCGAAATATGCAGGTTATATTACTCGTCAGGAAGACGAGATTCTAAGACAGTCTCGCAATGAAAATTTAAATATCCCGCTGCATTTAGATTATGCAGAAGTGGTTGGTTTGTCTACGGAAGTTAAACAAAAACTCAACGATGTTAAACCTGCGACGTTGGGAAGCGCATCGCGCATTCCAGGCGTTACGCCCGCAGCTATTTCGTTATTACTCGTGCATTTAAAAAAAGCGAAACGATCAACAGTCATTGAGAACGAGAGCGAAGCCAACTAAATATTTTTTTAAAAGAAAATCAATAACTCGTCGTTGCGAGCACCAAAAATCATTTGATAAGCACTAAATAGTTTGAGGGTTACATGTCCATTATCAAAACATTATTACCACTTGCATTAGCTAAAAATGGTTATGAATTATCTGAATCCACTCAGCAAAAATTACTGGCTTATTTAGAATTATTACAAAAATGGAATCAGGTTTTTAACCTCACTGCGATTGACGATCCTGAGGAGATGGTGTGGTTACACATACTTGATAGTTTATCTATTAATCCATACTTGCATGGGACCCGCATTATTGATGTAGGCACAGGTGCCGGTTTGCCAGGTATTCCTTTAGCTCTTACGCAACCCAATAAACATTTCGTTTTGCTAGACAGTAATGGGAAAAAAACACGATTTTTAATTCAAGCAAAACTAGAGTTAGGACTGAACAATATTGAAGTTGTGCAAGCTCGCTCTGAAGACTATATTCCCCAAACACAATTTGACACCATCGTTTCTCGCGCTTTTAGCACAATTGCGGTAATGTTAGCAAGAACGCAACACTTAGCTGCAGATCAGGGTCAATTTCTGGCAATGAAAGGAACATATCCGGACTCGGAACTTCAAGAAATCCCCGCTCATTTTCAGGTAATGGGAATTCATAAATTAGATATACAAGGCTTGGCTGCTCAACGCCATCTAGCGTGTATCGCAAGGAAATAAAAGGAAAGCTCAGTGGGAAAAATTATCGCGATAGTAAATCAAAAAGGTGGCGTGGGTAAGACTACTACCAGTATTAATTTAGCCGCTTCATTTGCTGTCATGAAACGCAAAGTATTATTAATTGATCTTGATTCACAAGGTAATGCCACTGTCGGCAGCGGCATCAACAAAGATGATCTCATCGCCACGACTAAAGATGTGTTGTTGAATGATGCTACAGTGGAAGAGGCAACGGTTCGCACCGAAGCTGGTTATGATTTGCTGGGCACAGATCACGAATTAATTGTGGCAGAAGTTCAGTTAATGCAAACAACGCAACGTGAATTGCGTTTAAAAACAGCCCTTGCTGCTGTGATAAAAAAATATGATTACGTTTTAATTGATTGCCCTCCTTCCTTAAATATTTTAACAGTGAATGCATTGGTAGCTGCCAATTCGGTATTAATTCCGATTCAATGTGAATATTTTGCATTAGAAGGTTTAAAAGGTTTATTGCATACAGTCGAACAAGTTCAAACTACGATTAATCCACAACTCTACATCGAAGGGTTATTACGTACCATGTATGATGGTCGCAATCGATTAGCGTTAGATGTGTCTGCGCAGTTATTACAGCATTTTCCTGATCGTGTTTATCGTACAGTCATACCTCGAAACGTTCGTTTAGCAGAAGCCCCCAGCCATGGTTTACCTGTATTATTATATGATGGGAAATCTCAAGGCTCAGTTGCCTATTTAACATTGGCGGGTGAGATGCTTAGACGAGTAGAAGAGAAAGAAAAGTTACTTAAAAAAGAAAAAGCTTAAGGAGAAAGTCATGGCGAAGACGCGTTTTTTTGAAGCTAAACATATTAAGGCAATTGATCATGTTACGGCGATTGATCACTATGTCGAGGTGCAAACTGATTCTATAAAAAAAATGAAAGATGGCACGTTAAAACCCGCCTTTGAAAAAATTAAAATACTGTTAACTGAGCTTATTAAGACTAGTGAAATACAACCAAAAATTCAGGATATAAATGATTTATCACTTGTTCATATTAATGAACTCTTAGTGTATGTAAAAAAAACGAATAAAGATTTTTATATCCAACTTGTGCTACAAAATACTATTATTCAAGGATGTTGCCAGAGTTTTATTAAGAATTCTTCTGCTGATAAGATGATGCAAGAGATCAATGCTAACTTATTTTTACTGAAGCAAAAGAGGGTTGAAAAAATAGAGTCACCGCAAGAAGATGTTGAAGAGATTAAAGTCCAAGCTATCAATATTTCCGACACGTTTTGTGAAAAAATAGTCGAGCTTCAGCAAGAATATATTTTACTAGAACAAGCTTTTAATAGTTTTATCGCTGAGCGTATCGCTAAATTAAAAGCGGAAGCGCCAGAAATACTTTTTCCTGAACCCGCTGAAAAACCTGATAAGTGTACTATTATGTAAATGAAGAATAAAAAAACGGGTATCCATAAAGAGGGGATTTCATGAAATTAAAAAATTCTACAAAGAATAGTTCATCCTCTTTTTGATAAAAATCCAACGGCAAATTTTATGCTGTGCTAATACTTTTAACCAATGCAGTAACGAATAACTCAAAACTCCTTATTTTTCAATAAATTTCTCTTTTTGCAGACATCTTTCCAGCGGGATAACAGTGCAATTTATGTATGAAAATGTCTGATCGTTAAGAATCCTTTAATCTAAACAGGTTAATATATGCTCAGATTTTAAATTCCATAATGCTTTATACCCAACTCTGAGGAGTGACAAATGACAAAAATTAGTAAGAATTTCACTAGAATGAAAAAAGATCATGTTATCGCAATGGATTATTCGGATAAAAGAATAGAACAAAAAGGATGCCTTGGATTTAATGAAGCTTATTTAAATCAAGTATCCGCCGAACAGCGTTCATCTGCTCAAACTGCAACTTTAACAAGTGTTATCGAGAATTTATTTGATACGGCTTATGGGACCTTAGGACGAGATATTTTAGGAACGACATATGATAAATTAAGTGCTGAACAAAAAGATTGGTTATCAGCACGATTAGAAGAATTTCAAAATGATTTATTAAACTTACATAGACGCATTGCATTTATTGCCTTAAAACATAATGGAATTTTAGAAGGAATTCCAGATAATATCGATAGCGTGCCTTCAGTAGAAAGAGAAAGCTTTTATCGGATTGCGATTGAGAACCTCCAGAAAAATCCAAAAGCTAAAATGATTTTTGACGAGTTAGAAGCATCTTGTAAAACAACTTGCGCTCAACTAACAGAAAAATTTATACCCGCTCCACTCGTCTCCGTAAGATATAATCAGGCATCAGTCCCAGCAGAACAAAAAGAAAATTTTAGTGTTGTGAGTAGCAGCAACTTCAATTTTAATTTTGGTAGCAGCAGCGGTAACAGTAATCCTTTTTTATGGGCCGCGGGATGGTCAGATGCTGGAAGCAATCATGCTAATAATTGGCTTTATTTTGGTTCCAGTGATTATCGTTCAGGTGTAGTGGATCGTCAGCTCGTCGAATGTTGTGGAAATATTTGTTGTGGTAACTCACACGGTAATTGTTGTAATAGCTGTGGTGAAGTGAACTGTCATTGTCCTTCTATTACCTGTCCTAACTGTCATTGCGCAGAGTGTTCTTGTCCGAATTTTGATTGTTGTTCAAGTTGCGGAACGGAATGTCGATGCAGCAGTAATGATAGTGACGGAATCTTTAAATGTTGTGGTATCACAATTATGGGTGGTGCGGGTGCAGGTATGACAGCAGCAAAAGCTATAGCTGGAGATGACACACCTTCCTCTAATGAAGCGGATAGCTCTACTGGTATGCATTATGATTATCTTCATGCATCCTACCCAAATCAGATGGGTTCAACAGGTGTCGCATTGGATTCTTCTCAGGCGTTAGCGTTAAGTTCGACTGGGACGGCAGCAGCGGCTTCTTCTCATGCAACATTTTTAACTTCCACTGCGGCTCAAGTTGCAGCAACTGCAAGTTTTGCACTTTTAGCAGTAGGACACGTTGCACGTGCAATAGGATCACCTCTTAAGAACTTGGTATCAGGTTATAAAATGGAACGTTCTGCCATTCAATTGGTATCAGGATTAGCGGCAGGAGCAACGACCGCAGCAATGACTGAAAAACCACATTGGGCTGGCCCACATACTGCGACTGTGGCTGGAGTCGGCGCATTGATAGTGGCCTATCAAGGTTCAAAGGAACTTATTAGAATATATGCGCGTAAAAATAATAACGGTATCAGTAATCCAGAAAAATGGTTATTAACAAGCGCTGTTTTACAACAATTTAAAGATGCAGGTTACCCTCCTAGACAAATAGTAGCCTTAATACAAACGCTACGAGAGTTGAAAGAAAATGGTAAAGTGAAATCAAATAACAAAGGTTACGGAGCTTTTAAATTTCTTCGTGGAATGGCTTATTTGGTTGATTGTTGTAAAGACGAGCAAGAAGTTACGCCTGATAAGATCTTGCTGTTATTGCAAAAACATGACATGAAAGCATTTGCATTATTGAAAAAGCATTTTCCATTTTTTGCTAAATCTGATGAATCTGTAGTACAAACCATGGAGCAGGAAGAACTTAACGCTCGTCGTTATGCTCCTCCTCCATCTCATAGTATGGAGCTATAATTCTAGCAATGACACGCGTTTCAAATGAAACGCGTGTCATTTAATTTAAGCATAAATAAGGTAACTCATGAAGCACGTCGATCTTTCTCCTTTAGGGAAAAAAAGTTCCTACATTTCTCAATATCAAGCAGATTTATTATTTCCTATTCCGCGTAAATTAAAACGTGAAGAAATAAATGTTCCGCTTGTTTTACCTTTTCACGGAGCAGATGTCTGGAATGGATTTGAAATTTCTTGGCTTAATAAAAAAGGTAAGCCTATTGTAGTGATAGGTGAATTTATTTTTCCTTGTACCTCAGCTAATATCATTGAATCAAAATCTTTTAAATTATATTTAAATTCATTTAACAATACTCATATCGATTCAATAGCTACAGCCTGCGAAATGATGAAGCATGATTTGTCTCAAAATGCAGGTGTGGAAGTTGAAGTAAAGCTGACAGACGTTTCAGATGTCAAAGGTAATAAAAAAGATGTTTTTTCGGGAACACATTTAGATGCGCAAGATATCGTGTGTGATACTTATATTGTAGCGCCAGATTTTTTAGTTGTGGAAGAAGAAAAAGTATCCGAAATTGTTTTTTCAGATTTATTAAAATCAAATTGTTTAGTCACAGGACAGCCTGACTGGGGCAGTGTGTTTATTGAATATGTTGGAAAAAAAATAAATCATAAAGGGTTATTAAAATATATAGTTTCGTTTCGAAATCATAATGAATTTCATGAACAATGTGTAGAACGCATTTTTATGGATATTTTAAGACGATGTTCGCCTGATAAATTATCAGTGCATGCACGTTATACGCGTAGAGGAGGACTGGATATTAATCCTTATCGTTCTACTGAAAATGATTTTATTCCAAAAAACAGTCAATTGTGTAGGCAGTAAATTTAATTTTTTGAGCAAGTGTGCTATCTCTGTTATTTTCGACTAAGCATAGCAAGTTTAAGTTATGCTTTGCCTTTTAGCATAGTGCCAAAAGCAGGCACTCCACTGCCTACTGTCCTCACTGCTGGTTCTGCTACAGCTTTTTACACAGTGAAAAACAATACCGCGACTACACGTAATAATAATCATGTAAGGTATTTACCACTTAATGTTACTCAAGTGACTAATGCTGGAGGAGATACCTGTGGTCCTTTATTTAATTTAACCTCAGGTGGTAGTTGTACGTTGCAATTAAAGATTAGTGGAGAAGTGAATGCTGCGGATCGAGATCCACATCATCATCTTTTTGTTTGTTTCCCAGGGGATGTCACTTGTGCAGGAACTAATTATCCATTAAATGTAGGCGCTGAACCACCACCTACACCAGGGGGAATACTAGGTCGATTTCTCTCATCCAGCTGCACAGGTAGTGGCGCCAGTGCTATCTGCATAGCAGGAGGAACTGTGTCAGACGACGCTGGTTTGGCTTACACAATTGATGGAGGTTCGACATGGAAACGTTCCCTACTAAGTAATATCCCACTTTTGTTTGCACAATTTAATGCAACGAGTTGTACGGGTACAGGCGCTACTGCTGTTTGTACTGCGGTGGGTGAGCAAGATCAGAAGCCATTGCTTTTAGTCAGCAGGGATGGAACAGCGACATGGACTAAGATTTCGAATACTTACACGGGAAGGTTTAAAGGTACAAGTTGTACAGGTAGTGATGCAACGGCAATCTGTACTGCTGTTGGTGCTAACACTGATGGCTTCTTACATATTTCTGAAACTGTTAACGGTGGAAGTACATGGAGGCTGACTCCGATCTCAGAATAATCCTGTAAATTTTCAGGCTGTTGATTTATTTATGCCAGGTATTGTTACCTGGCATATTTTTTTCTGGCAAGAAATCACGCTTCTTAAGAGTAGATACTTTTATTTTCTGAGTTTACATCTGGAGGGTTAAAGTTTATTTATCATCTCCCCAACTAAGGAGTTATACTAAACATTGTCAGCTTAGGAAGGGTACAGATCAACCCGACTTTCTAGTATACTTATCTCACTTTAGTTCACGCAGTTAAATTTATGCACAACCCATCTGATAAAAAAACCACTCATTTTGGTTACACTGATGTTCCTATCGCTGAAAAAGCGGATCGTGTTGCCGAAGTTTTCGCATCTGTAGCTAATAAATATGACTTGATGAATGATCTTATGTCCTTTGGGTTACATAGACTTTGGAAACGCTACACTATAGGTCAGGCAGCAATCCGACCCAATCAAGCGGTATTAGACATAGCTGGTGGAACCGGTGATTTAGCCAAAGAGTTTGTTAAACAAGTCGGTAAGCAAGGTCGTGTTGTGTTGGCTGATATTAATGAACAAATGTTAGCTCAAGGTCGTGAGCGATTAACCAACGAAGGTTTAGTGGGCAATATCAGTTACGTACAAGCTGATGCAGAATACTTGCCTTTCCCAGATAATTATTTTGACTGCATCACCATTGCGTTTGGATTGCGAAATGTAACGGATAAAGCTCAAGCTTTGCGGTCTATGTATAGGGTCTTAAAACCGGGTGGAAAATGTTTAGTGCTAGAATTTTCCAAACCCAGCATTCCTTTGCTAGAAACCCTTTATGATAAATTCTCATTTAACGTCATTCCAAAGTTAGGCGAATGGATCTGCAACGATGCCAAGAGTTACCAATATTTAGTGGAATCGATACGCCTGCATCCGGATCAAGAAACATTAAAAACGATGCTACAAGATGCTCAATTTGAAGAGGTTAGCTTTCATAATTTAACCGGTGGGATAGTTGCATTACACAAAGGATTTAAATTTTGATGAAAGCCCAATTAATTAGCCTTATTCAAAAAGCAATTAATCGTTATATTGCACTGGATCCTGAGTCAGCAAGTCGGTTACAACATTTAAAAAATAAAATCGTCACCATAGCCTTGAAGGGAGTGAATGTCACATTTCAACTTATTTTTACTGATAAAATTGAAATTAAACTGACTCCTTTAGTGCAAGCCGACACAGTTATTTCTGGCACACCCTTACGCTTATTACAGATGTCTTTCTCGGGTGAAAAACGCCATGGTTTTTTTTCGGATGATGTCACTATCATTGGTGATTTAGAATTAGGCCAACAAGTGATGGATTTATTTGATCAAATGGAGATAGCCTGGGAAGAATATTTATCGCAATGGGTAGGTGATGTACCTGCGTATCATGTAGGTCGTTTTGCTAGACGTATAAAAAAAATAAGTCATCAAGCTAGAGAAACTTTATTGCAAAACATAGATGAATATATACACGAAGAAGCTGAGTTTTTCCCCTCTTCTGAGGCGTTGCAAGATTTTTTTCATGACATAGATGAATTACGTATGGATGCGGATCGTGTTGATGCACGGATTCAATTGCTACAAAAAAAATTATTCACTAAACGAGGTTTAGAGTGAAAACACTATCGCAATTATGTCGCTTGATGAAAATAAATTACATTCTAGTACGCTACAATTTAGATGAAATTATTTTAGCAACGACGTGGTTTTCTTCTTTTCGTTTTTTGAGATATGCCAATCCTTGGTATTGGTTGTCAAATAAAAAATTAACTCGCGGACAACGGATAAGATTAGCGATAGAAGAGTTGGGGCCTATTTTTATTAAGGCAGGACAAGTGCTGTCTACTCGTCGTGATTTATTGCCAGATGATATTGCCGAAGAATTAACTAAACTTCAGGATCAAGTTCCTCCTTTTTCGGGTCTGCTAGCACAAAAAATTATTGAAACGTCTTTGCATCAAAATATAAAAGATATTTTTGCATCATTTGATCCACAGGCACTTGCGTCTGCGTCAATAGCACAAGTACATGCTGTCACATTAATGGATGGACGCGCTGGCGTTGTGAAAGTATTGCGACCCGGTATTAAAAAACTAATAGACAGGGATTTAGATTTACTGTTTACCTTAGCTTCCTTTGCTGATCGATATTGGAAACAAGGTCGTCGTTTTAAACCTAAAGAAATCGTCGCTGAAATTGCAAGCACACTGTATGACGAATTAGATTTGCTTCGTGAGGGTGCGAATGCTTCCCAATTGCGTCGTAATTTCCAAGACTCTTCAGAGTTATATATTCCTGAAATTTATTGGCATTATTGTCGTGTCGATGTACTGGTAATGGAACGCATCGAAGGCATTCCCATACATAATATTTTTGCCATTAAAGAAGCGGGTATTAATTTAAAAAAATTAGCAGAACGTGGCGTTGAAATATTTTTCACCCAAGTTTTTCGCGATAGTTTTTTTCATGCGGATATGCATCCTGGCAATATTTTTGTTTCAACAAAGAATCTAGAAAATCCGCAATATATTGCAGTGGATTTTGGTATTGTTGGTTCACTCAGCACACAAGATCAACGTTATTTAGCAGAAAACATGTTAGCATTTTTCAAGCGTGATTATCAGCGTGTAGCTGAATTGCATGTGTCTTCTGGGTGGTTGTCGCCTGACACACGCATCGATCAATTTGAAGGAGCTATACGAGCGGTGTGTGAGCCTATTTTTGCTCGCCCAGTGAAAGAGATTTCATTTGGACATTTGTTATTAAGACTTTTTCAAACTGCCCGTCGATTCAATATCAATATCCAACCTCAGCTTATATTATTACAAAAAACATTATTGAATATTGAAGGTGTCGGTGCGCAAATTTACCCAGACTTAGATATCTGGACTATAGCGGGTCCTTATCTAGAGCGGTGGTTAAAAAAACAAGTAGGTCCTCGCGCTTTCCTTCGAAAAGTTCGAAACAATCTTCCGTATTGGTCTGAGAAACTGCCGGAAATTCCTGAGCTAGTTTATGGTGTATTAAATGAATTTAGACATAAACAGGAATCGGATCGATTCATGTTGGAACAATCTATACGGGATAGCACTATACAAAAAAAAGCTCGTGCACGACGGAGTATGTTGGGATTGAGCGGGGGTTTTTTATTGAGTGCCTTGATAGTTATGTCACAGCTTGCAATGCTAAATTCAGTGGTTTATTTATTGGGTGGTTTGGGAATCGTAGCGTTTATTATTGCTGAATGTATTTTTTAGGTTATGCAATCTTTCGCCTCTCCCTTGTGGGAGAGGCCAACGCCGAAGGCTTTATACTCGTGAATAATGCGTTAAATAAGTTAAAATCTTATCTTCTAATTCTCGATATTTCCAAATAGAACCATGACTACCATTTATCATGATGACAAAAGCAAAGGGTTCCTTGTTGGCACTCATTGCATATCCTGCAAGAGATACGACACCGGCCATCGTTCCAGTTTTTGCTCGCACTCTCCATCTAATATTTTGCATACGTCTTTTGAGAGTGCCATCAACTCCTGCAATCGGTAAGGCTGAGATAAATTCTATATTGGTAGAATGATGATGAAAGGCAAAATCTAATAACTGTAGCATTTGTTTGGGTGTGACTTGGTTATAGCGAGATAATCCAGATCCATCAATGACACTAAGGCGCCAAATATCAACGCCAGCTTGTTTAGATAAAATATGATTAACAGCCGTGCCACCACTTTCCCAGGTGCCAGGTCTGTGTGTGAAAATCTGTCCTAGTTTTTTAAACAAAGAGCCCGCAATAATATTGTCTGACATTTTCAGCATATCAGTAATCAGCATTTTTAATGGCTTAGATTCATGTGACGCTATAATGGGTAAATTTGCTGGCGCTCTTCCACCAAGAATTAAGCCTTGCACACGTATGCCATAGCGTTTAAATAAATCCGATAAAAGTGATTTGTCATATTTATAACTGTCATTGATGACAGTACTGACACCTGCTGCATATTTACCTTTAGCCATACAACCACTAATGGAGACTGTTCCTCCATCTATTCCATCGAGCTTCACATAGCAAGTTCTAGCACCGCGAGATCGGGTAATAACGGAATTTCGTATGCCTGCAAAATAGTAACGTGGATTTACCAAAACTTGCGCTGCAAGACCTGCATTTTTTCCAGGTGAAACTTGAAAGGACAAACAATTATGGTTAATGATGCTTGCACTAATGGGTGCGGCATAACAGAATCGCTTATCGTTCCACAACCAGCCTGGCCCCGTTGTCACTTGATCATAAGCGCTGACATCAATAAAGACATTTCCAATAATGTCATTTATTCCCTTAGCCTTAAGAGCCGCCATCAATTCACCAAGATCACTAAAAGTCAGTGAAGGATCGCCACTGTGAACAAGGTATAAATTGCCATAAAGTTTGCCGTTTCTAATATCATTGCTGCCAACAAAACGAGTGGAAAATTGAAAATTTGAGCCTAGGTAAAGCAAGGCAGCTTCTGCGGTTAAAATTTTTAAAATGCTGGCTGGAACAAATAAATTCTTTTCATTTCGGCTATACACTGTATCGCCATACTTCATTGATTTTATGATAACGCCCACATTTGCAGCTGGGCTTACTACGCGAACAGCTTGATTAATAACGTTTGTTAAGTTTTGATTACCTTTAATGGTGATAGGACTAGGTCTAGCTTGAACCGCAGATACACAACATAAGCAAACGAAAATCCATGTCAAAGCTAATGCCAGATGCTTCATGGCGACTCCATTAATAATTATTTCGCCTGTTAGCACAGGGTGGTGAGGGGCTATGGCTAATTTTAGAGATGCTCCAGCATCTACCAAGTTACTAAAGTTACTTAGAACTGTATACACTTGTGATATAATAATCTAGCAAATAGAGGAGAATAATAATGAGCAAAGCTCCAAAATTAACAAGTTATGTCAGTGAAATTGATCAGGTTCTTCAGGGCTTCGATAAAAAGCATCCCACTCTATCTTCTTCGCAACAAAAAGAAAAAACTAAATATGATCGTATCTATAAATTACGTGATGTTGCAGAAACATCAATTGAAACTCCCAAGCTATGGGAAGATTTCTAAAAACTTTAGGATTTGAGCATGAATAATTTATTCGCGAGATTTATACCTTTTTTGATGTTAGGTCTCATGATAGTGATTCTAATAGCGGGTTTGATTTTATTCTCGTATCTTTTAATTTTTGGTGCATTAGTTGGTGTCATACTTTTTCTGGTGGCATGGCTGAGAAATAAACTTTTTCCAACGAAAGATTTAACGACTAAGCCGCCCCCTAAAGAGGGTCGCACGATTGATCATGATGAATTAGATTGAATATAAATACAGTGACAAGATTTATCGAAAATATGTGCTGAATAGTTAAGATCACAATATTATGCAAATCAAACAAACTAAATCAAACACCATAGTTCCTTTATTGTGGGTTATGCTATTTGATCATACTAGTTTAAATATTACATTTCCGATTTTAACATTATTATTTTTTGATTTACAAAGTCATTTATTTCCGCCTGATACATCACATGCCGTTCGTAGTATGTGGTATGGATTATGTTTGGCAATTCCTCATATTGTTAATTTAATCATGACACCTATTCTAAGTGCGCTGTCTGATGAGTTTGGACGAAAAAAAATTCTATTAGTAGGCACGCTGGGTGCTTTGCTATTTGCGTTGACAGCCGCTTTGGGAATTTTTTTTGGATTGTTAAGTTTATTATTTTTAGGCCGCTTTATTCAAGGTGCTTTTTCTCGTACAAATCCTATTGCTCAAGCGGTGATAGGCGATATTTCTACTCGTGAAAATAAAGTGCGTAATATGGGCTATTTGCAATTATCTATTTCATTGGGTGCATTTATAGGCCCTATTATAGGGGGTTATTTTGCAAATCAATTTTATTTTTCTACATTAAATTTTTCAGCCCCTTACTGGATAGCTTCTTTTTTTGCAGGAATTAGTTGTTTATTAACCCTGTTTTTTTTCAAAGAAACGCACTTAATTAAAAACCAGCCAGCAGTATGGAATGTTTTTAAATTACCATCACTTAAAAAAGTTTTTTTCCATCCGCAAGTTTTACGCGTTTCAGCGATACTTTTATTAAGTCAAATTAGTTGGAGCATGTATTATCAATTTATTCCTCCTATTTTAAAAACAACATTAGGGTTTAATGCGCACTCACTTGGATTATTCGTAGGCTTAGTTGCGCTATGGTTAGCGCTTGCGACGGGTTTTGGAATTAAATTTTTACAAGAATATTTTACGCTAAAAGAAATATTATTTATTTCACTTTATCTTGTTTTATTAGGATTGGTATTAAGCGTGTTATTTTGTGTATCACCAGGGAAGTCTTATTCTCTTTTAATTTGGATAGCAGCTATTCCAACGGCAGTAGGTGATGTTATTGCTTACAGTTGTTTAACGACATTGTATTCAGATGTAGTAGAAAAAGAAGAGCAAGGAAAAGTGATGGGAATTTGTTTTATTGTTGTTGCTTTAATCTGGTCACTTACCGCAATGTTGGGTGGCGTGATTATGAGTTTTAATGAATTGTTACCCTTGCTGCTTTCTCCTGTAGGCATTCTTTTTTCGATTATATTGTTGCATTTGAAGTTTGGTGAAAAACTATTTAAGTTATAAAAATCTCACCCCAGCGCATGAGCAATATCACTCTTTAAATCATCTAAAGCTTCAATCCCAACGGATAAACGAATGAGATTATCTTTAATGCCTAAGCGTTCACGTTGCGGTTTTGGGATACTAGCATGCGTCATAATGGCAGGATGTTCGATTAAACTTTCTACGCCACCTAAACTTTCAGCTAATGCAAACAATTCGAAGCGTTCTAATGCTTTTACTGTGCTGGCTAAATCAGCCTTTAATTCAATAGAAATCATTCCGCCGTATTGTAGCATTTGTTGTTTTGCTAAAGCATGTTGGGGATGGCTCGTTAAACCTGGATAATAAACGTGGCCAACTTTAGATTGTTTTTCTAACCATTGAGCAAGAGCGAGTGCATTATTGCAATGACGTTCCATGCGTATTGCGAGTGTTTTTAATCCGCGTAAAGCTAAGAAACTATCGAACGGACTTGCAATGGCACCGATGGCATTTTGTAAAAAGCTTAAACGTTCGGCAATTTCTGGATTGTTACCGACAACTGCAATCCCACCGATAATGTCTGAATGTCCGCTTAAATATTTTGTTGCAGAATGCACGACGATATCAAATCCATGTTCTAAAGGACGTTGTAAAATAGGGGTAGCAAAGGTATTGTCAGCGACGGAAATGAGTTTATGTTGTTTCGCGATCTTTGCTACTTCTTTGAGATCGACTAGTTTCAGCATCGGATTAGTGGGCGTTTCTATCCAAAGCATACGTGTTTCAGGACGAATTTCCGCATTAATTTTTTTAAGGTCAGTCAGATCGACAAATGAAATTTTTAGCCCTGCAGAAATTTTCCTTACTTTTTCTAGTAAGCGGTAAGTTCCGCCATATAAATCATCCATTGCAATGATATGATCACCAGGTTTTAAAAGTTCTAAAACCGTCGCGCTAGCTGCCATTCCTGAGGCAAATGCAAAGGCCGCTGTTCCAGATTCTAAGTTAGCAACGCATTGCTCATAAGCAAATCGTGTAGGATTCAAGGTGCGGGAATATTCAAACCCTTTATGTTTACCCGGACTGCTTTGCACATAAGTCGACGTCGCATAAATGGGTGTCATAATAGCGCCGGTGGATGGATCTGGTGATTGACCGGCATGAATAACGCGAGTGGCTATATCGTGGGAATTTTTTTTCATAATAATTCACTTAAGTTATGTATTACAGGTAAGTTGGGTAGAGCATCGCCAAACCCAACATTCGGGATTTAGATAAAACCATTGTCTCGCATCCAATTATCATCTAAAAATTTAGATAAATAATTACGAGAGCTATCGGGAAGAGTGACTAAGCATTTTTGCCCTTTTTTCAAACGTCCACAGACTTGTAATGCTGCCCAAACTGTTGCACCACTGGAACCGCCTATTAATAAACCTTCTTCTCTGATTAGGCGTCTGGCCATGAGGAAAGCTTCTTTGTCATGCACTTTTACGTATTCATCAATTAAGCTGTTATCTAATACATCGGGAATAAAATCATATCCTATCCCTTCGACGAGATAAGAATGTATCTCTGTTCCGCCACCCAGTATTGAACCATAAGGATCCACGCCTATAATTTGTATATCGGGATTTTTTTCCTTGAGTCTGCGCGCAACTCCCGTAATAGTGCCGCCGGTTCCTACGCTCATTACGACCATCGCTAAGTTATCACCTAAATCATCAAGAATTTCTTGAGCGGTTGTTTCATAATGCACTTGAGGATTCAGAGGGTTTGCATATTGATCGAGTATGTGAGAATTAGGAATTTGTTCATTAAGTTTTTTGGCAAGTGAGATATGACTATCGGGGTGGTTCCACGCAACTTCTGTAGGGGTGCGGTAAATGGTAGCCCCTAATGCTTCTAGCACAACTTGTTTTTCACGGCTCATTTTTTCAGGCATGGTGATAACGATATTATAGCCTTTCACTGCACCAGCTAATGCAAAACCGATTCCTGTATTGCCGGAAGTGGGTTCAATTAAGGTATCACCTGGCTTGATTTGCCCTGATTTTTCAGCATCTTCTATCATACGATAAGCAATTCTATCTTTCACCGAACCACCTGGATTTAAAAATTCGCACTTGCCATAGATTTCACAAGGCAGATCATTGCCTATGCGATTAAATCGTACGCTAGGTGTGTTACCAATGGCTTCAAGAATGTTATTAATTACCATAGTTTTCCTGCCAATAAAGAAGCGGCGGATGTTGCGGCACCCGAAGCTGAGTCACCTGAATCATTTGATCCTCCAGATGTTCCAGCTTCAGATGATCCAGTTGAAGCGGCGTTTGTTCCCATTTGTTTTGCTGTATCTAAAACAGATAATAAACCAGTGGGAAGACTAGAGCTGCCTTCAGGTGTTATTTGTTGTTCCGACTTGTCTGTAATCGTGAAAGAATAATTTTGGTATTGCTGTACATGGCATTGAGACGTTGATGCGACAGGGCTTAAATCACCGTTTAAGGTGACATTGAGTGATTGACCCGACATGCTGCGATTTTCCAGATGACAAAAATTATTTATTTCACCATAGGGTCCAAATTGTAATCGCGAGACTGTGACGCGATAAGATCGGGCATGACTAAACACGACCCAAAAATTATCTAGAGAGTTGAAATCAAAAACATAAGGAAATACGCGCTGGCTTTCTTCATCACGTATGATTAACAGCCAAGATGGATTGCCATACAGTTTATGTAATCGCGTGTTAATCTGTATTGTTTGTTCGTTAAAGGTTCTTTCATAGGCGAAGAGTGACAGGCTAAAGAAGCTAACAGTGAGCAATCCAACTTGGCATAATTTTTTTATTGCCATGTGAGATATAACCTATGTATTGTATTGTTTCCCATTATTCATTGTATCTGTTATGCGCTTATGAAGGCAAAATTATTTCAAAATGCTATTGTTGTGAAGCCTTCGCCTTTGCACGGTTATGGTGTTTTTGCTGAAAAAGATATCAGCAAAGATGAAATAGTTGAAGAATGCTATACATTACTGACGACTGAAAGCGTTGACGATTTATCGAATTATTATTTTAAAGCAGGAGAAAAAAGTGCGCTACCCATGGGTTATGGGTGTATTTACAATCATTCGGACACACCGAATGTGTCATACGAATTTCATTTTGATACTCAATTGATGATTTTCAAAGCCTCAATGTTTATTAAAAAAGGAGAAGAGATTTTCTCTTCTTATGGCCAAGATTGGTTTAGTTCTAGAAATATTAAACCTATGGAAATTTCTTTATTAAAAAAATGGCATCGCTCTTATTCATCATTAGGTTTAAAAACAATTATTATTTGTGCTAGCTATTTTGCGTTACTGTTTTTATTAAATTTTCTTTCAAGATAATTTTCTGACTAATTGCCAAAAAGAAACAACTAATAAAATTGCAAAACAAAACAAAGACCATTCTGCCAAGCTTAAATTTAAAAACGTCCAGCTGACTTGGGAACATTCTGTTCCGCCTACCAACACTTTTTTTATGACTTCTGTAAAAGGTAAAACTTGTAACATGTAATCTAAACTTGCTCCGCAATCTCCGCCTGTGGATGGAGG
>DHXK01000075.1:3731-4541 GCA_002413665.1 Legionellales bacterium UBA5158 | reverse complement strand
GGTAAATGCTGTAACCAAGCTTGTCTGCCAGCGAGAAGTCCACCCAACACTGAAAAAAGGCAGCTAAATAATGCAAGTAAACGATGAAACGTATTTTTAAATTTTATGACTGCACCGATAAAAAATAAGACACCTAAAATAATTAACATCAAACGCTGTAACATACATAAAGGGCAAGGTGTCATCCCATCATGAACTTGCAAATATATTGAGAAAGCTAACAATAGCGTAATGCCAAAAAATCCCAAAAAGTAAGCTGAACGTGCTGAAGGTAATCTCATATTTTTATCCTGCTTCATTTTATATTTTTAGTTTTTACCAAATTGATCTAACCAATTTTGTAATATTAATTGTGCTGCAACACTGTCGATTTGAGTTTTTTTTAAAGCTTTATAACCACCACTACTAAATACTTTATCTTTTGCTGCCACTGAGCTGAGTCTTTCATCAATGCCGAAAACAGGTAACTGACATTGTTGCTTTAGTGCTTCTGCAAATCGTTTGGCGGCTTGAGTCAATGGTTGTTCGCTGCCATCCATGTTAAAGGGTATTCCTATGACCAAGGCATCAGGATGCCATGTTGCAACAACTTTTTTAATATCATCCCATTGAGGAGTGCCACCTACTGCTTGAATCGTAGCAAGTGGCCGCGCAGTTTTTGTAACAGTTTGTCCAACAGCGACGCCTATGCGTTTCATGCCGAAGTCAAAGCCAAGTAAAATTTCTGGTGGGTTTTTCATAGCGTCAAATTATAACCGAATCATTTACTGGTGTCTGTAAAAGTGTTAACCGAGCCGCGACCGTCAGGGA
>DHXK01000075.1:2008-3557 GCA_002413665.1 Legionellales bacterium UBA5158 | reverse complement strand
GCCGCGACCGTCAGGGAGTGATAACCGCATATCCGGTGACGCTCCCTTATGGTCGCGGCTCGGTGCATAAATTAATGCGAAGAAGCGGCATCCCAATTATCACCCATACCAATCGAAACTAATAACGGAACTTTGAGATCGGCTGCATGCATCATATGATAACGAATCATCTCCATAATCTCTGAGGTTTTTTCCTCAGCCACTTCAAAGACTAATTCATCGTGAACTTGCATTACCATTTTTGCATCGATATTGTTCTGAAATAGCCAAGCATCAATATCTATCATCGCGCGTTTAATAATATCTGCTGCTGTTCCTTGCAAAGGTGCGTTAATCGCTGCACGTTCAGCGGCTTTTTGCCGCATGATTTGACTAGAATTAATTTCTGGTAAATATAATCTGCGACCCCACAATGTTTCAACATAGCCTTGATCGTGCGCTTGCTTGCGAGTGTTTTCCATATACTCTCTCACCATAGGATAACGTGCAAAATATCTTTCGATGTAGTCAGCTGCGGCGTGTCTGTCTATGCCTAATTGTTTTGCTAAACCAAATGCTGACATGCCATAAATTAAGCCGAAATTAATAGCTTTCGCGCTGCGGCGTTGATCTGCAGTGACCTCTTCTAAGGGTACGTTTAATACTTCGGAAGCAGTGGCTTGGTGAATATCTAAGTCACGAGTAAATGCACTCAATAATGCTGGGTCGTTAGACATGTGGGACATGATACGCAATTCAATTTGCGAATAATCAGCACTCACAATTTTGTAACCTGGACTGGCGATAAATGCTTGGCGTATGCGTCTGCCTTCTGCCATGCGTACAGGAATATTTTGTAAATTCGGATTCGAGGAAGATAAGCGACCTGTTGCTGCACCTGTTTGATTATACGAAGTATGAATTCTGCCGCTGTCTGGATTGATTTGTTCAGGCAATGTTTTTGTATAGGTAGACATTAATTTATTGAGTGAACGATATTCAATAATTAATTTAGGCAATGGATAATCTAATGCTAATTCTTGCAAAACACTATCTGCCGTTGAAGCTTGTCCGGTCGGTGTTTTTTGTAAAATGGGTAAATTTAATTTTTCGTAAAAAATTTCTTGTAATTGTTTAGGAGAATTAATATTAAATTTGGTACCCGCTAAATCATAGGCTTGATGTTCTAATTCTAATAAACGTTTTTCTAATTCTGCGGTTTGTTTTTCTAATTTTACAACATCAATTAAAACGCCTATTCTTTCCATACGCGCTAACACAGAAATAAGGGGTAATTCAATTTTATGTAAGATGTGTTTCAAGCCTTCTTCTGTGGAAATTTTTGTAGATAACAATGAGTGTAATTGCAGTTTTACATCAGCATCTTCTGCGGCGTAAGTGGCAGCTGTGTCAATAATAATTTGATCGAAACAAATTTGCTTGGCACCTTTTCCCGCAATGCTCTCATAAGAAATAGTTCTTCGTTCAAGATATTTAAGTGCTAAAACATCAATACCGTGAGCATTGCTAGAACTATTTAAAATATAGGATAGCAGCATAAGATAAGACC
>DHXK01000075.1:0-1977 GCA_002413665.1 Legionellales bacterium UBA5158 | reverse complement strand
GATCAGACTCTATGCCTTGTAATTGAATATCATGATTGGCGAGTACTTCAATATCATATTTTAAATTGTGACTGATTTTTTTGATGGATGGATTTTCAAAAAAAGGTTTTAATTGACGTAAAATAAAATCGCGTGATAGTTGTGTGGGCGCATCGGTATAAGTATGTGCAAGTGGAATATAGATAGCTGACTCGGGTTCTATTGCAAACGAAATGCCTACGATTTTAGCTTGCATGTAATCGGCACTGTTCGTCACTATATTAAACGAAACTATTTTTGCCGCTAATAATTTTTGTAAAAATGCTGAGAACTTTTCTGCATTAAAAATAATGTCGTATTGAGAATGTTTTTCGCTGACGGGTTGTTGCGATGTGTTTTGTTCAAGTAAATTGGCTAACCAATTTTTAAATTCGCATTCACGAAATAATGTTATTAATTTTTCTGTATCAGGCGTTTTGCGATTCAACTCAGCAATGCTAACACTGAGTGGCACATCTAATTTTATAGTTGTTAATTGTTTTGCAATCGGCAATTGTAATAATGAAGCTCGTAAATTTTCACCGACTTTTCCAGTAATTTCATTTGCGTGACTGACAATTTCATCTAATGAGCCATATTGTAATAGCCATTTAACAGCGGTTTTAGGACCAACCTGAGGTACACCAGGAATGTTGTCGCTGGTGTCGCCGACCAGAGCAAGATAATCTATTATTCTTTCAGGCGGAATACCAAATTTTGCTGTTACGCCGGCAGGATTTAACGTTGTGTCAGTCATTGTGTTGACGAGTGTAATATGTTGGTCAACTAGTTGCGCTAGATCTTTATCGCCAGTCGAAATTAATGTATCTATGCCTTGTAGCGCGGCTGCCTTTGCCAGTGTGCCTATGACATCATCTGCTTCTACGCCTTCTATCATTAATATAGGCAAACCCATAGCCTTGATAATGGCGTGTATAGGTTCTATTTGCTTGACTAAATCTTCCGGCATGGCTGAGCGGTTTGCTTTGTATTTATCAAAAATATCGTCGCGAAAGGTCTTACCTTTTGCATCAAAAACCACAGCGATATGTTCAGGCTGATGATCAGCGAGTAATTTTTTTAACATGTTGATGACACCATAAATGGCGCCCGTAGGACATTTTTTAGAATTAGTCAGGGACGGCATAGCGTGAAATGCACGGTATAAATAAGAAGAACCATCGACTAGGATTAAAGGTTTGGTTTTATCTTGCATGGCTAGGGTTCTCGCTGCGAAAGAGTAGGAGGATAATATTATGTGGGCTTGAGGGCAAGGGTGGTGTCGCAATCAATTAAAAGTCAAAAATGCGTGTTTGTATTGCTAGTTTAACTTTTATATAAATCTGTAATTCAATTCCAAATTTATACATGTATTTATGCGTTATCGCATCGAATAATAGAGCAAGCATTGCTGAGGTATTTCTGCTTTTTTATTTTGACTATTTTTTAGAGCCATGACGGCATTTGACCTCACCCTATCTTCTTGGAGTCTGTTAGCAAAGATACTAAGACTTTCTAGTCTTCCTAGCTCAAGTTGTCGCTGGATAATTGCCGCCAATTATTCGGTTTTTTATCTCCAAAACACAAACTAATCGTCAAAATTGTCCCGCTGAAGTCAAAAAATGCTTGCCGACTGCCGACATAAAATGATTGTAAACTTTCTAATAATTTTAAGGGGAAGGTTTCTTCAATAACAACAGAAGCTTTTTTGAACCGGAATGCGGTTTATGCGCTAGAAGATGATTTTGATTTTTCAGAGATCCTGAATCCATCGTATGATTCCATGTTTACACAATATTTGCTCCTCCTCCTTTTTTTTGTGTAGAATTGGAATATAACTCCATATTTACACGAGGTGCTGAGTACTTATGCGTTACCATCATAGAATAATTGAAAAAACACTCACTAAGTACTTACATGCTTTTTCTGTTGTTGGCAGGTTCTTCTACGGTCTTATGA
>DHXK01000153.1:2930-3361 GCA_002413665.1 Legionellales bacterium UBA5158 | reverse complement strand
GTAATAACGACATAAATCAGCACGTGTTGTTTCCGAATCAGCCATAATATGATTGCCCAACAACGCACGTTTCATTTTTATCTTGTACAATTGTTTAGCAATTTTCGATCCCTGATTTTCTTCAGGTATTAAATCTGGTATGATATCATGCACGGTTGTGACAACTGAAAGCTTTTCAGATGGTGTTATAAATCCTGGCACCGGCGCATGAAATAAAGCAATTTTCTTCCTACGCAATAAAAATCGCAAATCTACAAAATCATAGGCTTCTTGTAATGATTGTGGTTTTGCTGGCCTAAAAACCTTTATAAGTCGATCGTTTGGTAAAGGCCAAGGCAATGGCTTATTTTTTAAAACCAAGAACCAAAATTCAAAATTTGAATTGGATTCTACCTCTATTAGTTTTTTCGACAGGTGATACGCATATATGC
>DHXK01000153.1:1285-2804 GCA_002413665.1 Legionellales bacterium UBA5158 | reverse complement strand
GATACGCATATATGCCAACACCGGTAAATCGTGACGATTTTTGGCATACCCTTAAATCCAGGCATATTTTAATCCTCTTACTCATTAAGCGCGTATGGAATAGATCATTAACCTTAAATATCTTATGGCAAAGGCCGGAACCAACCAATACCAAGGGCAATGCCTTAATATAAATGTTGATCTTGCCTTAAAATATTCGGGGGAACGAAAACTATTAAATATTGATTTAAATTGCAGCCACGTCATTCTTCCTGTCTTTTTTAATCCGCCTGTATTATCAAGATGATTATATATTTTACTTTTTGATGTGATCAATGTTTCATGACCTGCTTTACCTGCTCTAAGGCAGAAATCAACATCTGCTATATATTGCGGCATATTACAAGCATCATAACTGTTTAACTTCACTAAAATATCCCTGTGTATAAGCGTGCCCATACCGGGACTCCAATCAACTTTTCTAATACCATTGTACTGTCCTTCATCAGCTTCGCCTACACCATTTTGTATTTCTCCCGGCCATGGCCATTTTAAATAACCTCCGGCACTCCAAATTGTTGCGGGATACTTTATATCATAAACTAATGAACCAATAATTGCATCTGGATTGCTTTGCGCACATAGTACTAATTCGCTAATTGTATCTATCGAAACCATTACATCATTATTTAACACTAAGACATAGTCCGTGTTGTTTTTTATTGCTGTTTGGATTCCAATATTCATGGCACCTGACCACCATAAATTACCGTCTCCTTTTATTACTTGTACGTCACTAAAATCCCTTGCAATATTTGACGAAGTTGAATCGGCCGAACCATCATCTACCACAATAATACTTAAATTTGTATAGTTTGATTTCTTTAGCGCTGATAGAGATAATTGTGTATGTTCCCAATCGTTGAAACATGGTATAATAGTGGATACTTTAGGAATTGCCGTCACTCTTAGTTTATATTATTTTTAATAAGTTGATTTCAATAATTTTTCTCAAATAATGACTCATCGAGATCATTTAAAAATTAACTTTTAGTTTAAATTCTTTAATTTCATACTAAAGCGTTATACTGTGATTAAATTTTCGCCAACAGGAACAGTTTTTTTACTTAAAGCATAGGATATTATAAATATCGGCGATAATAAAGTTAAATAAAATAACGTCAACGGCATCAATGTTCCATCCCCAACCAACGTCATTGCCGTGACATTTAAAACCATCCATACAAAAAAGCCCACCTTCATTTTATACCTAAGGTAGGATAAAAACACGCCTATTAAAAAGCAATAAATTATTCCAAAATATCCCCATGCAATATGACCGATCACAAACATGGTAGGGTTAGGCCCATACCCCGGTGTACCAAAAGCGAGGTCAGATTCTAACGATAAATTCACCCCTAAGTTAATTGCGTTTTTATCAACGTAGCCAAGGTAAGGCAATATTTGAGAAAAATGATAGCTAAAAAGATTAAGTCCGGTAAAAAACTTATATGAATTTAAACTAAAATAATAAAAAGGA
>DHXK01000153.1:0-1090 GCA_002413665.1 Legionellales bacterium UBA5158 | reverse complement strand
GTATAAGAGACAGCCCCTATCGTTCGACGTACTACCGCTAAAAAAACATTGGTTTCATATCCCTCGTTTACCGCGCTTACAAAAGTATACAGTATATAAAACGGCAATATATAAAGCGCAATATAAAATATCCTTGGAAGTTTATATACCATTTTAAAATTCCTTTCCATGAAATACATGCCCAATGTTATATCCATAATTATATCTAAATATCCAGACCTGCTACTTCTATTTAAAATGTTAAAAACAATTATAAAAATCAGTGCATATAAGCCCATTTTTTTATTACCGTCAAAAAGCCATTTCTTTAGGGCAAGAAAAAGCACAAGATTTTGTATGCCCCAATTAATGTAAAATAGAATACCGAACCCGCTGCCAAGTTTTGAGTAATCACTAATAGTACGTGCACTATCAAATAGTGGAATACCCAAAAAATAAAAAATGAGCATTCCGTTTAAAAACATTACAGCCATAGAAATTTTTAATGCAAGGCCTGTGGCTCTGGAATTTAAAAACACCACGCTTTTATACGGTTTAACCTGCTTTTTATAAAAAACTGACAGGCCCAATACAAATGCCAACCACGATATTAAATAGTAAAAAAAAAGTGATGGGAGCATCAAATGCTGCATATATGAGTACAACATTACAGCAAAAATCATGAGCTCATTAAGAAATAAAAACAACCAGGGGTCTAACAATACAACTATGTGTTTCCGAAGAAAAAACACGTGCATAATTATAGCTACAATGACAGCAATAACTAAATAAGACGTATTAAAATCCGCTAAATTCATTTTATAAATTATTGCAATTTAAATAAGGGTTTTATAAAGCTCAATAGTTTCATTATAAGTTTTTTCCCATGAAAATAACCCGTGTCTTTTATAGCCTGCAACCTTTAAATCATCTTTTAATTCAGCATTATACAGTATTTGCCGGACTGCATTTACAATCGAATCTTCAATTTCTGCGTCAAAATATAAAGCCGCCTCGCCACCAATTTCTGGCAGTGAGCTTGAATTGCTTAGTAAACAAGGACAGCCACATGACATTGCTTCTAAAACAGGAATTCCAAATCCTTCATATA
>DHXK01000004.1:30257-32893 GCA_002413665.1 Legionellales bacterium UBA5158 | reverse complement strand
ACAGCTTCCAAAGTGCTTGCCTATCTGACAATACATTTATTTCCTCTTATGCATTTGAAAAAATTGCTAGAATTTATTTAGACCTAGGGCCTGAATATCTCAATGCAGCATTAGGAAATTTTACTCTTGCGTTTAAAAGAGCGGAAAATTATCCTCTAACGCGGCTAAATATATTAAAAACTCTAACTGATATTGTTGACAAAGATAGCAATAATACAGAAGCTCAGAACACCTTAGCAGATTGTCATCGAGAAGAAGCTGAATTCTGCTTCATAGAAAAAAATTATTCAGCAACAGAAAAAAACTTAATCAGCGCTGCTGGAATATATGCCTTCATTCCCGCACTAAAAAATTCTTATTTTGAATCCGTATATCGTTACGCAACATTGTTGGCAGAAATAAAACCTGAGGCAGCATTTGGCGTTTTTGAAAAAGTAGCGGATGAAGGTTACATTTTGGCTCAATTAGAAGTATCGCTTGCTATTTTTCATGGTAAGTTGAATCAATCAAGAAATATAGCTGTCGCCATTTCACAATTTGAAAAGATTGCAGCGCATGGAAATTATCAGATTACTCAAAAAATTATTGATGAACTTTTACTTTTTTATAAAATAGATTATATCTATACAAGTCGCATAGACACTATCATTCATGCTTATTTAGAGCGAATTGCATTAGACCAAGCAAAGCCATTAAAAAATAAAGACACGGTCGCAATGATAAAAAAAATAAAGGAATATAAATCTTTACCTCCTGAAGTAAGAAACAAAGCTCAGGAAATGTTAGATGGTAAGGAATGGATAGTAGTAGAAAGTCAATATAACATTGAAGCATTAGGCGTTAGCGCAAGCGTTTCTTCTTCCAGCCAAGTTAGTCATACTCCTTCTGCACAAATGCAGAATACTTATGAAAAAAACTTTAGGCTAGCAAATGATACTTTAGATATTTATAAACAATTCAGCGAAAAAAAATCTACGAATCCTAGCTTTGCATTAATCTATGCTGGATTAGGACTATTAGTAACTCCAAATAATGATGACAACCAAAAAATTAAAAAAGACTATTTAAAATACCTTAACAATCCACCTCAACGATTGTTTCAGGCCCAATATAATCGACCCATCAAATTAATGGCTAGATTTATTAAGGATAGCCTCGAAAACACTGAAAGCCCCAGTCACTTTGCAACTTTAATCAAAAAACATGGAATTAAAGGCATGGTAAGACTATTGACACTTGCATTATCGAAAGCATATATGTCTAAAACTCAACTTACTTTTACTGAAGATGAATTAAACCAATTGGGCAATAGTTTAGCACCATCATACAAGCTTTTTAGTGATAAGGAATTTACAGGTCAAAATTATTTTTCATATGGTGAAAAAATTTGGAATTGGAATATGTTAGATTCCCTATCCACTCACGCTGTGGGTTCCTCATTGTTATTTGCTTGTTTTTCAGGAGTCATCTCAGGTGACTCTACTAACTTAGATCTTTTTGATGATGTATCTGATGATTTAAAATTGCTAAAATCTTTTTTAAAAGATAGCTTAATCAATTCGCTTAGTCCCAATTATTTAAAGTCTTTGCAAGAAAAATATAAAATTTCCGACCCGATGGACTTAATCTTTTTAGCTTTAAATAGAGCAATGCAATTGCATAATCCGCAGTTCACACATTCTGAATTACTTACTATTAAACAAGATATTTTTAATGCCATTCAAAAACATGATGCCGCTATGGTCAAACTGCAACAGCACGATATGAAACAAATAGAAAAGATATATAAAGATGTTGCAAAGAAGTACCCAACAGAAATAGCAACACCCATCATCGCCACACCTATTACAAGTCAGCCTGTTGCTCAGGTTAACTTCACGCCTGTCTTAGCAGCGGCATCAGCTAACCTTTACCCTAATGTTTTAGCTGATGCTTCATCATCATCTGTTCCAGCAAAATCGTTTTCTACAAGTTTAATTTTTGAATCATTACCGCCTATATCAATCCAAGCAGCATCGTCTATAGATATTCTAAATTTAGATTTATTAAAATTAGAAGATGAACAAAAAGATAAAGAGTTAATAGCTGATCTTTCAAAACGCTTAGAAAAATTAGACCAACCCTCTGCAGCTATAGCACGAGCAGTTAAGAAATCATCTGAGATGATAAACATACCTCGCGCAAGTACTCAACTCACTCCAGAGAAGAGTAATAGAATGATTTTGGGTTAAAAGGTATACTAACCTACTCCCTTTTTTCTTTTGTTTATATTATAAGGATTGTAATCTATGTTATCCACGCGCGGATATGCCTCAAAATCTCCCACTAGCGATTTAGAAATTTTTACATTTGATAGACGTGAGCCTAGACCCGATGATGTTGTTATTCAGATTGCTTATTGTGGAGTTTGTCATTCTGATATTCACCAGGCTCGCAATGAGTGGGGTAATTCAAATTATCCCATGGTACCTGGACATGAAATCGTAGGCCACGTTAGTAAAATAGGTTCAGACGTTACAAAATTTAAAGTAGGCGATGTAGTTGGCGTAGGATGTTTTGTAGATTCCTGCGGGCAATGCAGCAGTTGCAAAGATGAAGAAGAACAGTTTTGTGAAAAACATTTAAGCCAGACATAC
>DHXK01000004.1:28657-30112 GCA_002413665.1 Legionellales bacterium UBA5158 | reverse complement strand
CAACGGCACGGAGATGGATTTAAAAACGCCAACTTTTGGAGGATATTCATCACAAATTGTTGTGAAAGAAAGTTTTGTTTTACGTGTGTCGCCCAAGCTTACTCTCGCCAATGTCGCCCCTTTGCTCTGTGCTGGCATTACAACTTACTCTCCTTTAAAAAGATTTAATGTAGGCCCAGGGAAAAAAGTAGCTATCGTAGGCTTAGGTGGTTTAGGACATATGGGTGTCAAACTTGCAGCGGCAATGGGGGCTGAAGTGACAGTTTTAAGCACGTCAGAAACAAAGCGCAAAGATGCTCAAGGTTTGGGAGCACATCATTTTGTCGTCACAACAGATCCTAAAAATGTTGAAGAATTAGTGAATAATTTTGATTTTATTTTAGATACTGCTTCAGCACCTCATGATTTAAATATGTATTTAAGCTTGTTGCGCAGAGGTGGGAAAATGGTAGTGGTCGGTGTGCCAGAAAAACCATTTGAACTCTCTTCCTTTTCACTTATTAGCAACCGTCGAGAATTAGCAGGATCATTAATTGGGGGCATCCGTGAAACACAAGAGATGCTAGACTTTTGTGCGGAAAAAAACATTACATCTGATGTGGAAATAATTGCTATCCAAAAACTTGCTGAAGCATACGAGCGTACGATTAAAAGTGATGTGCACTATCGATTTGTGATTGACATGAAAACTTTAGAATAAAAACATTATGCTTTTTCTTTTCGCCTCCCCCTTGCGGGAGAAGCGAAAAGATGTTTTCTACCTAAAACTTCAAATAAGCAAAAACTTCATTTACAACATTGACATCGCCAATTGAATTATTGTTTTGTCCTAATCTATTTTTTCCAAAAAAATTCCAAACAATGTTATTGTTTTTATTTTTTTCAAGACATAACGATAAAAATGATATTTTTTTACGATCATAAAGCTGCTGAAGAAAGCCATCATAAATTAGCTGATTTACATTTTTATTTTGTTTGGAAATTTGAAGCGGGTTCCTTTTTCTAAATCCTAACTCAAAAATATGATGAAGATCTTCTGCATAATAAACTGCTTTCTGAAAATTTTGAGAATTTTCGATTCCATGTTTATGAAGCCAATAACCAGCATACACGATATTAGCTGCATATTCAGTCGTTCGTAAATAATGCAATAAATTTGAATGAACAGCTTGAGCCGGTGAATTTTTTGAGCTAAATCTATCAATTAATCGTCTCAAATACACAAGAAATTCATTATCGATTCCTTTAGGAATCAATAAAAGAATAGTATCAGACAGCTCGGGTTTTTGTGTTAATAACCAAGCCAGCCTTTGCACACATGAATCAGGAACTCGACCGATAGTTTGGAATGCTTCTAACGTATAATTAGCTGTTGGCTTGTCTGCGGTATAAAATTTTTCATGATGTTGAAAAGCATGCTTCTTTCCATATTTTTCATAGAATAATCTTGAATAC
>DHXK01000004.1:14751-28536 GCA_002413665.1 Legionellales bacterium UBA5158 | reverse complement strand
TAATCTTGAATACAGTAAATAAAAAGCAGAAGATTTTTCTTTACCAAAAATCCTATCACCAAAACAATCAATTAAATTAATTAATTTTTTATTGTTATAGGTTTCATCATACAGCTTCAAATCATATATAAAAATAGTCAATGCAAACAATTGCTCTTGATTCACGACTGCTTGACAATTCGGCGCATTAGATCTGATCACTTCCAAATAATCTTCTAATCGCCTCAGTGCTTTTGGATGCGAAAAAATCGACTTTTCTTTTTGGTATTGTTTAATGAAATCCTGAACTTGATAAATAGTGACTAAGTATAGACTGTTATTTTTTTTTGAATGAGACATTATTAAAGCTTTTGCATTAGTATAATACGCTTCAACATACCCATTTTTTCTCTCGTACTGACGAAGCAGAAAATCAATATTAGGTAACTTATCAATATACTTTATAATATTTTGTTTATGCTCTTGGGTATCAAGTGCCACTTTATTAAGATAATAAAAGGCTAATATAATTTGAGTAATAAACTGAGGCTTTTGTAATATCGCATTGATTCTGTTATCCACTTCAAGAAACCCAATTTGCGCAGTGGAATATTTTTTACATATTTTTATAAGCCAATTTTCTAAATAAACAAAAAATGGCTTTTCTATTTTCTTGGGTATCAATTTCAAAAGCGTTTCTTCAGGGATATCATTTTTTAAATTCAGTTTAAGCTGTGCTAAAGATAAAGCTATTTCAGGCTGTGACAAGATTTTATTAAAAAATAAAAATGTTAAATCACCAAATCTTTTTCGATAAAAATAAGAATTATGTAAAATTCTATAGCTAGTAAGTGTTTTATAATCTTGATAATTATCTCTAAATTCATTTCCATATAAACACCGAAAAGCTTCAGCTGGTTCAACCCCCAACTTCAATTCGATGAACTCTTTAATAATATGTGTCGATTGAGTATGTTGTTTCAGTTCTTCATATAGCTCAAGGTCATATAAAAGAATCGCCACATCAAATAATTGTTTTATAGATAATAGTGAAGATGGTGCAAGCTGAAGGTTTTTATGTGTATCAAGGTAATACATTAATTTGAAATACGCAGGAGGCAAGGAGGATTTGAAAGTATAACTTTGTTTATATACGCAAGCCAAGCTCCTCAATTCATCAAATCTGACCAGTATATTCGGTAAGACTAACTCTTCTTCAGCCTTTTGCTCTGCTTCTTCATTAATAAGCGCTTTTGCTAATTCAGGTTCTAAGTATTGAATTAATTCTTTTCGTTTACGTGTTGAATGCACCCACTTATCCTTTATCCTTGACTCGCTGTCAGCTTGTCTTTTATGAACTCTACGAATTTTGAAATGCGTCTAGGAGCTGAAGCATCCGCGCGATAAACTAAATAAATAATCAAAGGAGCAGGCCACTCTTTTTCTAAAATCGGTTGTAACTGATTATTAACAAGAGCTGCCAAAACAAAACTCTCTAATGTTCTTATAATCCCTAACCCTTTAATGGCAAAATTAACTAATGGTGGAGTTGAATTAGACTGTAGATTACCTTTTATTTTTCTAGTGTGGCCATTTTTAAATTCCCATTCCGCATAACCTAAATGCTGATTCACCAAACAATTGTGCCCTTCCAAGTCCTCAGACGTTTTGGGCACACCTCTTCTTGCCAAATAATTCGGTGCGGCATAAATCCCAAGGTTAAGTTGCATAATCTCAATAGAATGATATCCAGCTACGTTACACTCTGAAGTTCGTAATGCAACATCAATATCATTCATCAACAAGTCTTTATTAGAATTAGAAAAGTCTAAGTCGAGCTTAACCTTAGGATACATTTCTAAAAAGCTCTGCAGCGCATCTAACACCTGCTTATGCTCACCAAATGACACGGGCATAGTCATTTTTATAGTTCCACTCAATTCTTGTTGCTGTTGCAAGCCTTGTGAGATCTCTTTTAAATTGTCTAATACGACTTTGCACTTCTCATAAAAAAATTTGCCTTCTTCAGTTAGCTTCAACGTTCTAGTTGTTCTAGCTAATAGTTGCACGCCTACCTGTTGTTCTAGCCAAGTAATACGCCTACTAATCGTCGCCGCTGAAGAATAGCGTTTTTCTGCAGCTTTAGAAAAACTATTGGTATCAACGACATCAATGAAGCTTTTTATATTTGTTATCCAGTCCATGTTTATTGTTTCACTTTATGCAATAGTCATTTGATTATATCGTTATTTATCCAACTTGTGAAATAGTTTAAAATTATCACACATAGAACCTAATTTCACATATACTCATCAACATTGAGGATGACACCATGAATAATCGCCAATCTAACTATCTCATGCCTGTTTCTAATGAGCTGGAAAAACAGTTATTTCAAGCGGAAATCGACGCTGGCAAACTTGTAATTGCCTTGAATATCGATAATTTAGCAGAAAACGAAAGATTACATCTTCATAATATCGCTTTACAAGAACACATTGATGCCTACAACGAGAAACAGAATTCCACTAGAGCCAAAATTGAAAAATACGTCGTCTCACCTGTTATTCGCAACCTCTGGAGCGTTCTATTAAATGCCTCTATTTTTGTCAAAGAATTGGTTGCAAGCGCCACCCTAATCATCGACAAGCTATTTTTTCCTCTTTATTTTGCTTTTGATGGAGCTCGTACTCTCTGGGACTTTTACCAAATGGCTTACAGTCAGGTGCACGCACGTGGCATGCAAATCAAGGTCGCTCTCTTTAACATTGCTGCCATCACCACTGCCATAATCTTAATAGGCTTAACGGTTACCAATCCTTTTGCTTTTCCCATCATTTTTGCTGCAATGATAGGTGCAGGAATCTTTAAAACAATTTATTTATCCCGTGAAATTTCAAGGATAATCATTCAGGAAGAAGAAATTGTCAAAGAATTAGAAAGCAAAATTTCTATATTAGAAGCACAAAATAATGACCCGGTTGCTCAAAGCCATCTTACTTTATTTAAAACACAAAAATCACGACACGATCAACAAGTCATACAGCTGCATGAACAACTATTTCAGACACGAAGGGAATTATCATTCACTGTTATTGCTTCAGTCGCCATTGGCTTATTATTCGCCGGTATTTTTTTTCCTCCTTTAATTGCTGCTGGATTATTTATATTTGCTGGCGCAGGAATTGTTAATTTAATCGACTCGAAAACAAATTATTGGGCAACTCGAAAAATCAGTCATGCTTTTACAGGAATCGCTAATGGAATATCCAGCGTTTGGAATAAATTAAAAAATTGTTTCTCTAATACTAAAATATCAGCACTAGAACCAGCAATGACAATAAAATCTGAAAAGCCATACAAATCACTAATCGGCAATGGTCCAGATCAAGAAGTCGATGAAAAAAAAGAAAATGTGGCAAACAAACCTTCTGCCAAAAAATCTGAGAATGACTTTTCATTTCAGCAAAAAGGAAGTTACGCACCATTAACATTTCATGGGAAGAAACAGCCCGAACTCGGCATTAGTCATACCAATAAATTACAACAAACCTACACCCGCGGATAGAGAGGCCCTCTTCTTTTTTTAGAAAGTACTCATTCTTGTCCAGTACAATGTGTTATAGTTGACACACAATTTGAGACAATTTGAGACAATTTTAGTGAATATTATTATATTAAAATGTCTCAACCTTCTTCAAATACCCCTTATACGAAAGATTCCTCTATATAGATAAATTAATAAAAATGAATAGAGAAAACAATTTTGATTTATTGAGATTGACGTTTGCTTTAATAGTATTCTTTGTGCATGCCGCAGTTTTAACTCAAAATCCTAATTTTAAACCGATTGCTCATTACCTAAGCAGCGAGCTTGCGGTAGATGGATTTTTCATTATAAGTGGTTTTTTAATATTGATGAGTTATGAATATACAAAATCACTAAATGAATATTATATTAAACGGGTCCGTCGAATATACCCCGCTTATCTTACTGTTATTTTGGTATGTTCTATTCTAGGACTATTTATTAGCCAGTATTCTTTTTCACATTACTTCAATAAAGCTTGGTGCCAATATTTGGTTTTTAATTTGACCTTTTTAAATTTTATAAAACCTAGCTTACCGGGTGTTTTTGCTAATCATTTTATCACTGCAGTCAACGGTGCACTTTGGACAATTAAAATTGAAGTCATGTTTTATTTGCTCTTACCCATTATTGCTACTTTATGTAAAAAATTTAAAGCAATCTGGGTGCTGTCATTAATATATATTGCCAGCCTGACTTGGCTATGGTGTTGCAATAGATTGGCACTGGAAACTGGCCATGCTAAATATATTGAATTAGGCCGACAGTTACCGGGTCAGATGTCATTCTTTGCCGTAGGAATGATGAGTTATTATTATTTTGATTTTCTTAAAATCCATAAGAACACAATTCTTCTCTGCATAATTGCCGGTCTAGTCGGGTTACAAATTAACTATGTACCACAATTAGTACCTTTGATATTAGGTTTGACTATTGTCTATCTGGGATGCTTTTTTATATATCTAGGTAATTTTGGCCGTTATGGCGATTTTTCCTATGGGGTTTACATCTTTCATTTCCCTGTTTTGCAGTTATTTATCGATTATAAACTCTTTGACACCCATCCGTGGTTAACCCTATTTTCATGTATGACTACAATCCTGTGTATAGCTTATTTATCTTGGCATTTAATTGAAAAACGATGGCTAAATAGACGATCTCATTATAGAGAGGCAGTTGTGAATAATTTACTAGCAACGCCTATTCAATATGATAAGAATGCAAAAATCCTGGAATTGCAAAGCTAAACAGAAAGAAATTAAATACTACAGCAATGACTATAAAATCCGAGAATGACATTTTAAGTCAGCAAAAGGAAGTTACGCACCTTAGATTTTTCAAGGTAAGGCTCCGTGAGCACAAGCCCTAGTGAAAGCGATAAATTACAATCTACACTCACCCCATTTTTTAATTCAACTAATCAGGTAGTTGATCTCAACTACCTTCTACCACACCATATAGACGATTTGTTTCTCGATGATTTGTCCACACACTAAGCCCTACCAATATTGTTATTAAACCTAAAGCTAACCAGTTTAAGATTTTTACTAAAGCCAACGAGCCATTCTCAACAACAATGAGATTTTTCCCAGCTTCTAATTTAGTAATTATAAAAAATTTATCAGCAGATTGATGCGTAGCTAGCGCATTATTCACATTGATTTTTAATCTAGAATAATAACAAATAGGAAGTTGATATAATCCCTCTGTTTTCGCATACGCTACTCCATGATATATATTATTTATTTCACTTAGAGAATAGGATGAAGGTATTTTAAACCAGTTTTTATCACTCACTGCGCGAAATTTATAATCAATTACTCGGGCAGATCTAGCGGTTGATTGAAAATTTATGAACTGAGCTCGCTTATCTAATCCAACTGGAGGAGTAATAATAAATCGTATTACCATTTTATGATTCGAAGTGGTAGATAATAATTTTAGCGGATGATTATTTGCAATAATAGAAATATCTAGCGGTTCTGAAAAAGTTATTTCTGTTTCGAATGGAACACCTTCATGCATTATGTTAATGGGTATATTCAATCGAAGCGCACCATTTTTAATCCACCCCAGTGCTGAGTAGTCTGTTCCAGAGAGAGAATAACTAGCCATAGAATTATAAGCATTATAATCAGTGGCTTTTAACGAAGTTAACATTTTCGAATAATCTGCTGAATGCATTACTGAATACATATACGGTATGACATTGATTATAATAAATAGAGCTGAATATACTAGCAACCTTTGATGATGTTTCTTTTTTAAAAAATATTTAAGTTTTCTTTGAGCTAATCCTACTGCTAAACTTGATACCAGCGCTAAGATTATCAAGAATCTGTAGGACCATTGCACGGGGTGAAAAAGCAACCATAATATATAACTTTTGGTAAAATATGATGGGGAAATTACTGCAAAAAACAAAAGCAACACTAAGATTATTACACTCTTTGTAAAGAAATTTATTTTCTTCCATAATATACATAAAAACAATGTAGATAATGTAATATGAATTCCTAACTGAACAGCAAAACCGGGAAGATAAGTAGTATGAAACCAAGGATATAACACATTAATTAAATTTGTACCTGCAGGGAAAAAACCTACATGTTTCGTTACTTTAATAAAATGATAATCATCCAATATAGGCATCCAAAACCAGCTGGTTAAAAGCATACCCAGAATAATCACTAAAGAAATAGTAATCATGCATGATGCGTATTTAATGCGTGGCATGTGTTGAGAATAAATATAAGCTGCAATTAAAACACCCATCACAATCCCGCCGTAAAGCGTTTGAATGGGATGACAGGGAATAAACAATACTAAGGTTAACACTGAGAATAAAAATTTTATAAGAATAAAATGCATATTTTTATAAGAGATATGCTGTATAAGACTCAATAAACTATAAAACAATAATGCAGAAAATTGTAAAGACATCCATTCAACAAAACCTCCACGTATATATAAATCGATCAAAGGAAATGTAAATAACTGAAAAGTTAGCGCTCCTACAAAAGCAGATTGATTATCTTTTATTATTATTTTTAGAGCAAAGTATACACTTAGCACGCCTAAAAATGAAAAAAGAAAAATGGTTAACTTCATCGCTGTATATTCATCAATCCCAGTTAAGCTAATTAAACCAGGGAAAGCATAAGCAGTACCCGAGTAATATTGAAAAAGAGGAATCCTCATACTGCCATTTAATTCTGGCGCCACCAAAGGAGGTAGTTGCCCCTCTAATAATGCTAGCTTGTATTCATAAATGTGTCGCACATGATGGGCTAAATCATTATCAATGGTAGTTAATATCCCACTATGTAGCAAAGGCAATACAATTAAAAAAGCAACAAGAAGAAATATTGAATAAAACTGCCGAGGTAGATAATGTATGGATTTTTGGATTATTTTCACTACAACATCCTATCAAACAATGTCGTCGAACGTCTGATGCATAAACTATTTAGACAATATGATTGAGCCAGAATTTTCTTTTTTAAAAACAACAAGTAATTCCTGGCTCATCCAATTTAAATGCCTACGTTCAAGCATTTATATTTATTAAAGTTAAATTCTGCCCATCAACAACAGAATAATAATAATCAATAATAATAAACTAACACCACCTACAGGCCTGTAACCCCATCCTTTACTGTGTGGCCATGCAGGAAACACGCCTAGCAAAATCAATATCAACACAATTAACAAAATCATACCTAATGACATACTGTACCTCCTTGTAAAGTTAACAACTAAATACGCATACTACGTGTACGCATCTCTTCTATATCAAGCTCTCCTAGTAATGTACGAAAAATATCATCGTGCATCTCACCAGAATTTCTGAGCTTTATTAAAGTCGCTTTTTCTGTTTCTAAAGCAATAAGAGTCAGCTTTTTAAATGAATAATAATCATCTCCTAAAGTCGAATAGGGTCTAACTTCAAGATGCGTTTGTGTAATTTCAATTCTTCGAGTTATTTGGCGATAAAATTCATTATAAACATTCTCTGAAATTTTGTCTTTTAGTTCAGCAATAGCGTCTCTTGCATTTTTCAGCATAGTCATTCTTATTCGGGCTTCATCCTTAATTTTGTCGTGAACTTCGGTCAAATGTAAATAGCGTAGCAATGAAGGCAACGTTAAAGTAGGCACGATTAAGGTTGCCACTATGACGCAGTAAGTTAGAAAAATAAGTAAATCTCTGTGAGGAAACGAAACTCCCGAAATAATAGGAGCTGGGATGGCAAGCACCGCAGCAAGGGATACGATTCCTCTCATACCCGTCCATCCTAATGCAAAGAAAAATTGCCATGGTGGATTAGATTTTTTACCTGGCGCTTCAGGAAAGAATATCTGCGACAAATAACCAGCCGGATAGACCCATGTAACGCGCAATACAATCACCGCTAAACTCACAACGGCACCATAAAAAAGCAAACTTAATATTGAGTAAGATCCTAGATTTTTTAAAACAGAAGGCAATTGAAATCCAATTAATGTAAACACAAAACCATTAATGATGAACATCAAGGTACTCCAACTGGCTTTTGCATTGACACGCGTATGTGTTGGAATAAATTCTGGAGTTTTAATGCCAAAATAAATTCCTGCAACGACAGTTGATATCACACCTGAAAAACCTAATCGCTCAGCAATGAGATAGGAAGAAAACGCAGTAATAATAGTAAACGTTGTTTCTGCTTGAACATCTTTTAATTTACGCAAACCCAAGGCTGCTAAATAGCCTATTGATAATCCCACTACAACACCGCCTATCGTCACAATAAAAAATTGTGACACTGCTTGCGTCATCGAAAAAGAATCACTGAGTATGGCTGCTAAACTAAATCGATACAGAGTCAATGCAGTTGCATCATTAACTAAACTTTCTCCTTCTAAAATGGAAACAAATCGGCGAGGAGCACCGAGTTTCTTTAAAATGGTGGTTGCTGCTGATGCATCCGTGGGTGAGACTATGGCGCCTAGCAAAAAACCTTCTGCCCAAGTAAATCCCGGTAAAATAGATTTGGTTAATGCTGCGACTGCAACTGTTGTAAAAAGCACAAGACCGAAGGCTAGTAACGAGATGGGGGCAATATTTATTTTAAAATCACGCCATGAAGTCGCCAATGCAGCAGAAAATAAAATAGGCGGTAAGAAAATATTAAAAACGATGACTGGATTAATTTCAAATGAAGGCAAACCCGGCATCAAGCTAATCATACAGCTACCAAAAACTAAAAATATTTCCAGCGGTAACCGTAAACGATTGGCTAATGGCACTGAGATAATAGCGATTAATAAAATAAAAATAGAAGCTTCAATAAAATTCACAATGCCCCCAGCCTAAATTGTCTAAGGGCATAAGCTGACATAATTTACTTGCCACCAGATCTGCCAATTAATACTAAAAATATGCCTGCAACTAGAGATGCACCGCCCACCAATGGAGACAAATAAATTGTTTTTTGTGTATCAGCACTCACCTCTAAGCTCCCCAGCTGGACTACTTTTTCACGTTTTGTATAAGTAATTCCTTGATATCCCAGGGATGCTATTCCTAACACAATTAAAACAATTCCTAATATACTGATAACACCTTTCATTATTCATCTCCTATAAAGGTAAGCAATGATCGCCACACGCAGACCATATCATCTCTCTATTGATAGTTAAGGGTCAAGCCTAGATATGAGAGAAAAAAAGCCTATTAAAGTAAAATGGCTTTCAATAAACTCAAATTGAAAATAAAATTTTGAGTCTGCTACTTTCTATTCATTCGATTAAGTCGTACAGGGTTTAAAAGGGAAAAAGCATGACAAGCAATCACTTCATCAAGGATGAAATAAAAGAGCAGAAGCTATGTTATTTAATTATATAGATTTTCGGCGATTTTTAGAAATTTCAGTATTAGCTTTTGGGGCCTTGTTATTCCCTTTCGGTTCTTTCTTATTTTCTGTTGGATCATCGTGCTTATTCTTTCCATTAGAAAATAAATTTGAATGATTTGAAGATCCCTTTTCGGCTTCCTCTACTAATTTTTTAACATCCTCATCTAAACCATCTTCGTCATAGCCTTTCAGATTCATTAATTCTTTTTTTGCATATTCTGCACGTGCATGACTAGGTTTAAATTTCATATTTTCGATCAAGGCACTTCTTAAAATAATTTCGACCTGCGCTTCAAATTTATCTTCAACCTCTACTTTTGCTTGCTCTAGACCGTTCAATAGAAATGTGGCTAATGTGATTTTAGATTGAGGAGCTTTAAATAATTCAAAAAGTAGATTGATATTGTTAAATCCCGCCTTATATTTTAATTTATTTCCATCAGCATCTTCCAACCAATTAAACGCCACAACATTTTTTGCTAATTCTAATCTATGCACTGAATCTTTAGATTTTACAAAATTAATCAAGCTCACAAGGCTGGTAATTTCTTGAGGAGTTTTTTTTGTAGGTTTTGGCATGTCAACGCTCCTAGTTCAAACGGGTTGTGCATGAATTAGTTCATTATAGCAAAAAATATTCAGTATGTTTAAAAATTATAGAATAAAATACATAACATGTTGATTGTATTATTTATTATTTTTTACTTATCTTCGACTACTCAACAATGACAGCATCCTTTACCGCATTTTGAATAGCTTGTTTTGTAGCCTCAGCAGCACACGCACCTATCGTTAATTCATTAACACTTTCTTCTCCAACAGAAACGCAAAATATAATATCGCCATCGTATCGAGTAAACACTGGAGAAATAGCGCGTGCCATCCCCGCAGTAGCCATTTTTGAAATTCGTTTTAATTCTGATTTCGAAAATTTTGCATTAGTGAATAAAGCCACTAAGGTTGTGTTCGCTGCAGAGATTTTTTTTTCGACTTGCCCTTGCAATAAATAATTTTCACAATTTAAAAAATGATTTTCTTCATCTGACAAGCGAGCGCCTGCAATAATCTCGCCTTCATTATTGCGCACATCACCCACGCAATTCACGACTGCATACGCAACAATACTAATATCGTTAGGTAAATGGATTTCTGCGTATCCCACTCCACCACTCATACGCATTGCGCTCGATGTTATTTTCCCGACAGTGGCACCTGTTCCCGCGCCGATTCTTCCCATTTGATCATTATCTTCCCGCGCTGCTAAACAAGCTTCATATGTGTCTGAGTCATTAGGTTGCACAGCTTCTTTATAGGCAAGATCATAAATAGCGACAGCGGGTACCAATGGAATACGTCCATGGGAAACAGGCCAACCCTTACCCTTTTCTTGTAACCACTGTTGTACACCCCTCACTGATGGCAACCCTAATGCGCTACCCCCCAAGAAGGCTAAAGCATCAAAATGTGAGGTATTTGCATCTAGATCTAATACTGTAAGCTCTGAGGCAGCTGGAGATGAGCCACAGAGATGATAGACTCCCACAGCAGGCTTATCAAATAAGAAGACAGTAACACCTGTACCTTGTTGATTTTGTGAATAATGTCCGACTTTCAGACCTTTCATTTCGTACTCTCCAGCTTAAAGCTAACTAAAGCAGCTTAACCGATTAAGGGTTTCAATAAAGCTCATTTTTTGCGATAATACACCTTCTGTCAATTCATGAAACACCTAACTGATTACCGTTTCACAATTATTCAGTATCTTCGTCATCGCAAGACCTCTGAGCGTTTAATAAGACGATCCAGAAGAGTCATTCAATCGCGCTTTGCCGCGTGCTCGCAATGATGTATGAATATATTTTATTTAAACAGCTACAATTGAGATACACGCAAATACTTATGAATTTCATACAAAAACAATTAGTTTTACTCGTGAGCTTAATACTTATTAGCACATCATGCTGGGCAGACAGTGAGAGCTTACGTGTGGACATTTTAGGCTTGAAAGGTGCCGCTTTAACGAATGTCCAAACGCGCTTAGAGGTAGTTAAGAGCAGTTACAATAATCAGTTAACAACCACTAACATTAAGCTATTCTATACAGCTGCTCCCAAAAATATTAAGAATGCCCTTGAACCTTACGGTTATTTCAGAGCAAAGGTTCACTCTCAACTTATTCACCAAGATCATCTTTGGATAGCTCGTTTTGTAATAGAACCAGGGCGACCTTTAACTATCACGAAACTAGATCTACAACTTTCCGGGCCTGGGCAAAACGTACCTGAATTAAAAAAATTGATTGATGATTTCCCCATTTCGCCAGGACAAATTTTTCTAACGGAACATTATAATCAGGCTAAAGAACAGCTATTTTCTGTTGCAAATAATCAAGGTTATTTAAAAGCATTCTTCGAGAAAAAAATAATTAGCATAGACTTACGCAACTATACTTGCGTAATCGTTTTGCATTTTGATACTGGACCACGTTATTACTTTGGTGATATCACATTCGATCAAAAATCATTTGCAGATGCATTTTTACGACGTTTTTTATCTTTTCATCCTGGAGAACCTTTTTCTAGTGAGCGCGTTTTAAAACTTCAACAGAATTTAACGGATAGCCATTATTTTTCAGAGGTCAGTGTAGTTCCTGATTTTTCTCAAGAACAAATATTTCAAGTTCCCGTGAATGTGAAATTAATCCCCAATAAATCTCAGCAATATAACATAGGCGGTGGATATGGAACTTTCACTGGCCCACGTGTAACAGTGGGAGTTAATTTTCGTCACTTAACCAATACGGGTCATCATATTGAAATGCTGATGCGCGCCTCCTATGTGCAGTCAGGGCTTGCAGCCCAATATGTTATTCCAGGAAAAAATCCATTAACCGATCAATATATGATAGGTGTGAATGGACAACGCTTCGCACCCAAAAATGGTACCAGTACGTCAGGAACACTTTTCGTAGGCCAAGTAAAAGAAATGTATGGTTGGAAAGAAACAATAACATTAAATTATCTACGTGAACATTATGACATTTTTGCCGATCCAAAATCTCATAACAGCCGTATTCTGTATCCCAATTTAGATCTTTCTCGAATCCAATCTGATAGTGTCACCAATCCAACATCAGGGTATAAAATTAGTCTTAATGCACGAGGCGCAACTAATAAAATAGTTTCAAATGTAAATTTTCTTCAGATGGAAATGAAGGGTAAAATTTTATATAGCCCCACTGAATTCAGTCGCCTTATCTTATTAGGCAACTTCGGCTACACCACTGTGCAGAATTTAATGATGTTACCACTGTCATTACAATTTTTTGCCGGTGGATTAGACAGCGTGCGAGGATTTCCTTCAGGACATTTTGGCCCAGGTCGATACGAAAAATTAGCCAGCCTAGAACTACAACATAAAATTAAAGGTGATATCTATGGAGCAGTTTTTTATGATATAGGGATCGCCAGTAATCATATCAATGCACCGATGGCGAAAGGTAAAGGCGTAGGCATTATTTATAATTCTATCGTAGGCCCAATTCGAATTTATCGAGGCTTCGGACGTGTGCAAGGTTCTAAACTCAGTAAAACAATAGAAATAAGCATAGGGTCGTACTTATGATCTTGCGGATAATTAAATTTTGTTTAAGCCTGTTATTGACTACAATCCTCACCTTGCTATTTATTTTTACCAGCTTTATTTTTTATGTTAGCTTCACTGAAAATGGCCTGCAAAACACAGCTACAATAGCATCTTATTTAGTGCCGGGCCTTATGATAGGCGAAGCACATGGAAAATTATTTTCTAACTTCACATTAAATAATATTTCTTATTACGATAGTAACGAAAAAATCACATTACACTCTATCACGTTCAACTGGGACCCAGTGCGGCTCATGGACACACAGTTAATGATTAACCATTTAACTATAACGGGCCTGCACATACAAACTTTTGCATCGACTGCCGCAACAGACAGTACATATTTTTCTTTAGAAAAATTAAAATTATTCACCAAGCATGCTTCCATAAAAACAATATCTCTGACAGATTTACAATATTACCAATTACAAAAACCCTTACTCAATATTGAAAATATTAATTTACAACAAATGCCTGCTGGTAGTTTCAATATTGATGCTAAAACACTAGGTGGCGAGATAAACGGCAACTTTCAACTTAGCTGGAAAAAAAATCCTATTTGGAATTTTACTTTAGAAGGGAGAAATATTAATCCTGGTATTCAATGGCAAAAGTGGCCTGGTAAAATTCAGTTTTCATTAAGCGGTCAAGGTGAAGCCCAAGACTTAAAACT
>DHXK01000004.1:9158-14670 GCA_002413665.1 Legionellales bacterium UBA5158 | reverse complement strand
AACTAAAGATTCAAAGTATCTCTGGCAACCTTCGCAATCAACAACTTGATGGACAACTCAATCTGCAAATTGAAAAAAATCAACTCAGCATTAAAGATGGTAAACTTTCAATTGCTGATTCTTATATCACGCTCTCAGGTAGTTTAGCGGAAAAATGGAATATTGATTGGGATGTTCATGTTCCTAATTTAAGTACTGTTGCACCTTCTGCGCACGGTAATTTTTTTAGTGAAGGAAACATTAGTGGCCCTCGTGATACACCCACCATTCGTGCCACAGTGAGAGCAAACAATTTAGCATTTAACACACAACGAATTAATCGCTTAACAGGAAAAATAAATTTAATTTTAAGGCCGGATGCATTATCAAGTCTGAGTCTCGCTGCGAATAAAATTAAAATTAATGATTATTCCATTGATAAAATTGACTTGAACATTAGTGAGCAAACCTCTATCCATCCAGACGATTTCTTAACCTCTATAAATATTTCAAGCAGCAAACAACATGCCATGAATGTTTCGCTCTCCATGCCTAAAACAATCAACACTGAAAATTATTTTTCACAGCCTTTAGTGGCAAAAATTAATATTGCGTTCCCTAATCTTGACGACTTCAAGAATTATTTTCCTATACTCAAGAACCCTCAAGGAACCATCAAAGGTTCTCTTGACATCACGGGAACGCTAGACAATCCAAAAGCATCGGGCACCATCAACTTACTCAATGCAAGTACAAGCATACCTAAACTGGGTATCACTTTAAAAAATATTAATTTTCAAATTTTAGGTAATCAAACTAAATTGCTGACTTATACCGGTTCCCTGACATCCAATAAGGGTACTGCGAAAATAATAGGAAAAACTGATTTAGCGGATGATAATTTTACATCTTCTCTCACTGTGCAAGGCAGTAACATTGAAGCCTTAAATCTCACTGGTTATAAAATTAATATTACTCCGGATTTATCGTTAGATTTTGCAAACAAAAACTTAAGCATCAAAGGTACACTTACTATTCCAGAAGGGAAAATCAATCCAAAAGATTTTAGCGATACAATGACTCTTCCAAGCGAAACAGTTTTTGTAGGTCAACCCCAACCTTCTGCCACTAGTGTATTAGCTGGGATGCCAAACTTGGATGTGGATGTCATCTTAAGTGACAAAATAAAAATTCGTTATCAAAATTTACATACTGTACTGTCCGGAAAAATTCATGTCTCCAAGAGTCATGGCACTCCCCCAACAGCAGTTGGTGAATTGTATACAATTAAAGGCAACTATAAAGCCTACGGACAAACGCTCACAATTCAAAATGGACGTTTAATTTTTACAGGTGGTGAAATAAATAATCCTGGTTTGAATATTACCGCAGGTCGCGACATTAGAACGATACAATTACAATCGGAGGCTTTTGCAGGGACACAAATAATTAATGTGGGTGTTCGTGTATTAGGTACATTAAATAACCCTGTTATCAATTTATTTTCTAATCCTAGCACTTTAGATAATCCCGATATTTTATCCTACTTAATTTTAGGAGTGCCTAGTTCACAAGCTCAAGGTCAAAAGACACAACTCTTACTTGCGGTGGCATCCTCTATGAATATTGGAGGACAAGGTCCTTCTAAACTTGGAAAGATGACTTCCAGTTTACAAAAAAGCTTAGGATTAACGGAACTCAATGTAGAATCTGTCCAAACGATAGACCCTACCACGGGTGGTATAGCGCAAACCTCGTCGGTAGTGGTCGGCAAACAACTGACTAAAAAATTATATGTACATTCCAGCATCGGAATTTTTGATCATGTTCCTGTTTTTAATTTACGTTATCAGCTCAGTAAGCACTGGTCGGTTCAGTCTGAAACAAGTAAAATAGATAGTGGCGGAGATTTGCTGTATAGCATTGAGAGGGAATAATTTTTTTACTATCTTAGGGAGAAAGTAGTTATGATCATTATAAAAAGAACCGCTGTGATGGGAATGTGCCTTTCAGCTTTTTTAAGTATTAATGTCTTTGCAGCAACGAATGACAATATTGCTCAACTCGATACAAGTATTCCAGCACCTGAAGGCGCCTTAACACCAGACCAGACACCACCTTTAACTGAGGCTCAGGCTACCATTTCGGCTAATGCTCAAGCTCCACAAATGCCAGCACCTCCTTCTGCAGCAATTCAACAATTGCAACCACCGCCTAATACAACAACTACTGTGGTGACTACGCCTCCTGCTGTGCCAGGTGCACCTAATGTTACCACAACCGTTACAACACCAACGGCAGCTCCTGCAGGAAATAGCTCAATTAATGTTATCCCACCTCAAACACAGCCTGCTCAGTAATAAGTCATGCCAACTTGGAGCTTTGTTGAATACAAAGCTCCAAACGAGTTTGTAGAATCAATTAAGAAATTTATGCTGTTTTAAATGATTGACTGCGAATCTAGAAGTTGAAATAAAAATGCAAAGAGCATTAGATGCCAGCTTTCGCTGACAGCATAATACTCTTAAATTAGTGCAGTTTAGGACTATTAACCGTTTGAGGCGAGTGGTGTATGACTATTAGCTTCATCAATTTCATTATCTAAGTTTTCTCGTTGCTGATGTAAAGCTTCAAGCTTAATTCTTAATTGATGCCCGCTTTGATGTTCAAATAAACGAAATCCTCCGTTACTCAAAAGCTGTTGTGGAGATGTTGCTGAAATTTGAGGTGTCTTAGCTGCCTCGGCTGTTAGACCATGACCATGAACATTAGGTCCAATATACAAATCTCCCAGCCTCACCGGCTGAACGGGTGCAGAGGCTTCTGGTGAATCCCTATCTTCAATTAGCAATGGACTACCCAGTGGAAATATACTATTAGCTACTAATGAAGCCATTCTGGCCGCTGCAGACGTTGGCGATCCTAGTGAGGAAACGGATAAAGGAGAATGTAATAACCCAGCTGACTGAGTAGGAAATGTTGCTCTTCTATGCATTGGTGGCGATGCAGATGCCCAAGATGGAGATAAAGGAGCTGCACTACCGGCTGATACACTAGGAGTGCCGATCAAACTACTACGCATCCCTTCTAACCCTTTAAGAAAAAACAAATCATTAATCTTGCAATAGCTTAAGGCGAGCGCTTGCTCTCGTGAATTTAATACTAATTCAGGATCCACTTTCTTCGTTGCCAGAATTTCAGCTGATGATCCTCCGCCTCCTCCTCTTAAAAAGATTTTCACTGGTACTCTAAAAAACGAGACTTGTTCAGCAGTAAGATTCAAAAGTGCAACTTGTTCATCAGCCGATTTTTCTATATTTGCTGCGATAATACGTTGATTCTGTGTGAGAACATTATTATTCGTGATGATATCATTATATTCTTTGAGAACGCTGACACCTTCAAGCCTTCTTCCATCTTGCGTTACTCTTTGCTTTAAAAGCTCTTTTAACGCAGGCGTTGTGTCTACGGTAACACCAGTATAGCCGATATTGAATTCTGTAAACAAATTGACACTGATTGCATTCGTTTGATTAATTTGATTTAGCAAATGATCTGCAAGAGTCTGTCTTGCAGTGATGCCGACGACTGGCATGACTAGACTGCTAACCCCATAACCTAATATATGGGCATCAGACACTGAGTTTCTATAGTTATCAGCATGAATAACAAATACTATTAAGTTTTGCGGGGAAGTAATACCTAAATAAGGAGAGATTTTTTTTCCAAACATTTTTAACGAACTATTCGGCGTACCACCTACTGGCGTGCTTGCAAGACTAGATATTGTGGGTGTGCTAGTCTGAGATGAAACAGCAGCGGCTCTGGATGAAGATGAAGCACTCATTGTTGACGTGTCTACATTGACCGTAAGATCTTTCATATTTCTATCTTCATTGTCTCTAGGTAACATGATATTAAAACCTCGTTCTATCAATCATCGGAAGGGATTTATCTCGCTATTGATTATTATATGCTCCAATTGTTAAAAAAAGCTTAAATGATGATACATTCTATCGCGTAATTACTTGTTTTCTGCTTTTTTGTTTAAAAAAACGATCAATTTAGCCAGGGCTAGGAGCAGAGGAAGAACAAATGTCGCCACAGGGACATGGCGACGAACAGTGTTAATACTACTTATCTTATTACCTTTATCGAATAAATTTATATTTAATTCATAACTCTAGTGCTAACGCTAGAAGTCATTACTGACTTTCATCCTTTGCTTCCAACACACTACGCACAATAAATCTTGGTCTCTTGCGAACTTCTTGGTAAATACGACCTATATATTCACCGGTCACCCCCAAGCCTAACAACACAATGCCTATCAAGAAAAACAAGATCGCAAATAAAGTGAAGACCCCTTCTACCTCAGGTCCTACAACGATACGACGAACCAATAAAATTACAACAAAAATAAAACTGCCAAACGAAATCAGCATGCCTAATAAGGTAAAGACTTGCAGAGGAAATAACGAAAAACCTGTAATCAAATCAAAATTATAACGAATCAATCCATACAAACTATAACTAGACTCACCTGCTGCACGAGAAGCATGCCCTACTCCTACTTCGATAGGATTAGTCGCATAGCTCAAAGCTAAGGCTGGAATAAATGTAGTCGCTTCACCTGTTGAAACCATCAAATCTACTACGTCACGCCTATATGCACGTAACATACAACCTTCGTCTTCCATCACTAACTTAGGCATCATCCACGCACGAATTCTGTTATGCCATCGCGACACAGATAAGCGCCACCAGGTATCTTGCCTTCCCTCTCTGTGTGTATTGACAACATCATGCCCTGCCTCAATAGCAGCAACCAATTTGCCTATATCTTCCGGTGGATTTTGCAAATCAGCATCCATTGTTATCACAATTTGGCCTCGCACGCGCTCAAATCCAGCCATGATGGCCATGTGCTGACCGAAGTTACCATTGAATTCTATAATCCGAATTTGAGTGGGACGCCTCTCATGTAACTCTTTCAAAATTTGAGTAGATTTATCGGTGCTTCCATCATTGGTTAGAATAATTTCGTAAGTTTTTCCTAATTTATCTAATGCATCCGTTAAGCGTCGATATAATTCTTCGAGGCTTTCTTGTTCATTATGAACGGGAATGACGACACTCAAGTACGGATAACTGGACATTTTAACTACCTTATCTAACCACAATTGACGAGGATTATATACCTCTTGCGCCTGAAGTTCTTGGTTTTTAGCGCCCAGATGTAGGTCAGCAAGTGCCGCAAAAAATGCGCACATAGTTATTCATATGTAAGTATTTTTTGTGGTACTTGCTGACCTGCAGATGGGATGCTAAAAACCAAGAACTTCAGGTGCAAGAGGTATACTATACTATGCCTCAATCCCTATAATATTTTTAATCATTCGACACTCATGAATAAACAAAAAATTGATGCCATATTTAGCCGCTTTCAAAAAGCAAATCCCCACCCTACCACTGAGCTCATCTATCACAGTCCATTTGAATTACTCATTGCTGTGATCCTGTCCGCCCAAGC
>DHXK01000004.1:8101-9001 GCA_002413665.1 Legionellales bacterium UBA5158 | reverse complement strand
AAACTCTTTCCTATCGCTAATACACCAGAAAAAATCTCACATTTAGGACTGGAGAAACTAAAAGATCATATAAAAACAATTGGGTTATTTAATGGTAAAGCCGCTAACATTATAAAAACCTGTCAACTGCTGATAGAACAACATCAATCGAAAGTTCCATCAGATAGAGAAGCATTGGAACTATTGCCTGGCGTGGGTAGAAAAACCGCTAATGTCATTCTTAATACATGTTTTGGCTTACCCACGATTGCAGTCGATACGCATATATTTCGGGTAGCAAATCGCATTGGGTTAGCCAAAGGTGAGACCCCTCTTGCTGTTGAAAAAAAGCTTCTGAAAATCATCCCAAAAAAGTTTTTACACGACGCCCATCATTGGCTTATTTTGCACGGACGTTACACTTGTGTAGCACGAAAACCTCGTTGTCCAAGTTGTTTGATCAATGATTTATGCGAATACAAATTTAAAACTTCACTTGAAAATTAATATAATATTAAAGGCACGTTATGTTTTCTAACAACAGAACAGAAATGAGAAAAATATTTTTTACTGCATGGAATAAGCATAAACAGCACATATTATTAGAAGCATTAGACCAGCAATTAATTGACATCATTTTGTTACATCCTGAGTACCACAACATATTAAATCATCCAGAAAAATTTCAAGATCATGATTTTGGTGCTGAGAATCCTTTTCTACATATGAGCTTACATCTTGCTATACGCGAACAAATTAATACGAATAGGCCTTACGGCATACAAAAAATTTATCACGATTTAAGCGAAAAACTACAAGATACACTGCGAGTAGAACATCGCATGTTAGATTGTTTAGAAAATTTTTTATGGCAGGCACAACAGTCGGGCAAAGCCCCAGATGAAAAAAATTATTTAATAC
>DHXK01000004.1:0-7914 GCA_002413665.1 Legionellales bacterium UBA5158 | reverse complement strand
GGGTTTCGCAAGCTCAACCCAACATGGCTCAATATGCTAGAAATACATATCTATTTGAGCAGTCACAACATTATCCGATTTACCCGATGCAGAAGGTGCTGCCACATCTGATCCTGATGCCGGAATAGACGCCGCGTAGTTTATATCATGACGAAACTCTAAACTCTGTAACGTATCTTTCCAGATAGAAGTATTCAGCGTCATAGACATGCGCGCTAACGGCACACCTATTGCTAAAGCATCTTTCGTTTTACCGTATCCAATCGCAACCGATGTCGGTTTATCTAAAACAGAAAAAGTGTAAGCTGCTTCAGCGTTTAAGGCTTGCGGTTTTGCACCATGCGAGCTGTAAGTTAAATCGTTATTGTTGAATGAACTGACTGCACCAATGTACTCTGCTAACAAATCAATTGATGTGCCTATACTTAATAACCCACGCACGTCTATGGCTGGAACATGATGAGCAATTCTTTCATTGCCGGTACCCGCTGGTCCACCGAAGCCATCAAATAAAGGTGCGCCTCCCGTATTTTGCATACCTTGTGAATCCGCAATATTAGCAACATAACCACCACCAAAATTAGCTCTTATTTTCCCATCAACAAAATGATAGCCAGCATTCACACCACCATTATCGACACGGCTTGTTGAACCCGCATGAGTATCACCTTTAAAAATAAATGCTGATCCATAAAATCCATTGTCAGTTTGCTGCTGAATACCTGCCACTATAGCTCTAGCTTTTATGCGTGCAATGACTTTTGTTAAAGGACTGCTCACCATGTTGGAACTATACGTTCCAAAAGGTACATACATTTGACCTATCGTTGCATAAAACGGAGTAACTTCAAAATCACCAAATGTAATAAATGCATTATTGATAAAGACTCTGGAGTTCTGGGTGCGCGATTTATTATTTAATGACCCTGAATTAGTGCCTAAATCATTATCATATCCAAACGACATAAGACCTGTGAGCCAATGGCTAGGTCCTAAAATAAAAGCATCTAACGCGACATTAGTGACATCAATGTCGGTGCTAGCTGGTCCGGCGCCAGGATGTTTGTATAACCCCTGAGCTTCGATATTACCACTCAATAACAAATGAGCATGATCCTCATTAACGGGAATATTCATGGCTCTCAAACGTTGACGTATATTTTTACGCACATTCAATAAACTAACATCTTCATTAATACTAGGGCTGTTAATGATTAAATCCGTACCCGAATAAGAAATAGGGGTTCTAAGGTAAGGCCCAGTTGATACAAATGCCTGCCCAGGTGCATCAGGATCATAGCCTAGGTAATGCGCTCCACTTGTGGGTAAATTTTGTGGCCCTACAACATAATCCGTAGGCTTCGTTGTGGATGAATCTTGAGTCTTATCAGTCGCTTTTACTGTGTGTGACGCAGATTTATGTGACTTTGTTTTGTGAGTGTGTCTTACCTGACCTTTTAAAGACTGTAATTCATTTTGCATTTTTGTTAATTGTTGTTCTAATTGATCGGTACGCGAGGAAATTGTTGCTGTGTTACTAGCATAGGCAGGAAGGATACCTAGCAAACATAAACACAGAGCTAATGGTTTTAATTTTTGTATCATTTTCTCTCTCTCGTTTAAGGCTAACATTAGAAGCGCTCAAACTTAGCAAAATCTAGAAGATAGCTCAAGAAGAAATCTGAGCATTCACTTCTGAAGTCCGTAAAAATAAAACCCAATGATTTATCTAAGCTGACATATCCGCTACACTGAGGAACTTTTTGCAATCCTAAATTTAAGAAGACATATGAAATTAATTCGATTTGTTACCGGTTTTCGAGGCGATTTACTGGCATTAATAGCAGGGGTCAGTTTGACTTTGGCGTTTGCTCCTTTTCATATTTGGCCGCTGGCGATTTTCGCACCTGCAATTTTATTGTACTCATGGTTACGCACTAGCCCGTCTCGAGCTTTTTATAGAGGTTGGTTATTTGGGCTTGGTTTTTTTGGTACAGGGGTTTATTGGGTTTTTAATAGTATTCACACATTTGGCAATGCATCTTTGCTTCTTTCTTGTGTTATCACTGGCGGATTGATAGTTATATTATCTTTATTTGTCGGATTAAACGGATTTTTTCTGAAACGCCGGTTTGCTAAAGAAAATAGCGTGAAAGTGATGTTAGCATTCCCAGCTCTTTGGGTTTTATTTGAAATAGTGCGCAGTAAAATTTTTACAGGATTCCCCTGGTTACTCATAGGTTACAGCCAAGTAGATTCCCCTTTGCACGGTTATGCCCCTATTCTAAGCGTATATGGCGTGTCTCTGATGACTGTCTTAAGTAGTGGATTGCTAGTGAATGCATCACTGCAATACGTGCAGCAAAAGAAATGGAATGTGCGATTTAATCTTTTAGCGCTGTGTTTAATCTGGATCATAGGGGCGATATTAAGCAGCATAACCTGGACTACAGCTTCAGGGAGTCCTATTCAAATTAGTTTAGTGCAAGGCAATATTGCTCAAGACATCAAATGGTCACCCGATAATATCCTACCCACTTTAGCAAAATATAAGGAACTGACTAACTCCCACTGGGATAGTAAAATCATTATTTGGCCTGAAGCAGCTATCCCTATCACTATTCAAGATGCAGCTTCATTCGTGCAAAAAATGTCAGATGAAGCCGCTCTTCATAATGTCACTTTGATCACAGGCATACCCATCAAAGTTGTCGATAAAAAAGGCTATTATAATGCCGTCATTGCATTAGGAAAAGAAAATGGCGTTTATTTAAAGAGACGTTTAGTCCCTTTTGGTGAGTACACTCCTCTAGAGAAATGGTTGGACGGCCTATTGGGTAGCCTTGATATACCCATGTCAGATTTCATTCCTGGCGCATATGGACAACTCCCGCTCGAAGCCAATGGTGTAAAAATTGCCGTGTTTATTTGCTATGAAATTGCTTATGCTGAACAGGCTATCAATCATAATAACAACGTAGGATTAATTTTAACGGTCACCAATGATGCTTGGTTTGGGCGATCTATTGCCCAGGAACAACATCTTCAAATTGCCCAAATGCGCGCTCAAGAATTGGGCAGGCCGTTGTTGTTTGTTGGAAATACAGGGATTACAGCCTTTATACAAGAAAACGGACATATACAATCATCTGCTCCTCCCTATACAACTTATGTTTTGACAGATAAAGTACAGCCTAGGTCTGGGCACACGCCTTGGCAGTGGATAGCACTAGATCCTATTTTGTTTATTGTACTGATCATGTTGTTCTTAGCCAGAAAAATAACCAAGAGACAGTCGAGAAAGGAAGGCTGATACCACAGCGTTATTTCCACGCAGGTGAACAAGAAATTTGATAATCTGTTCATAACCTTCGTGGAAATAACAAAAAAAGAGACCAACAACCCTCACCTTGCTATTCATAAAAGTTTAGGTATCCTACTTTGCTTATCATTAATATGATTCTTTGAGACATAAAATAATTATGGAAGCGCAATATCAGCCGCAAGTTATCGAAAAAAACACCCAAGCTTTTTGGGAAGAACGTAACTTTTTTCAAGCCAATGAAGACTTAAGCAAAGCCAAATTTTATTGCTTATCCATGTTCCCCTACCCTAGTGGTCGGTTACACATGGGCCATGTGCGCAATTACACAATAGGCGATGTCATTTCTCGATACCAACGCATGTTGGGAAAAAATGTATTACAACCCATGGGTTGGGATGCATTTGGCTTACCTGCTGAAAATGCTGCTATCCAAAATAAAATCCCTCCAGCTGAGTGGACCTATAAAAATATCGATTACATGCGCACGCAGTTAATGCGCTTAGGCTTTGCATATGATTGGAGCCGTGAAATCACCACATGCGATCCATCTTACTATCGTTGGGAACAATGGTTTTTTCTAAGACTCTTTGAAAAAGGCTTGGTTTATAAAAAAAATGCGGCGGTTAATTGGGACCCTGTTGATCAGACTATACTTGCCAACGAGCAAGTTATAAATGGCCGTGGCTGGCGCTCGGGCGCATTAGTAGAACGACGTGAAATTCCACAATGGTTTTTAAAAATTACAGATTACGCTGATCAATTACTGGATGATTTAGATCAGCTAGACCAGTGGCCTGAACAAGTCAAAACCATGCAAAGAAACTGGATAGGGCGCTCTACTGGGACTGAAATTCAATTTTCTTTAGCCGACAGCCATGAACAACTCAACATTTTCACTACTCGTCCGGACACACTTTTTGGCGTAACGTATGTTGCTATTGCGCCACAACATCCTCTTGCAAAACTGGCGGCAGAAAATAATCCTGCTCTTCAAACATTCCTTGATGAATGCCGTAACATTAAACTAGCAGAAGCCGACTTAGCCACCATGGAAAAGAAAGGCATGCCAACAGGAATGTCTGTCCTACATCCACTCACTAACGAAGCTTTACCTATTTGGGTAGCTAACTTTGTGTTAATGGAATATGGCTCAGGTGCAGTCATGGCAGTGCCAGCTCACGATCAACGTGATTTTGAGTTTGCGAAACAATATAGCTTACCTATTAAACAAGTCATATTGCCGGAAGATGGAAGTACTTGGAATTTTGCTCAAGGTGCAATGACGCAACCCGGTATATTAACGAACTCGCAACAATTTAGTCATGTGGATTCTAAAACCGCCATCACTACCATTGCCGATCTATTAATTTCACAAAACAAAGCAAAAAACACTGTAAATTACCGCTTACGTGACTGGAGTATTTCACGTCAACGTTATTGGGGAACTCCTATTCCCATCATTAATTGCCCTGATTGCGGTCCGGTAGCTGCAAAAGATTTGCCGGTCGTTTTACCGGAAAACATACGTTTTGAGGGTGTTTCTTCACCTCTTAAATCCATGCCAGAATTTTACAAAACAACGTGTCCTCACTGTGGCAAACCTGCTGAACGTGAAACCGATACGTTTGATACATTTTTTGAATCCTCTTGGTACTACGCACGTTTTACCTGCAAAAAACAAGATAATGCCATGCTCGATGGTCGCGCAAATTATTGGGCGCCTGTCGATCAGTACATAGGTGGGATAGAACATGCTGTTATGCATTTGTTGTATGCTCGCTTCGTTCATAAATTATTACGCGATGAAGGCTTACTCAATACAGACGAACCTTTTATACGTTTACTCACGCAAGGCATGGTGCTAAGCCAAGGCATTAAAATGTCTAAATCAAAAGGCAATACCGTCGATCCACAGCCTTTGATTGAAAGCTACGGCGCCGATACTGTGCGCTTATTTACTATGTTTGCTGCGCCTCCAGAACAAAGCTTAGAATGGTCAGACAGTGGTGTTGAGGGTGCTCATCGCTTTCTAAAACGTGTGTGGGCTCTTTCTTATGAGCATTTAGAATTAATTAAAAAAGAAAATCACGCTATTAAAAATGGTGCAACCGAAACAATTGATTGGGAAAAAACCGCCTTCAGTCAGCGCGATTTATTACGACAAATTTATGAAGTGTTAGAACAAGCAAGATACGACTATGAAAGATTGCAATTTAATACCGTAGTGTCAGGCTGCATGAAACTGCTTAATTTACTGAGTAAAATCCCCCCTGCAGACAATGCTGAATTTGATCTTCAGCCTTACATCATTCACAAAGGTATCAGTATTTTATTACGTTTGTTAGCACCCATAGCACCGCACATTGCGCATGAACTTTGGGAGAATTTAAGCTTTGATGGCATTATTTTAAATGCACCTTGGCCCAAAGCAAACACAGCTCCGCTGAAAATAGATCAAACTGAAATGGTCGTACAAATTAACGGGAAATTACGTGCTCGCGTGCTAACTCCGAGTGGTGCAGAACAAAAAATAATTGAAGATATTGCGCTCAGTGATCCCAAAGTAAAACAAGCACTCACGGATAAAGTGATTAAAAAAATTATTGTCGTGCCCGGTAGGATTGTGAATATTGTTGTAGGGGATAAATAATGCCTAACCGTTTTTTCACGTTAGCATTTTTTATGTTACTACTCACAGGCTGTGGATTTCATTTGCGTGGTCTTGCCCCTCTTGCACCACCGCTACAACATCTTTACATACAATCTCAAGGCCCTTACGGTTTGCTAGAACAGAAACTTCGCACCTCACTTCCTCTAACAGGTGTGCATGTCATGCCAACTCCAGAAGGCGCGGATACCATTTTAGTCCTATCCCGTGAAGATCAGTCACAACAGCTAATCAGCGTAGGCGGTACGCAACAAACTCGACAATATAATCTTATCTTAACTGTTATTTTTGCCATTACAGATCCAGCAGGCAATATTCTTGTGCCACCTCAATCTGTCAGTGAAACACGTATACTTACCTTACAGTCTAGTCAAATTTTAGGAACGACCAATGAGCAAGATGCGTTATACCAACTCATGCGACAAGCTGTGGTCTACGATATTATGAATCGGTTGTCCTCAAAAAAAGTGACAGCTTTATTAATGCAAAAACCGGCTCACTAAAAACAGAAAATCATGAAATTAAACTACCCGCAGCTCAGCAGTCATTTAACCAAAAACATTGCGCCCATTTATATTATTAGTGGGGACGAAATATTATTGGTTCAAGAAGCCATTGCTCTCATACGATCTTACGCACGTAAAACAGGTTACACAGAACGTGTTTCTCTGACCATTGATGCGGGTGCTGACTGGGAAAAAATATTTCATACTCAGGCGCATAGTCTTTCGTTGTTTGCTACAAAACGCATAGTGGAATTACATCTTGCTGGCACTAAACCTAATGCTGCTGCCAATAAAATTTTACAAACACTTGCGACTAAATCATTGACCGATACCCTTTTAATTATTAGCACCAACAAATTAGATGCCAAAATATCTGCAACCAGTTGGTATAAAGCCCTCGAAAAAAATGGTGTCGCCGTACAAGTCTGGCCTATCACTCCCGACCAATTACCCGCATGGATTTTGCAGCGAGCAAAAAGTTTAGGACTGAATATGGCTTTAGATGCTGCAAAATTATTGAGTGAACGGGTCGAAGGAAATTTGTTAGCCGCCTCACAAGAAATTGAAAAACTTGGCTTGCTACAACCCACGGGCATGATTACAAGCGAGACCATAGATCAAGCCGTTTCAGATAATGCACGTTTTGATATTTTTGCACTGGTAGAGTGTGCTGTGTCTGGCAATAGTAAACGCAGCTTACATATGCTCACCAACCTTCAAGCAGAAGATGCCGAACCCATCTTAGTTTTATGGGCATTAAGCCGAGAAATACGTATGCTTGCAGAAATAAGCCAACAGACAAAACAAGGTGTTTTGCTAGGCTCCCTTTTTACTAAATTTCGAATTTGGGAAAAACGTCAGCCTGGTATACGCCGATTTTTACAGCAACATACGCTACAGGAATGCTGGGCACTTTTGTCCCATGCTGCTAAAATTGATCGTATCCTCAAAGGGGCTAGCCCAGGGAATGTTTGGGACGAACTACAGCAATTAACGTTGCAAATGACACGAGGCGCGACATGTCCCAATTACAGCCACCCATAGGTATTTTAGGCGGAACTTTCGACCCTATACACTACGGCCATTTAAGAATGGCTCTTGAGCTCTATCAAGCTCTAGCGTTAGCCGAAGTTCGTTTAATCCCTTGTTATATGCCCGTACATCGTAAACCTCCTGTGGCCACACCAGAGCAGCGTGTAAAGATGGTCGCAAAAGCAATAGAAATTGAGCCTGCACTCGTTCTTGAGACTTGTGAAATTGATCGTAAAGGTCCGTCTTATACGATAGATACCTTAAATTTCTTACGTCATAAAATGCCACACACCCCCCTATGCCTCATTATGGGAATAGATGCCTTATTAAGCTTTTCTAGCTGGCATAAATGGGAAGAGATACTCACATTGTCACACCTAGTG
>DHXK01000054.1 GCA_002413665.1 Legionellales bacterium UBA5158 | reverse complement strand
GTTAAGACGAATTCAATTTGAATATTTACCAGTTGTAATTCATGGGCAAATTGCTCGATTTTTTTGAGAAAACGTTCTTTTACCCACTGCATGACAAAACGGTTAGGCGCAAGTAAGCGAAGTGCATCACCCTCTATTTCCGAACGCAGAGGTTTAATCCAAGTGTTGAACTGCTGAGTAGAGAGCTCTTTCTCAAAACGACTGAGACAAGTAGGCCAAAAATTTTCCATTTGCGGTGTTTTACCTTAGCAATAGTATCACTACAGCAATATAATTAGTTTTAAGTATTTGTTTTTATTAATTTTATATAAACTCACATTTCAAATTATCGTACTATAATTGCATCTGAAAACAGGTTTATTTTAATGGAACAATCAGTCTATTTTAGCTGGTTTAGCACAACTTATCCACAGGCGATTACTAAGTTTACAAAACTAAATAAACATTGACAAAATAGAGTGTTATCGGGTCTAATAGCGGCCTTTATAGCATTATGCTCGTTGGAGATTCACATGAAACGTACTTATCAACCTTCTAATACACGTCGTGCACGTACACATGGCTTTTTAGTGCGCATGAAAACCAAAGGTGGCCGCGCTGTGATTGCAGCTCGTCGTGCTAAAGGCCGTACTCGTTTAGGTCTGTAATTTTAAGGTCCTTCAGGGCTTTAAAATTACTTTATAGCATTATCAATGAAGAGTATTATTGATAATGGCACTAACGTTTAGGCTTACTAAACAAGCAAAGTTGATTAAAACGGATGATTTTTCATCCGTTTTTAATTTCCGCAAACGTATTTCTGCTAAGTATTTAGCGCTACACTATCAGCCAAATACGCAACAACATGCCCGTTTGGGTTTGGTAGTAGGAAAAAAGACGGCTAAATTAGCGGTCAGCAGAAACTATATGCGGCGTGCTCTACGTGAGTTTTTTAGAACACAACAGCATGAAATTTGTCATGTTGATTTAATAATCCGGGTGCAAAAAAAATTTGATAAAGTGGACTTTATTCAAATTAAACAAGAGTTTGACACGCTTATTGCCAAGTTGTTAATTGCTAATGTTAAACAACGCATTAAAACAACGAAGCAATTAGATGCTACGTTAAATGCGCAACCTAATGAATGATTATTGATACTATAAGTAGTGATGAATATGATGGCGCGCTTGCTAATTCTAATGATTAAAGCTTATCAATTGATGCTGAGTCCATTTTTTGGTCAACAATGCCGTTTTTATCCTACCTGTTCACAATACGCTTTAGATGCTATCAATAAACATGGTGCTATCACCGGTGCTTATTACACTACCCGCCGTTTGCTACGTTGCCATCCTTGGCACGCAGGCGGCCATGATCCCATTCCTTAACACTTTAATAACTAATAATTTTATTACTGAAATTTTATAAAAGATCGCCAATTAAAAATTATGGATACAAGACGTTTAGTGCTGTTTGTTATTTTTTCGATGTCTATTTTGATGTTGTGGGAAGCTTGGCAACGTCAACATGCACCAGTAGAGATTACTCAGCAAGTCAGTAGCAAGGCTAGTACAGATGGCAGTGTGCCAAGTCAAACTGTTAATTCAGCCAGTGCTAATAAAGCAGATTTGGCTGTAGATAGCGATTACAAGCTACTTACAGGTCAGCGTATTAGCGTAACCACTGATCTATATCATGCCGTTATTGAAACAACCGGCGGCGATTTACGCCGGTTGGAACTACTTAAACATCGTGCAGCAGATAACGATAAATCAAACTTTATTTTGTTGGATGACTCTGCTAAGCCAATGACCTACGTTGCGCAGACCGGTTTGATAGGTGCTGATTTGCCATCACACAAAACTGTTTTTACAACCAATGCTACAAGCTATCAACTGCAAGATGGTCAAGATGCACTAGAGGTGCGCTTGAACTGGGTAAATAACGGCGTGATGGTAGATAAAATCTATACATTCCATCGTAACAATTATGCAATTGATGTGACTTATGAGGTTAAAAACGGCTCAGCAGTTGCTATAACGCCTGCTGTTTATTATCAAATTGTGCATGATAACGAGTCTAATCAAGGCTCTAAGTTGATGCCAACTTTTACCGGCGGCGCTTATTATTCCGAAGCCACTAAATTCAAAAAATTAAAATTTGCAAGCATGGATAAAGAACCGCTCAAGCTCGAATCAAACGATGGCTGGGTGGGTTTGTTGCTTCATTATTTTGTAAGTGCTTGGATTCCTAAAGATGGTTTAGCGCGTGAGTTTTATACTAAAAAGCTTAATGAGCATATGTATATTATTGGTACCAAAAGTAGCTTAAGCACCATCGCTCCAGGTGCAAGCTTAATAATTCCAGCACGCTTATTTGCTGGACCACAAACACAAAAAGATTTGAAGGCCACCGCACCAGGCTTGGAATACACGGTAGATTATGGCTGGCTAACAGTGGTTGCTTCACCATTATTTTGGTTGTTATCAAAAATTCAATCCGTGGTTAAAAACTGGGGTGTGGCGATTATATTGCTGACGGTTTTAATCAAAGCCGCGTTTTTTAAACTATCAGCGATAAGCTATCGCAGTATGGCGAAAATGCGTGAACTAGCGCCACGCCTACAAGCAATGAAAGAAAAGTTTGGCGATGATAAACAAAAAATGCAAATGGCCATGATGGAGCTCTACAAAAAAGAGAAAATCAATCCAATGGGTGGCTGTTTACCGATAGTTGTGCAAATACCAGTATTTATTTCACTATACTGGATGCTGTTAGGCACAATCGAGTTACGTCATGCACCGTTCTTTGGTTGGATCAAAGATCTTTCAGCCATTGACCCTTACTACATCTTGCCAATACTCATGGGTGCCACCATGATTATTCAAACTTATTTAAACCCGCCACCTACTGATCCACTGCAAGCTAAAGTGATGAAAGTAATGCCTGTAGTATTCAGCGTATTCTTTTTCTTCTTCCCGGCAGGTTTGGTACTGTATTGGTTCTGTCTCTTATA
>DHXK01000172.1:23665-28486 GCA_002413665.1 Legionellales bacterium UBA5158 | reverse complement strand
TCACTTTGCTCTACTTAACCTACGTCTAAAATGTAGGTTAAGTAGAGCAAAGTGAACCCCAACAATAATGATTTAAGTATTGCTATCAATAAATGTCATGAGTTCTGCTTTGGAAACCAAACCCACTTGCGTGGCCAAAACTTGACCATCTTTAAAAAGAATTAAAGTGGGTATGCCGCGCACACCAAATTTAGGAGGTGTAGCAGGGTTGCTGTCGACGTCTAATTTCGCTATTTTTACCTTGCCCTCATAATGAGGTGCTATGTCTTCTAAAATAGGCGCTATCGCCTTGCAAGGCCCGCACCAAGCTGCCCAAAAATCAACGAGAACAGGGATGCTGGATGCAATTACATCGCTTTCAAAAGAACTATCGGTAACAGCTGAAATAAGGTTGCTCATAAAAAATCGCCTTGATTGGAATAAAGTGGCACCATTTCAATGGAATTCCGTATGATTTGCAAGGGCTAGGACAGAATATTTTTTTTACCCATCACTAGCCGCGCAAAATAATTTTTAAATGGATTGTTCAAGTCCAAACCTATCATTCCCAGCGGTCTTAGTAAATTAACCAAAGAGTGTTGTTTAGCAAACACCTTAGAAAGGCCATGAGATATTCGCATGCTGGTTGATTGTTGCTGTCGCTGCTGGCTAAGATATTGTTCCCAGTTGGGAATCGTACTAAGCGGGAGCTGTTGGAGTATAGTTTTAGCTAGCATAGCAATTTCGGCAAGTGCTAAATTCAAACCTTGTGCTGCAATGGGACTGAGTGTGTGAGCCGCATTGCCAATTAAAATAATACGTTCTTTGACGACTTCCTTTGCCTTTATCATTTTCAAAGGATAAATATGACGTGAATCAATTTTTAATAATCGTCCCAAACGATAACCAAATTGTTTTTGCAAGGTTTGTAAAAAATCAGAATCAGAAAGCTGCATTAGGCTATCAATAATAGAATTATCATCTGTCCAGATAGTAGCGCAACGTTGTTGCGTTAAAGGCAGCATTGCGATGGCGCCATTACCATGAAAGCGTTCGTAAGCAATGTTATGATGAGCCCGGTTTAAATGAGTGACAGTGACTAGTGCTTTTTGTCGATAATCAATCGTCTCGGTAGAAATATCCATGAGCTTGCGTACGGTAGAGTGAGTTCCATCGGCGCCTATGATTAAATTAGCCGTTAATATTTTTTCATGACCTTCAGTTTCAATAACGACTGTGGCACGACTTGTTGTTTGTGAAATATTTTTTAATGTTGCAGGGCGAAAAGTATCATATTTATTTTTATTGTCTAAAGTGTTGAGAGCTGCATTAATATATTTTGCTGGAACGACATAACCTAAAGCAGGTAATTGTAAATCACTTGCAGATAAGCAAACTTTACCGAAATGCCCTCGGTCTGATACATGTACTTTCTTAATTGTTTCTGCGTAGGGTGCTAGCGCATTCCAAATGTTTAAATCAGATAAGAAACAAAAGCTATTATAAGTTAATGCGATAAGGCGATGATCATAGCCTAGATTGAGTGGGCTTGCATCGACGAGCGCGATGCGCAAATCAGATTGGCTAAGTGTCAGTGCGAGGGTTGCACCTACCATGCCACCGCCTATTATGATGATATCGTATTTCATAAAAATATTGATTACTCGGAAATTTTTAAAAAAAGTAGAGCTGATAATATAGGCGGTTTTTGCATTACGGCAAAAAACGCCTAATCTTTTTTAGGCCATCAGCGCTTCAATATCAGCGATTTGTTTAGGTACATTTTTGCTTAAGATGTCATTACCTTTTGCGGTGATGACGATATCATCTTCGATACGTACACCAATGTTATGCCATTTTTTATGAACGCCAGGAATGTCAGCAGATATATAAATGCCGGGTTCAACGGTTAATACCATGCCAGGTTGTAACGTGCGCCATTTTCCATTTACTTTATAACGTCCTACGTCATGTACATCGAGTCCCAGCCAGTGCCCTGATTTATGCATATAAAAAGGAAAATATGCTTCTTTCGCAATTAACTCATCTAATCGACCTTTCAAAATACCGAGATCAATTAATCCTTGAGTGATAATTTTTACGATAGCATTTTGCATAACAGGAAATGCTGCACCGGCACGCGCAGCTTTAATACCTGCTAATTGCGATTTTAAAACTAATTCATAAATCGCACGTTGTTCAGTAGAAAATTTTCCGTTGGCAGGAAAGGTTCGCGTAATATCCGAGGCATAACAATGATATTCTGAACCGGCATCTACAAGAATAAGATCACCATTTTTTATGACTTGATCGTTATTAATATAATGTAATACGCAAGTGTTCGCACCGCTTCCTACAATGGAAGAGTAAGCGCAATGGCGCGCACCATTACGCTGAAATTCATGGACAATTTCCGCTTCAAGTTGATATTCATTCATGCCAGGTTTGCAAAATTTCATAGCGCGTATATGTGCTTGCGCTGAAATCTCTGCTGCTTTACGCATTAAAGCAATTTCAGCTGGGCTTTTTATCAAACGCATTTCATGTAATGTTTCAGTGATGTCCATTAAAACCATTGGTGCGTTTAATCCGCTACGAACCTTGCCACGCGCTTTAGTTAATGCGTCTAATAATGTTTGATCGAAAACTTTATCATTGCCTAATGCGTAATGTATTTCTTCTCGCCCTTCCAATAATTCTGGCAACATTTTTTCTAATTCTGAAATAGAGAATGATTGATCTGCACCATAAACATCACATGCACCGGTTTGACCTGCGCGGTGTCCATCCCAAATTTCACGTGCGCGATCGCGCGTTCGATTAAATAAAATGAATTCACCATCAGTACGTTTTGGCGCTAATATCAGGACGGTTTCGGGTTCTTCAAATCCCGTCAAATAATACAAATCACTGTGTGGCCGATAAATATATTCACAATCTGAGTTACGGCGTGCAGCGGGAGTAGATGGTAAAATGACTATACCTTTAGAGCCAATTTTTTGCATAAGTTGCTTGCGACGTTTTTCATATTCAGTCATTTTAATCATTTCTATCTCCTTTTTAAAATATTTTTTATATCAATGCAGTGTATCGAGTTCATCCGTATTATTTGGCGGAAAATGTTTTATACATTCTTGATAAATCATTAGAACGACTAAGCGTATGTATTCGACGAGCTCAAAATAAGCGGTTTCATCTTCATCGGTAGAAGGAATGTCCCCATAACTGATTTGCGCTATCTCAGTAATATCTTTAATGGCATCTGTCAATTCTACATTTTCATGTTTTTCTAAGGGTATTTTTGCTTGCTGTAAGCCGGTTAAAAATCCTTGGCACCAAATTCCCAGCGCTTCAGCACGAATATTAATATCAACTTCATCGTTAGGGAGTAATAAATGATATTCAAATGAAAATTGATTCATTTGTTCATAGCTGGTCGCATAGAGTTCTTCTAATACCTCTAAACTTTCTAAATCTTTCTTTTTGCCCAATGCTAACTTTTTCCACCGAGAATTGGCGTTGAAGGGCATCGCGCAAATAATCCCACACATCAAGCCATGCATGTCCGCTGCTTGAAAAGGTGATTCTATGTTGCTAAGAGCCTCTGAGAGGTCATCATAATTAGGTAAATGGGTATTTTTGCGCATGATTCAGCCATTTGGTAAATTCTCAATGGTATCAGATTTAGCCTAGTTGAGGAAAGGGTTCTCAAGTGTAGCGAAAGAAGAGGGCTAGCAATTTTCTAACGTCAGGCTCGCTCTATTTTTAAGTGCTTGTATAGCAGCACTATATTCGGGGATAGCCAATTTTTTTATGTTGGCCACTGGAATAAAAAAATTAGGTGGAGCGCGTAAGCTATCTTGATTGATAAGTTGAGCGATATGATTTAGCGCGTCTTCAGGCCTGCTATTTCTTGTTTGTTCAAATAATTCAATCTGATGAAGTATATTTCTCCGCAGGATGATCGCTTGAGAAGATGGTTGATTGATTAGCGTTTTTTTAATATTACTGATAAATAATTCGTTGGTTTTATTGAGAAATTGCACTTTATCAAAATGGTGAGCCTGAATGATGTGCTCAAGATCATCTTTTATTTTTTGAAGAGTATTGCTTTGATCGCCGGTATTTAATTGGGCAAAGGCGCTTAAGCGCTTATTAATATGTGCAGCCCATGCAATTAGATTTAAAGGGCCAGCTTGGTCGACTTTAGATAAAGTTTCAAAAACAGTAGTGTCGTTTTCAATAAGATCTCTTGTGTTGGAGGTGATAGAAAAAACCTGAGCTAAAGAAATATTATATTTTATGAGTAATTGATTCATTCTATCGCAGGTAATAATTTTTATCTGCTGGGCTGTTAATGCCAATGCGGAATCCACTGTGAGAATATTTTTTGCAATTAATTTTTTAATCTGATGATTGAAAAGCGGAGACAGTTCTTCAGATGATTTATCTTTAATCTCCCCTAGCGTCATTCTTTTGTTTTTAAATAATCTAAAATAAAACGGAATAGTGATTAAGTTAATCACTAAAGGGGTAGGATCTTGATTGCTAATAAGTTGTATCATCTCAGGTTTAAGTAGATTCTTTTTTTGTTTATCCGATAAGTGAATGATGAACTCAGGATCCATTTTGTTTTGTAAAATTTTGATATAAAAAAATTCGTTAGAGAAAACCAGCACGGATAAGGGTGATATGTTTTTTATTTTTTCAAGTTGCAATTTATTTTTTCCTACTAGATTGGCTACCGCAGGGTGAGTCAATAATTTACTTTTTGTGTCGGTGATTTCTTCTAGTAAATCAAGTGAGACTTTTTTTTCAAATAGTAGTTTATAGTAAGTAGGG
>DHXK01000172.1:16543-23542 GCA_002413665.1 Legionellales bacterium UBA5158 | reverse complement strand
AGTTTATAGTAAGTAGGGTTGTTCAACATTTTTAAAGTTGTTACATCAATATTTTTTGCTAAATGGATATCACATATCTTATTTCGTAAAAGAGACATAATGGGAGTCGTAATTAACATGTCATACTGAAATCTTTGAAGATTGATTATTTGCTCGAAAAATATTTCATAATGCTTGATTGAGTCTAGATAAAATTGGCAAGTTAAAAGATTTTTAGCGTAGTTGCTCGCTGGATACAAGGCTAATTCATCTATGACATCTTGCTCGATTAAATCTTTTAAAATTATTTTAGCAGCAGTGCTCTCTGCTAATTCGCTTGCAGTAGGAAGTAAAGTGCGGAGGTATGCATCAAATTGGAGATTGACGTCACCATTTTGTGCTAGAAAAATAGGGATATCCTCAAACATGATTTCTTTTTCAATAATGCGATCATCAGATAGATGAATAGAAACCCTTAGCTTAATAATAAGAATAACGTTATCTAATATTAAAAAAGCTTCATACGCTCTGCCTTCAGTGTTGATACTGAGTTGAGTAGGTCTGTCGCTGGTATCAAACTGTGAAGAGGCTGACGTAAATTCTTTATTGAATCCCGGAGATGCTTCAAGAAAACTTTTTATGCTCAAGGTGTCCCACTCTAATTCCTCTAAAGTGGTATTATAGCTCTCAGCGTTGGCAAGTAATAACTGCGTGAGAATATTTAATATTTCAATTTGCACTTCACCCAAGGTTATCTTTGCTTGTGAAGTAGTAAATGTTTCTAGACGCTGCAAATACTCGGCAGGATGTGCAATGCATTTTTGCAATGTAATAATTTCATCTGTTTCGAGCAAGGTTTGTTGAAATGATTGTTTTAGTTTATTAGCTAGAGCTTGAAGTTGTGTTTTATCCGTTGCTACATCTTCCACAAAATGGCTGATGGCACTTTTAATAAATTCCTTTTGTGCATTGGATAAGGGCATCTATCTAACTCCTGTGGTGGGGAGAATATTGCTTCTAAGATCCTATCAATCTATATTACGCTTTCTCACCTTAAGGAAAGATTAAGATTTTATTAAGGGTTTTTAGATGCTAAGCAAGAATATTTAAATTTTCACGTAAACAATAAAATTAGGTTTTTTTTCATCATGCATGCGAAAGATTTTTTATGTACTGTTTGGCGTGTGCGAAACGACCTGAGGATTGTAAGATATAATTAGTATGAGTCGTATGCTCAGTAAGGTGTGAGGCATGAATACCATGAAAATATGTGTTCACCTATAATTGCTGTAAATCAAGACGCGCGCTTTGTATTTTTTCTCAGAAACGTTATACTCCCGTGCTCAATCCTTAAGGGAATTATATGGGAAAGAAGACTCCGCTTTACGATAAACATTTAGAATCGAACGCAAAGATAGTCGACTTTGCTGGTTGGGATATGCCATTACACTATGGTTCTCAGCTCCAAGAACATCATCAAGTCCGGCAAGAGGCAGGCTTATTTGATGTTTCTCACATGACCATTATCGATGCTAAAGGCAGTGATGTGGCTGCTTATCTACGCAAGTTGCTTGCGAATAATATTGATAAGCTCAGTCATGGACAAGCTCTTTACACCTGCATGCTCAACGAGCAGGGTGGAATTATTGATGATTTAATTGTTTATAAAATGTCTGATGAGTTTTATCGGTTAGTTGTGAATTCAGGTACGCACGATAAAGATGTAGCTTGGCTCACAAAACATGCACTATCATTCGACTGTGAGTTGAAAGAGCGTACTGATTTAGCGATGCTAGCCATACAAGGGCCTACAGTACGCGAAAAAATTCATAAACTTTTTAATTCGGAACAGGCTAAAGAAATACTCGATTTGCCTGTGTTTCATGCTGCTACGTGTGAAGATTATTTTATAGCCAGAACAGGCTATACCGGTGAAGAGGGATTTGAAATTATCCTGCCGGAAGATAAGGCAGCTGATTTGTGGCAACGCCTATTAGCTCTTAATATTAAGCCTTGTGGCTTAGGAGCTCGTGATACCTTGCGTTTAGAAGCTGGTCTGAATTTATATGGCGCTGATATGGATGAATCTGTCACACCTCTAGTGTCTAACTTAGCTTGGACTATAGGTTGGGAACCTAAAGATCGCCAATTCATAGGTCGTGCCGCATTAGAAGAGCAGAAACGACAAGGTTTAGATCAGCAATTAGTAGGTTTAGTCTTAGAAGGTAATGGAGTTTTGCGTAACCACCAAAAAGTCATAGCAGAAGGTTTGGGCTATGGTGAAATTACCAGTGGTAGTTTTTCTCCCACTTTAGGCAAAGGTATCGCGTTGGCGCGAGTTCCTGCTGGCACAACGGGGCAATGCCAGATTGAAATGCGCGGCAAACTCGTGACAGCTCAAGTAATAAAGCCACCTTTTATTCGTCACGGAAAAAAAACATTTAGAAATATGATGGAGCGTGAAAATGAGTAACATACCAAAAAAATTAAAATATTCTAAAACGCACGAATGGATACGCAAAGATGATGATGTCTTGACTATTGGTGTGACTGATCACGCACAAACTATGTTAGGTGATTTGGTATATGTTGAATTACCTGAAATAGAAATGGGTTTTGAAGCCGGGCAAGAATGTGCGGTTATCGAATCTGTTAAAGCGGCCGCTGATATTTACTGCCCAATCTCCGGTGAGGTTATCGAAATCAATGAATTATTGTTAGAAAATCCACAGCTCGTCAATGAGGATCCTTATGGTAAAGGCTGGTTATTCCGCATGCGCGCATTTGATAATGATAACAGTGACAGTGAATTGTTAACTGCAGATGAATATTCTAAACAAGTTGCATCCGAAGCCCATTGAGATAAAAAATTTATGCCTTTTATTCCACATACGCAACAAGACACTGAAGAAATGTTAAGTGCAATAGGCGTGCCCGACATCGAAAACTTATTCGATGAAATTCCTGACAGCTTACGTCATGCCAATATTGAAGCAATTCCTACGGGCATAACTGAGATGGAATTGTCACGTTTAATGAAAGAAAGAGCAAAACAAGATGCTGGCATGATGTGTTTTATTGGAGCGGGTGCCTATGAGCATCATATTCCAGCGGCTGTTTGGGAAATCACTAGTCGAGGAGAATTCTTGACGGCATATACGCCTTACCAAGCAGAAGCCAGCCAAGGGACTCTGCAATTGCTTTATGAATACCAAACCATGATGGCGAGCCTCATGGGATTAGATATTTCTAATGCATCATTGTATGACGGTGCAAGTGCACTTGCTGAAGCTGTTTTAATGGCTGTGCGTGCAAATAAACATTCTAAATCTCAGCGTGTTTTAATGCCACGTACTGTGCATCCATATTATCGTCAAGTGGTTCAAGCTATAGTCGGCCAACAGAATATTGAAATAATTGAAGTACCTTTTGATATAACTTCAGGACGTACACACTTAGAAGCTTTAGAAAAAATTTCAGGTGATGTCACAGCGGTTGTCATTCCGCAGCCAAATTTTTTTGGAGTTTTAGAAGATGTCGATGCATTAACAGATTGGGCGCATGCACAAAAAGCATTGGTGATCGCAGTTGTGAATCCACTTGCTATGTCACTGCTAAAGGCGCCTGGACACTGGGGCATCAAAGGTGCTGATATTGCTTGTGGTGAAGGTCAACCTCTAGGTGTGCCATTAGCTTCTGGCGGACCTTATTATGGTTTTCTGTGTTGCAAAAAAGAAATCGTACGGCAACTACCAGGTAGAATTGTTGGTCGTACTGTCGATCAAGCTGGTAAAGAGGGATTTGTATTAACATTGCAAGCGCGTGAACAACATATACGACGTGCAAAAGCGACTTCAAATATTTGTACTAACCAAGGCTTACTTGTTACTGCTAGTACTATTTTTATGAGTTTATTAGGGCCAGAAGGTTTGCGACGTGCTGCTTTGGCATGTCATCAAAACACCTGTTTATTACGAGAAAAACTGCTTGAAATCACTGGTGTTAAAAAAGTATTTGTCAGCCCTATTTTTCACGAAGTGATTTTGCAATTATCTCAGCCTGTAGACAAAGTATTAGAAGAGTTAGCCAAGTTGACGATTCAAGGTGGCTTTGCGATTAGTCAATTTTATCCTGAGTTAGAAAATTGTTTATTGGTGTGCGCAACAGAAACAAAAAACAATTCAGATCTGGATGATTATGTCAGTAAGTTACGAATTGTTTTAAATCATCTAGAAAATGCAGACTCAAATGCTGAAAAAAAAGGTGTGTTGAATTGTGAAGAGGGAATATAAATGCTGATTTTTAAGAAATCCCAATCAGGCCGAAGTGCAACTTCACAACTAATGCGCAGCTCAGATCAGCCTACAGAAATTCCCGCGGAGTATTTGCGAACAGATAAACCATTGTTACCAGAAGTGTCTGAGCTGCAAGTCGTAAGACATTATACGCGTTTATCACGAAAAAATTTTTCAATAGATACGCAGTTTTATCCTTTAGGTTCATGCACCATGAAATACAATCCTCGCGGAGTGCATAGACTCGCTTTCTTAGATGGATTTATTCAACGTCATCCGTTGGCCTTAGATGCAAACAGTCAAGGATTTATGGCATGTGCATACGAATTACAAGAAATTCTCAAAACTGTGACAGGAATGAAAGGTGTTTCTTTAACACCTATGGCCGGTGCCCAAGGTGAATTTGCCGGTGTGGCTATGATACGTGCTTATCATGAATCACGTGGTGATACTGCACGTAATGAATTTTTAGTTCCTGATGCTGCTCATGGTACGAATCCTGCTTCTGCAGTGCAATGTGGATATAAAGTAAAAGAAATTCCTACTGACCCTGATGGCAATGTAGACATTGTTGCATTACAAGCAGCGGTAGGGCCGCATACGGCAGGTATCATGTTGACGAATCCATCCACCTTAGGTGTATTCGAACAAAAAATTCAAGAAATTGCTGCCATCATGCATAAAGCAGGAGGTTTGTTGTATTACGATGGTGCTAACCTGAATGCAATTTTAGGGAAAGTACAACCGGGTGCAATGGGTTTTGATGTGATGCATATTAACTTACATAAAACATTCGCAACTCCTCATGGCGGTGGTGGACCAGGTGGCGGTCCGGTTGCTGTCAGTGAACGATTATTACCTTTTTTGCCTATGCCTATTGTGACGAAGAAAAAAGATACGTATGAATGGCTCACTGAAAAAGAATGCCCTCAAACTATAGGTCGTTTGTCTACCTTTATGGGCAATGCTGGTATTATTCTTCGTGCCTACATGTATGCACGCTTACTTGGAAAAGAAGGTTTATTGCGTGTAGCAGAATTCGCAACCTTGAACGCAAATTATTTATTAGCTAGATTGCGTGCTGCAGGTTTTACTCCGGCTTATCCTACGCGACGCGCAAGTCATGAGTTTATTATTACATTAAAAAATGAAGCCAAAGAATTGCATGTAGGTGCGTTAGATGTGGCAAAGCGATTACTTGATTATGGTTTTCATGCGCCTACTATGTATTTCCCATTGTTAGTTCCGGAATGTTTGTTAATAGAGCCGACCGAAACAGAAAATAAACAAGTACTAGATGCATTTGCAGATACGATGATAAAAATATTAGAAGAAGCAAAAACAAATCCAGAGCTTTTGCAGCAAGCACCTCACACATTATCTGTGCGTAGACTAGATGAGGTGAAAGCTGCTAGAGAATTGGATTTGGTTTTCAAACCGGATTGATTCCTCAAATAAAAGCATGCCAAATTTCATTGGCATGATTACTTCAATATTATGGTCTCATATCATGATTAGATTCTTCAGTAATTGATGAATCTGGCAGTGCTGCATTTGTGGGAATTGGAGAATTCCAGGCTACGCTTCCCCAGCTTGTTATGGGCGCTCCTGAGAACGGTACAGGTGAGCGTACAGGGGGTTACACCTCCCAAAATGGAATGATTCTGGCTGCTTAACCACCCAACTATATATGCCAAACAATTTAAGTATCCCCTCCAAATCATCGGGCAACTATTGTTACCCCGTCTCGCTAAGAGATGCCCGGCACAAGAGCCTTGCTTCGTGCGGTAATTAAACTTGCCAATGACGGCATTTCGTATTTTTTCTTGATGCGATCACCAACGTAGTGATAAAAAATGACTGCCTGTTTTTTTGCAGTTTGCATAATCGTCATAAAAGTATCTTTTGCTTCCGTTCCTTCAGTGCTCATTGTATGAAAGCTTATATCGCGTCTTCTCGCTTGACCACGCGCACCTCCTTCAGAGTCATTGTTATGCAATGGTAAAAACGGATTGTCGAGCACCAATAATAACTGACCTTTCTGCTCATTTGTTTTTTTTATTCGTTCATCCAGATGATCATAACCAGTTTGTGTGGAAAACAACTCATCAAATTCTTTTGATAAACGGTCAGCTTCAAGTTGTGCTGGGTACGATTTATAGGTAAGCAATAGATCGTAGTAATTCCAATATTTTGTTATGAATCCATCAAGAATATTGCGATGTGACATCACAACAGGCATTAATTTTTTATAATGGCGACCATCGTGTATCCAGCACAAAGGATGATACATTGCGATCTTATTATATTGTGGCGCATCATCTGTTAATAAAAATTTGACGGCGTGAGGTAATGCTTGATAAGCCGCAATAGCTGTTGATTCCAATAAAACAAGTCGATTAGTTTTCTGTTTATTTAGATCAGGAAAATGCGAGCTCAGTAAAACATCCATCTCTTGTCGATTTACAGATTGGCCAGCATAATTTTCTTCAATGATATTCAGCCATTTTTCAGGTAATTTCATTTCTTTCATAAGCAAAAAAGCATACTCATTAAATGTAAATTTCATTTGGCCTTGCGTCAAAATATCAATAATCGTTAATCGATCTTTATGTGCTCGCGTAAAATAAGCCGTATAAAACTCATTACAAAGTATATGATCATAGTAATTTTTGCCGTGGACTCGTGCGCTCGTATCATCCATCTGCTGATAATTTGCCGATTG
>DHXK01000172.1:0-16394 GCA_002413665.1 Legionellales bacterium UBA5158 | reverse complement strand
TGCCGATTGGTATTGCATGATTAGCTAAAAAGCTGGTGATACCCGATTGTGTCATATGACTTTCATGGTACAAACTGATAACCAATTGACGAAGACGAGGTCCAAATTCACCCGAGTAGCCTGCTGGTAGTGGCGCCATGAATGTTTTATTTAATGACGGCGAATAGTAAGTTGATTTTTTAAATTCAACATTTTCTGCTTGAATGATAATGTCTTGAACGAAAGATGATTTATACCCTTTAAAAATAGCGTCTTCGGGTAATTGATTTTTGTCTATTCGGAGAATCTCAACTCGATTTGCTATCAGCCGATTTTTCTTTTTTTTCTTAGCTTTTTTGTTTTTCTTGTTATTTTTTCGTCGCTCTTTTTCTGAGGAAATGTCTTGGTTAAGTTTTGTTTGTTTTCTAATGTTTGGTTTACCTTGCTCGCCTTTGAGGCGATTATTTTCGTCACGCAACTGCTGATTTTCTACACGTAATGCTTCATTTTCAGAGGCAAGCTCTTCAACCAAATTTAGCAATGTTTTTAGGATCGGCTTAACATTACTATCAGCTATCACATCAATCTCTTTGGTAAGAGATTCTAATATACTTTTTATTTTTGTCTGACTCATCACTGCAGGACCGTGTATTACATGCAGTTAGGATAACACGGTTTTTAAAATAGCATTTTGGGCTAACCAGAACATCTATGCCACGTTTAAAAAAATGATGGCGTTCCAAGGGCGCAGGAGTGAAATAATGCTGGCAGCAGTCATGTAATGTCATTACAACTTAGGATATAGGGATATGTTGTTGAGCGAATATTTTCTACGAATGTGATGAAAATACCTGTCAACTAATATTTTAAAAATATCTTACCCTATGATTTGGAGGGGATACCAATTTAAGGTAGAATTTAAATACAAAAGTTTAAAACATCTGAGGCATTCATGAATAAATTTCTAGTGTTAACTTCTTTAATCATTTTCGGATTTACGTTAAATGGATGCGCGTGGAGAGCGGGCGTTCTGGATGATAGGGCAAATGCAGCTGAAGCAAAAAATAAGCCTGTTATAAAAACTGATGCGAAAGCGCTAAAAACAGTATCTGAAAAACCAGTAAATACCATAGGTTCGGGTATGACAAATAATTAATTTAGAGTCTGACATGATTCGTTGCCTTTATGTGAATGACAGTCTCGTGGTGTAGCAATTAATCACAATGGAAAGATGCATTTGCAAGTAAAGGTCATAAAAATATTAGCAGAACAGTATCATCTTGAAAGCTCTTCTCTCCTACCTTAAGCCTACGGGTTACTCATAAGGGTAAAAGAGATAGGGAGTTATAAAATATGTTCCAATCCATAAACCAGCGTATCTAATTCCATCACTTTTTTACACGCCAAGCAAACGCCAGGCATAAACGAAATACGATCGATAGAGTCATGACGTATCGTTAATGTTTCACCTGTACCACCAAAAATAATTTGTTCATGAGCTACTAACCCCGGCAAGCGTAATGCATGGATAGGGATGCCATAATGAGTCGCGCCACGGGCGCCAGGGATCGTTTCACGCAGTAATTTAGGAGTTAATTGGTCCCGTGTTTCAGCCAGCATTTCTGCAGTTCTTAGGGCAGTGCCTGATGGGCTATCTAACTTGCCATCATGATGCATTTCAATAATTTCAACATGCGGAAAATATTTTGCAATGGCTTGCGCATGCTTCATCATTAATACTGCGCCTAACGAAAAATTTGGAGCAATGATGCCACCTAATTTCAATTCCGCACATTGTTGTTGAAATGCTTTTATTTGCGCGCTGAGTAAACCACTAGTGCCAATGACAGGATGAATACCTGCATCGACAATAATTTGTGTGTTTTTTAAAACAGCCTCGGCGTTTGTAAAATCCACTACAACTTGCGCATTAGTTTTTTTAATTGCCATCGCAAGATCATCTTGCCTGCCCAGTTGGCCGACAAGAGTGAGTTCTGGATCAGTATTAATGGCAGCTACACTAGCAAGTCCCATCCGACCATTCGCACCATTAATGAGAACGCGAATTGTCATTTCTATACCCTAGGTCTAGCCAGATACTTAGCTTCGTCATGAACCCTTCTGGACAATGTAGCATTTTCATTAAAGAGTGTGCAGCTACGTTTTTGGCCGAGATTTTCATTTAAAAACAATAGTGCCATCGCGGAAAAGTTATCTTTGCCAGGAAATTCAGTAAGAAATGCTTCAGTTAGTTTGGCCAGCTCTTCTTTTTTTGTATGTTTACCAACTCTAGGATTTTGCTCTACGTTAGAACAAAGAACTAAAATAGCAGTGATTGTTTTAAGTTTAGTCCCTGCTTGAACAATATCGCTGTTGTTAAGGTCATTAAGAGCTTGAGGTAAATCTTTCGCGTCTTTCTTGCTTAGCTCGTCTAGTAGAGGCGCTTTAATTGTTCTGATCAAGCCAAAAAAATTAATGATGTTGCCCCATCTAGCTGTTTCCATTTCTTGATAGATCTTGTGTGCTTCAGTCACTAAATTATTTAATGTCGTCATGTTTATCCCCTCGGTTGCGTAATAAATGATTCTCGTGTTAGCGTAAATATGACACAAAACTTTCACTTCTATTTGAACCTAGCTTAATTCTCAAGCAAATATTGGGTCATTTGGGGTCTTTTTGCAAGAATTGTTTTATTTGTTTGGCCAGGGAGAAATGTCAAAAGAGTCAGTTTTAGTAATGAATTTCAGGGTTTAAGTGCTACACTGAAAAATGTTTGCTGAACAGTTTGGTTTTTGAAACAATGCATTTTATAAAGTAATCAGATTCTTAGGTGAGTTTTAGTGATTGATGAAGATGGTTTTAGACATGGAGTTGGTATTATTTTGGTCAATTCCAATCGCCAAGTATTTTTGGCGAAACGAATAGGTAAACCTGCGTGGCAATTTCCTCAAGGTGGTCTCATCGAAGATGAAACGCCAGAGGAGGCGATGTACCGTGAGTTACATGAAGAGATAGGGTTAAATGCAGAAGACGTAAAAGTGTTGTCATCCACTCGTAGATGGTTGCGATATAAGCTTCCTACTAGACTGATACGGCATTACTCTAAACCTTTATGTGTAGGCCAGAAGCAAAAGTGGTTTTTGCTTCGTTTGATCAACAATGATGCTAAATTCGATTTGGCAGCGAGTGATAGCCCAGAATTCGACTCATGGGCATGGGTATCTTATTGGTATCCTTTAAGCCAAGTGGTGGCCTTTAAGCGAAGAGTGTATAACTTGGCGATGAAAGAGTTTGCACGTGTCGTGTTATCTAAACGTTTTTGGGAGCATTCATAGGTCTGATGCTTAGGCTATATTGATAGAGCTACCAAAATAATTATACCCTCCTTACTCACACGTTTGAGGATTGCATGTTAAAAACTCTCCGACGTATTATCCAAGAAGTTGCAAGCGCGCATGATTTTCCGGACGCCCTGAAAATCATGGTGAAGCGTATTGCAAAAACGTTGGATACTCAGGGATGTTCTATTTTTTTGCTAGATCGTCGGCGTGGCGAATATGTTTTAATGGCGACGCAAGGCTTGAGTCAAAACGCCGTTGGCAAAGTCCGCATTCCACTAGGTCATGGCTTGATAGGATTGGTCGGAGAGCGTGAAGAACCGATTAACATAGATGACGCTGCAAAACATCCACGTTTTTTACATATCCCTGAAGTCAAAGAAGAATTATATAAAGCATTTTTAGGTACACCGATTATTTATCACCGACAAGTGCTCGGTGTTTTGATAGTGCAACAAGAAGAACCCCGCCGTTATGACGAATCAGAAGAAGCTTTTCTTGTCACACTGGCAGCTCAGCTTGCAGCCATTGTTGCTCATGCAGAAGCAACGGGTGTCATCGCAAATTTATTTGATTCTCATGAAGGATCTTGCGAAGCAACTTATTCTGGTATTGCAGGTGCCCCCGGTGTGGGTATAGGAGAAGGCGTCGTTGTTTTTCGATTACTTGATTTAAATGTTATTCCTGATCGTGAAGCGGAAGATATTTCAGCAGAAAAAGAATTACTTGAAGAAGCTTTAGAGTCTGCCCGCGAAGATTTTCGTGTGCTTGAAGAACGTATGTATCCTAATTTACCCAATGAAGAGCGCTCATTGTTTGATGTCTATCAACGTATTTTAGACAGCTCAAATTTAGGGGCAGAAGTCATTGCAAAAATTGAAGCTGGAAATTGGGCACAAGGTGCTTTGCGTGAAGTGATACAAACCCATGTTGAGCGTTTGGCTAATTTAGAAAATGAATATATGCGCGAACGTGCAATCGATATCATGGATTTAGGTAATCGTGTTTTAGCTTATTTACAGCGTAATGATCGCTCCCTACCGCACTATGCAGAAAAAACAATTTTAATTGGTGATGAGTTAACCGCTGCAGACTTAGCAGAGGTGCCTGAAGGATGTTTAGCTGGTGTTGTTTCTGCACGGGGATCTAGCAGTTCACATATTGCAATCCTTGCGCGTGCGATGGGTGTGCCCACAGTCATGGGTGTAAGTGATATTCCGATTTCTAATTTACAAGATAAAAAAATTATAGTGGATGGTTATTATGGGCAAATGTATGTTTCGCCACGGCAAGCTCTGTTGCGTGAGTTCGAGCATTTGGCACATGAAGAAATACAGCTAGATGCTTCATTAGAAGTATTGCGCGACAAGCCCGCACAAACGCAAGATGGTCATAGAATTATGTTGATGGTCAATACTGGTTTAGGGGGGGATGTAGGTTTGTCCCTTGCAGCCGGTGCAGAAGGAGTAGGATTATATCGCACAGAAATTCCTTTTTTGATGCGCGACCGTTTCCCTTCTGGTGAAGAGCAACGTGTGATTTATCGACAATTATTAGCTTCATTTGCGCCGCGCCCTGTCACAATGAGAACATTGGATATAGGTGGTGATAAAGCATTACCTTATTTTCCTGTGAAAGAGGACAACCCCTTTTTAGGGTGGCGTGGAATTCGTATTAGCTTAGATCATCCCGATATTTTTTTATTACAAGTGCGCGCTATGATGCGAGCAAGTGAAGGTTACAATAATTTACGCATTATGCTGCCGATGATTACGGATGTGAGTGAAGCTGATGAAGCGATACGGTTATTAAAAAAAGCTTACGCCGATGTGTGTGAAGAAAAATATGAAATCGAAATGCCGCAAGTCGGAGTCATGATAGAAGTCCCTTCTGCAGTTTATCAGGCACGAGCACTCGCAAAACGCGTGGATTTTTTATCGGTAGGCACAAACGATTTGACCCAATATTTATTAGCAGTTGATAGAAACAATTCTCGTGTGGCAAATCTATATGATGCATTACATCCTGCTGTATTGCGTGCTTTGATTCAAATTGTTGAGGGTGGACATCAGGAAGGTAAGCACGTCAGTATTTGTGGTGAGATGGCAGGTGACCCTGTGGCGGTTATCATTCTCATTGCAATGGGTTTTGATTCTTTCAGCATGAGCGCTTCTTCAATAAGCCGTATTAAATGGGTGATTAGACAATTTACTTTTGAAAAAGCTGCGAAGTTATTGCAAGACGTATTAAGCATGGAAAGTGCAGTAATGATACGTTGTCACTTAGAGTTAGCCTTAGAAAGAGCTGGGTTAGGCGGATTAGTCCGTGCGGGTCGCTAATTGTTGGGGTAAGCAATGTTTGCTATTTATTTAGTTATTGGCGCACTGTCAGGAACGTTAGCAGGCATGTTGGGAATCGGTGGTGGCGTGATCGTAGTTCCCGCTCTTGCTTTTGTATTTGCGCATTTTAATTTAATGCCTGCAAGCCTCGTCATGCAAATGGCCATAGGCACTTCACTAGCGGCTATGATAGTCACTTTAATTTCAGCTTTAAGAGCTCACAGTCTTCGAGGTAATGTACGTTTGGATTTGGTGAAAATGCTATTACCAGGTTTAATCGTAGGCGCAATATTAGGCGCTCTCATCGCACATAAATTGCCTTCCTATTATTTAAAAATATTTTTTAGTCTCTTTTTATTTTTTATGTCTGGGCGTTTATTATTAGCCATCCAACAAGAAGAAGTGCGGAAAATGCCGAGTCGTTTTTCCATGATGGGTGTTGCAACAGGAATAGGCACTTTGTCCAGTATTTTAGGGGCAGGAGGCGGTTTGCTAATGATTCCTTTTATTTTACGTTGCCGAGCAAGTATGCATCAAGCCGCTGGTACATCTGTCGCGTGTGGAGTGGGCGCGGGAATAGTTGCAACTCTGAGCTTCATGTTCTTAGGTATGTCGAATGTAGTCATAAAAGATAGTACAGGATATATTTATTGGCCAGCATTTTTTGGGGTGGCTTTGGCGAGTATGTTGTTCGCGCCTATAGGCACAGCGGTTGCGCATAAATTACCCGCATCTGTATTAAGACGCGTACTTGGGATATTCTTGCTCCTAGTCGCAATAGACATGTTGTTAACTCATTAAAGGTTTTAGTTATGCTCACATATCCTCATATCGATCCGGTTGCTTTTCATTTAGGCCCACTGCCTGTTCATTGGTATGGGCTCATGTATCTAGTGGGTTTTTTTGGTGCCTGGGGCGCCTTAAGTTGGCGTTTACGCACTTCCCCACGTGGCTTCACCTCTGAACAGTTGTCTGATTTGTTATTTTACTCAGCTTTAGGCATTATTATTGGCGGCCGCGTGGGCTATATGTTTTTTTATGCATGGCCTGATTTAAGAGCGAATCCTCTGCTATTATTTCAAGTGTGGAAAGGAGGCATGTCTTTCCATGGTGGATTGCTGGGGGTGATTATTGCTTTAACTTGGTATGCCCATAAAATAGGTAGATCTGTCGTAGATTTGACAGATTTTGTGGCTCCTGCTGTGCCCATAGGCCTTGCAGCTGGACGCATCGGTAATTTTATAAATGGTGAGTTGTGGGGGCGTGTAACAGATGCACCTTGGGGAATTGTTTTCCCGAATGCTGGGGCATTACCCCGTCACCCTTCTCAGTTATACGAATTTTTATTGGAAGGTGTGCTGTTATTTATTATTCTGTGGACCTTCTCAAGCAAAGAGCGTCCGCGTTGGGCTGTCTCAGGTTTGTTTTTAGTTGGATATGGTTTGTTTCGATTTGTGATTGAATTTTTTCGTGAACCGGATTTCCAAATTGGGTATCTCGCGTTTGGTTGGTTAACTGAAGGGCAATTATTATCACTCCCCATGATGATTTTGGGCGTGTTGATGATGGTTAAGGCCTACTGGAGTCCTAGACAATGCAACAATATTTAGACTTTCTACAACATATCCGTGATGAAGGTATAGAAAAAAAAGAGCGTACCGGCACGGGTGTACGCAGTGTATTCGGTTATCAAATGCGGTTTAATTTACGCAAAGGATTTCCTATGGTAACCACCAAAAAGTTGCACTTGAATAGTATTGTTCATGAGCTATTTTGGTTTTTACAAGGCGACACTAATATAAAATATTTGAATGAAAATAAAGTTAGCATTTGGAATGAATGGGCAGATGAGCAAGGCAACTTAGGGCCAGTATACGGCCAGCAATGGCGTGCTTGGCAAACCGCTGACGGTAAGACCATTGATCAAATGAGTGAGTTAGTACAACAAATTAAAACGAATCCTGATTCGCGCCGTTTAATAGTGAGTGCATGGAACGTAGGGGAAATTCCAAAAATGGCTTTGCCTCCATGTCATTTACTTTTTCAATTTTATGTAGCGAATGGTCGTCTCTCTTGTCAGTTGTATCAGCGTTCTGCGGATTCTTTTTTAGGTGTGCCATTTAACATAGCATCCTATGCATTGCTGACACATATGCTAGCGCAACAGTGTGATTTAGAAGTGGGTGATTTTGTGTGGACGGGTGGTGATTGTCATATTTATTCAAATCATCTCGAGCAAGTCAATTTGCAATTATCGCGCACTCCTTTTCCTTTACCGCAACTTCATTTTGCTCGTAAGCCGGCTTCACTATTTGATTATAAATTTGAAGACATCATTATCACTGATTATCAATCGCATCCTCATATTAAAGCAGCAGTTGCTGTTTAGCCGTGCGTAACGGAGTAATTATTATGAAAAATATAAAAATAAATGTTTTTTTGGCAAGCATGATTTTTTGTTTAAATGTGGTATCTGCACATGCCTCTTCTTTTGCTTGTGTACCTGCTAAAATTAAAACGCAAGATAAAAGTATTATCTTAAATGTCACAGACAAAGAACTTGTTAAAAATGCCACGATTTACTTTGTCAAAAATACTTCTACAAAAAGTGTCTGGTTAGATCATCCCACCAAGCATGCAGGGGCAAGTGCAGGTTGGTCTTCCTATTTGCAGCCTGATCATTGGTCTGCATTGCTGTTGGATAAAAAAGATTTCTCTCTGACTTGTGCAGTTATTCAGCCTGGCAAAGTGGATTATTTAAATTGTGAGAAAGTACTTTCTGTTTGTCTTCCCACTCAAGTCACTTTTCAATCAAAACGAAAAGCAAGTTATTGGTTGGTTGAAGACAAGTCTTGGAATAATTTTTTACTGGCGTTGAAAAAGCGTGGAGTGAAGTAGTTGATGATTTTAAATTCAGAAGTTTGGATGTGATTAAAAGTATTTTTATTTTTTTAAATCTATTTTTTCATTTGATACATTAAAGTGTAGTCACTCCAAATAAGCTTCCAATGAAATACGTTAACCCACCAGCAGCTACACCAATTAATAAAACTCTTAGCCCGCTTATCCAAGCATTGCGTTGAGTAAACAAACTGATAGTGGCTCCTATTGCGAAGAGTGAGACCGCAGTTAAACCAATTGAAATAAATAAATTATATTTACTATCACTTAAAATGAAAGGTAATAATGGTATGCATGCGCCCACAGCAAATGACACAAAAGAAGAAATAGCAGCACCCCAAGGAGAACCTAATTCATCGGGATTAATGCCCAATTCTTCTCGCGCCAAAGTGTCTAATGCTTTTTCTGGGTTCTGAATCAGTAGATTTGCGAATTTTACTGCGTCTTCTTTGGGTAATCCTCGTGCCTCATAAATTAAAGCAAGTTCAGCTGCTTCTTCCTCAGGATAGGTGTCGAGCTCATGCTTTTCTAATTCCAGTTGATATTCAAGCATTTCTCTTTGAGAGCGAACGGAAACGTACTCGCCTGACCCCATCGAGCAGGCACCTGCTAATAACCCTGCCACTCCTGAAAGAAGAAGGAAGCTAGAATTTACGTGAGCACCTGCGACCCCTAAAATTAAACTCGCATTCGATAATAATCCATCATTGATACCAAAAATGGCTGCACGTAAGTTCCCCGCACTTTTAATCGCACGATGTTGTCCTTCCACTTCACCGAACACTTTTGGAAGAAGGTGACCCACCTGCTGTTCATTACGATAAATTGACATGCCGCGAACTTTGGTCGCAGCTAACACTAAGCGTAAGCGTCTAGGGCCTAAAAGGTGAATTAATTTAATAATTATTTTTGTGCGCCAATCAGGAGAATAAAGAGTGGGAATGGCAATATTATTGTTTGTTAGCTGAACGGCCCAAATATCAGCTTGTTGATCAGCCAACACCGACAACCCAAGAAAAAGTTCTTTATATTTTGGGTCTTTTTCTGCCGCTGAAACTATTTTATAAAGATAAGCCGAGCGCTTTTCTTCTTCCCAATTTTCTAGTACATCCATGACAATTTCCTAAATGCAGCCGGCTTCGTGATAATTTTGTGAAACTTTCTCTCTATTGGCTCGCTCTTTCCAAGAGGTAGGTGAAGAGGGTGAAGTGGTGGGGGTATTCATTATCATTTGATATTTTAGCTCTTTGCAGACAGCCCGAGTATCCTGACCTTGATCGCGATAACTTTGGCATGCATTTAGCGTTAAACAAAAACTCGCTAGTGCGATTAAGCGTAGATGTAAGTGCAAGCGTGTCGTCATGATCATTTTCTCCCTGAAGTATCACAATACTTTACCTTAAAGAAGGCCAAACTTCGAGCTTGAACTATTATTAGTATAAATACCGCTAAGGGTAGTGTATGCTGCAGTGCTGCTGGTTATGCTATTCTTTCGTTTTTACCCCAGATACTAAGGCTCCCTTAAGTTAATTGAGTTAATATCGACCACTACTTTGGTTGTAAGATTCATTAATGAGGAGTTGATTATGTTGAGTAACACTACGAATGTAGATGAAATTCTCGGCGAAGAAACGGCAGACTTGCTGCATAATTCGACTCGTTACCAGGATGAAGCCTGTTTGGAAACCATGCGTATGATTATTAAAGATTATGTGGCCAATCATCAAAAGCTTGCCACTGACCTTGATACACAAAAAGCTTACAAAAATAGTTATGAAGAATTGCGTCAAAACATCAACGATGAAGGCCTGAAAGCTTATACTGCCTTTGAAGTGATGGAAAAACTTTACTGGCAGGAGTATCTTATAAAAAAATGAAAATTATCAGGTGGTTAATGGGAAAGCTGGGTCAAAAAAAACACAAAAAAGATAATAAAGACAAATTTGCAAGCCGAGAAGCTGAGAAATATGATCGGCCTATTCCAAGCCGAGAATTTATCTTAGATTATCTTGCCGAACGCGGGCAGCCAGCAACACGTCGAGATTTAATTAATGAACTTAATTTAAACTCCGATGATGAACAAGAAGCCATACGCCGACGTTTGACGGCAATGGTGCGTGATGGTCAACTGTATAAAAACCGACGTGGAACTTATGGTCCAGTTGGTAAAATGGAATTAATAGCAGGCCGTGTGATTGGTCATAAAGATGGTTTCGGATTTGTGATACCCGATGCGGGTGGAGATGATTTGTTTCTAAATGGTCGTCAAATTCGTGCGGTTTTTCACGGCGATAAAGTGCTAGCTCGAGTTTCAGGCCTAGATCATCGAGGCCGATCTGAAGCAATCATTGTAGAAGTGTTAGAACATAATACTCAGCAACTTGTGGGACGTTTTGCTACTGAAAGTGGAACCTTTTTTGTTAAGCCCGTGAATCATCGCATTACTCAAGATATTTTAATTCCTCCTGCCGACATTTATAATGCGCAAGATGGCCAAATGGTTGTGATTGCAATTACTGAGCAGCCTACAGCTCATAAGCCGCCTCTGGGTAAAGTAATAGAAGTAATGGGTGACCATATGGCGCCTGGCATGGAAATTGATGTAGCGATCCGCAATCATGATCTTCCTTATGAATGGCCTGAAGATGTGATGGATGAATCTGCACGTTTTTCTGTAGATGTTCCAGCAGCAGCTTTAGAAGGTCGTGTTGACTTACGCCACTTACCTTTTGTGACAATTGATGGTGAAGACGCGAAAGATTTTGATGATGCTGTTTATTGTGTTCCTGAAAAAAATGGTTGGACGTTATACGTTGCAATCGCTGATGTTAGTCATTACGTAAAGCCAGGCAGTGCTTTAGATCGTGAAGCGATTAATCGTGGGAATTCCGTCTATTTTCCTGAGCGTGTTATTCCTATGTTGCCTGAAACACTTTCCAATGGTTTGTGTTCGCTGAAACCAAAGGTTGATAGGCTCACTCAAGTGTGTGAAATGAATATTAATAAAGCCGGTGCTGTTACCGGATATAAATTTCATCAAGCGGTTATTTTTTCTCACGCACGTCTAACGTACAATCAAGTTTATGCCATGATAGGAGAAAACAATGAAGAAGTTCGTTCTCAATATCGTGATTTAGTTCCTAACTTACAAGACTTATTTACTATCTATCATGTGCTGCACAAAGCTCGTATTCAACGTGGCGCAATTGATTTTGATATGCCAGAAACAAAAATTATTTTTGGTGCTGAACGTAAAATTGAACGTATCATTCCCACGCATCGTAATGATGCGCATCGTGTCATTGAAGAATGTATGTTATGCGCCAACATTTGTGCGGCAAAATTTTTATTAGCCAATGAATGTCCTTCTTTGTTCCGTAATCATGAAGGTCCTAATGATGAAAAACTTGAAGATTTACGTCGTTTTTTAAATGAATTAGCATTGAAGCTTCCAGGGAAAAAACAACCGACGCCTAGTGATTATGCGCAACTGTTAAATACAATTGTTGATCGTCCAGACGCACACATCATCCAAATGATGTTATTGCGTTCATTAAGCCAAGCTGTTTACAGTCCAGAAAATAAAGGCCATTTTGGTTTAGCATATGATGCATATGCGCATTTTACGTCACCTATTCGACGTTATCCCGATTTATTAGTGCATCGTACGATACGCCGTATTTTGAATAACGAAAAACAGTTGAGCGATAATCTTATTACGTTAGAAAAACATGGCGAGCATTGTTCGATGACAGAGCGTCGTGCAGACGATGCAACACGCGAAGTGGTTGATTGGTTGAAGTGTGAGTTCATGTTAAATAAAGTAGGTGAAGATTTTGCAGGTGTTATTGGGAATGTCACTGGCTTTGGTTTTTTTGTGGAACTAAAAGATATTTATGTCGAAGGGCTGGTGCATATCAGCACTTTACCAAATGATTACTATCAATTTGAGCCTACAAAACAAGCACTACGCGGTGAGCGAGCAGGAAGGATGTTTCAACTGGGTGATGTGATACAAGTCAAAGTGGCGCGTGTTGATTTGGATCAACGTCAAATTGATTTTGTGTTGGCGGGCGAAGAAAACACTGAAGGTAAAAAGCTAAAACCTAAAAGTCGTCCTCATGCAAAACCTAATAGAAATAAAAAACGCGCTAAGAAAAAAAGCACATGAGTACTCAGTCTATATTTATTTTCGGCTTGCATGCTGTGACGGCTTTACTGACAAATCAACCTGAGAGAGTTATCAATCTTTACGTGCAAAAAGAACGTCAAGATCAAAAAGCTCAGGCAGTGATTGATCTAGCTAGACTTAAAAAAATAAAGTTCAGCATCATTCCGAAAGTAGAAATAGAGCGTTTAACAGGTGATCAAGTGCATCAAGGAATAGTGGCTTCATGCCATAAACCTAAAGCGTACAATGAAGATGATCTGATTAGAATTTTAGAAAATCTGACTGAGCCGCCTTTTTTACTCATACTCGATGGCGTACAAGACCCACATAATTTAGGTGCTTGTTTACGTAGTGCTGATGCGGCTGGCGTGCATGCTGTTATAGTGCCCCGAGACAAATCAGTAGCAATCACACCTACCGTTAGTAAGGTTGCTTGTGGCGCTGCTGAAACAGTTCCCTTCATCCAAATTACTAACTTAGCTCGTACCATGCGATTTCTAAAAGACCAAGGTATTTGGTTATATGGAGCAGCTGGAGAAGCCGATAAAAGTTTATATGCGACGGATTTAAAAGGTCCAGTTGCCCTCGTGCTCGGCGCAGAAGGAGAAGGTTTACGACGCCTAACTCGTGAGCACTGTGATATGTTGTTGAATGTACCCATGAAAGGCTCTGTTTCAAGCTTAAATGTATCAGTTGCCACAGGTGTTTTTCTTTTTGAAGCGCTACGCCAACGTCAATAGATTCATTCTTTTATCTCAATCATGTGACTTTACTTAATAACTCCTTAATGTATTTTATTTATACTATACCTACATTGAATGTATAGTTATATAACAAAGGCACAGCAGAGGTTGATAGTATGAGTCGTTCACGATTTAGTCAGCAAGCAGCAGAATTTGATTTTGATCATTGGCTAGGTTTTTTTAATGGTCAAGGTGAATGCGATGAGCTAGTGGTGCGTTTTGCTAAATTAGTGGCTTATGCAGAAGATATTCAAAAAACAAATAAAGCTTCTAGGGAGCATGTTAAAAAAGCTAATGATTTTTTAGTTGCTGCACGGGATTTCTTACACACGAAAAATCTTAGTGAAAAAATATATAGTTTGGAAGAGTTTGATGCCTATTATCTTTTGCATACTGGTGAAAGCGCAAATAATCATCAACATGATAAGACGTCTATTAGAATAATAATACAGATGGGACACTATCCTGAATTTTTACGTCGTCTTGATCATGGATTTCCTCATGGTGCTATAAATTCAGAAAGTTATTTTGGTATAGATGGTCTTGAGCAGCATCATTCCCTAGATGCCCCTCATCTAAAAGAATTAGCCACTACAGTTTATGCGGAGAGACAAAACGAATCTCCACAAATACCATCTGTTAATCAAGAAAAGAAAGTAGATTCCACGAAGGTGGGTGACTATGTAGATTTTTATCGGGATACATATCCAAGATTATCTCGTCAGAGTAAAAAACGTCATAATGAGATAATTGCGGAAACAATATCGGTACACGAGAGAGATAATCTTTTTCGTATAGCCGAAGAAAAAAAACCAAAATCCCCTTCTTTATGGGGAAGATTTAAAGAAAAATGTAAACAAGTGAAAGAATTAAGTGGGTGGAAGCAAGCACTGATCATGGCAGGCATTGTGTTAGGTGGGGTGCTTATTGCTGTTGGTACCGGTGGTATTGCTTTACCAGCTGTTATTGCGGGATGGGCGACGGTGGGTGTTGGTCTGGCGACTGTTACCGTAGGAACAGTTGTTGGTGTTGGTATTGCAGCTTCGTCTCTAGTTGCGTTAGCGGTTAGTGGAGACTCCAAAGTATATGATCCCATTTCATTGTCAGAAACTAAGGATAGAGCTCCTTTATTAGCAGAAGAACCACGACAAGATGAGGTTGGCAGCCAAGACACACGTGGAATTCATAAAGGATTAGGTTTGTCTGTTGAGCCTCAAGTTGCAGAAGATGAGCCTGAGCACGGCATATCTCAAAGCCCGCCTGAGAATGGGGTTAGTAATGCACATCCAGTTGAAGAATCTAGAGAAGCTGAAGAAGAAAAATTTTTGTTACAGCCGCAAAAAAATGGAGTTGCAAGGGGCACCTTTTAATAAGTGTTGCTCCTTTAACCTACAGTCAAAATAACATGTGAGTTTTTTGACTGTAGGTTAAAGTTAATGGATATTAGCCTGACGTATTTATTTATACATTAAACCTAAAATGCATAACATCACCATCTTTCACTGTATATTCTTTGCCTTCTAATCGCCATTTTCCAGCTTCTTTCGCGCCTGGCTCGCCCTTATATTTAATGAAGTCATCATACGAAATAACTTCTGCACGAATAAAACCTTTTTCAAAATCAGTGTGTATGACGCCTGCTGCTTGTGGAGCAGTAGATCCAGCGTGTATGGTCCATGCGCGTACTTCTTTTACGCCAGCGGTAAAATAAGTTTCTAAGCCTAATAATTTGTAGCCTGCGTGAATAACTCTATCCAATCCTGGCTCAGTTAAATTTAAGTCTGCAAGAAAGTCGATTTTTTCTTCATCACTTAATTCAGCAATTTCAGATTCTAATGATGCGCAAATAGAAACAACGCTCGCACCTTCACTGGCAGCAATTTCTTTTACCTGTTCTAGAAAAGGATTATTTTCAAAGCCATCTTCAGCGACATTTGCAATGTAGAGAGTTGGTTTGATAGTGAGTAAATGTAATTGGCTTAAACGTGCTTTATCATCATCATTTAAATTCAAGGAACGTATCGGTAAAGCTTGATTGAGTTGCTCTCTGACTCGTTCGAATAATGCGAGTTCGGAAGCTGCAGCTTTATCACCACTTCTTGCTTGCTTTCCAACTTTTAGTAAAGCACGTTCTATGCTATCTAGATCAGCAAGTGCTAACTCAGTGTTGATGACTTCGATATCATGTTTGGGTGAAATTTTTCCAGCAACATGCACTACATCTGTATCTTCAAAACAACGCACAACATGTGCGATAGCATCGGTTTCTCGAATGTTCGCTAAAAATTTATTTCCCAAGCCTTCACCTTTAGACGCGCCAGCCACAAGACCTGCTATGTCTACGAATTCCATGGTAGTGGGAAGTATACGTTCAGGTTTTACAATGACGGCTAGTTTTTCTAAACGTATGTCAGGAACTGCAACAATTCCAACGTTAGGTTCTATGGTACAAAAAGGATAGTTCGATGCATCCACGCCTGCTTTAGTTAAGCAGTTAAATAAAGTAGATTTCCCTACATTGGGTAAGCCTACAATTCCACATTTTATTCCCATAATTTTTTAAACTCACAAAGGTAAACAGATAATTAAAAATAATTAGAGCGTTAAAATTATTTTTGCTAAATAGTTGTGGAACATTCTAACTAGTCATCATTCGCGGTATGCAAAAACATCATAGCTTTTTGAAATTGGCCTTTGATTAATAAAGTTAAGGCACCGAGAGCTTTTTCTATAGCTACATCAATTTGCTCACGCTCAATTTTTTTAGGTGCTTTTAACACATAATCTACGACTTCTTTACTATTGCCCGGATGACCAACCCCAATTCGCAAACGATGAAATTGTTTGGTGTTTAAATGTGAAATGATGTCGCGCAAACCATTATGTCCACCAGCGCCCCCATCAAATTTCAATCGAATAATGC
>DHXK01000236.1:233-4763 GCA_002413665.1 Legionellales bacterium UBA5158 | reverse complement strand
TGCGTTAAAACGTGGCCTGCCCCCTGTTATCGGTGCAATGGGGTTGAGTTTCTTTTTACAATCATTTGCAAAACAGGGATGGACCGGTGATAGTTTTCAACCGTGGGAGGCAAGAAAAGACACAAAGAATACACGTAAATTACTAATTGGGAAAAGCGGAGGTACAAAAAACGCATCACATTTGCACCTCCGCCCACAGGTGGCGAACTCATTAAAAAAAACAACGTGGCAGGAAATACTTTTTGATGTTAGCGGAGTTCCTTATGCAAGGATTCACAACGAGGGGGGAGTAATAAATAAAAGAGCATCTGAAAAGGTTACTCATTTTAGATTCCACGAATCCGGAAATCTAAGATTTGCGAAATCTAAAAAAGCTGATTTTGCAATGAAAAACAAAGTAAAAGCACATTCAATTACTATGCCGAAACGCCAATACATAGGCTATTCAAGTACATTGATGAAACAGATTGAAAGCCGTGTTAATTCTGAAATGATTAAAATATTAGGTAGGAAATGAAACTATTTTTTTTAGCATTGTATAATAAATTGATTGCCGTGCAGGGCGTGTCTTTCGTGCATAAATGGAATAATCAATTGCAGCTTATTATGCAAGACGGTGGCGCACGTTCTGAAATGTTCACTTTCCCTGCTGTTTTTATTGCTTTTAAAACAAACGAGATTCAGCAATTAGGAGAAGGCCGACAATTGTTTTATGTAGATTTTGATTTGCATATTTTGGACTGGCAACTGGATTCAGGGGACGGAAACTTCGAGCAAAATTTAACAGTTTACGATTTAAAAGATAAAATATTTCAGGCTATTCAAAAGTATCAACCTGGGCTTGCAGATACAACCGTTCCAGTTGGTGCTTGTATAAGGGTGTCAGAGCAGGAAGATAACGACCATGCCGGAGTTTATCACTTCATTCAATCGTATAAGACCACCTACATTGAACAGTTAATGGCAGAGCCTGTGAATGGCATAGATTCAATTACTCCTATTCCTTTAGAATTAGATATTACAACGGATGAGGTGCAAGCTGCATCAGTACCTTATGACCCTAATGCGACTTATTTAGCTGTGAATAATACTATTGCGAGTTACTTATCTGTTAATTATGTTTGCGGATTAGATACACCAAGTCCGGCAGGTGCTTTTAATATTACTTATTGGACACCGGTTGAGCCATTGGTTTACAATTACACGCCGTAACACCTCCACGAAAAAAAACACCTCCACGTTAAACTTAATGTATTTTGTTATATATTTGCCGCCGCACCCAAAGCTATTTAACATAAAAATATTTATATAACTGAAAAAGTCATATAAGAATATTATGTTAAATACCCCCCGCTTTAAAAAATTTCGTCCCTTCATAACGAAAATATAAGAAATTATAACACAAAAAAAAATAATTGTCAAAATATTTTATATAATTGCGAATTATAAAAACGTAATACTTTGATTCAAGAAAATATTTCAGACATAGAGAACCGTTTAATAACTAAGTTATTAGCGACACCTCCATTTAGTACCACCAATATGTCCCCTTCATTGGTGGCAGTTTGGAGCAATTTTTTAAATACTATTGCGACTGAAATATACACTTTAGAGCAACTCAATAATACTTTTGAAACAGAAATTGAGGCACTGATAAATGGAGTAACCACCCCAACAAATATGTGGTGGCAGAAACAAATTTTGAAGTTTCAATATGATGGGACTTACAATCAAATTTTACAATTAGATACTGCAAATTTCTCTCCTTACTATACAACTGTTGATCTTACTTTACGAATAATAAGCAATTGTAGTGTTGTAACGGCTACAAATAATCAGGTACAAATAAAGGTAACAAACAACGGGGCAGTACTAACTGCGCCTCAATTGCTTGCTTTATATGCCTATATTCAGACTATTGATCCGGCTGGTATTAGCTACACTGTAATTAATCAGTTACCGGATTACTTCTTCTTAAATGCTGTTGTTTATTATAACGGACAATATGCTGCCACTATTCAGGCAAATGTTATCGCTGCTTTAAATGCTTATTTAGCTGCAATTCCTTTTAATGGAATAGTAAAAGTTTCGGCTGTTGAAGATGCAATACAGGCTGTTGCAGGGGTTACGGATGTGGTAATAAGTGAAGCTGCGGCAATGGTAAACGGTGGCTCTTATGGAAGTAGAACAATATTCACAAAGCAATATCAAAGTTATTCAGGGCAAATAATTCAGGGACTTGCCCCTCATAATTTCGCAGACCCTTCATCATTAACATTTACTGTATCAAATAACTAATGTCAATTTATGACTACATAGTTTCAAATGAAACCTTGCAATTAACACCGCCAAACAAGCGGGAAACTACTACATTGGCGTATCTTAGCGTATTTGATGACAAGTTTCAAAAGTTGCATGATTTGTTTTTTGATAATTTTGCAGATGGAAGCACTGAAATTGATTATGCTGGCGGAACTACTTACAGCGTAGGTAATCGGGTAAGGTACATTGACAATAAGATTTACGAGCGTATAGGAACTGGTAACACTACCGGAGTAGCACCAACTGATTTAACTAAATGGATGGCTGTAATTAATAACTTCATTGGGGTCAGGGAGCGATCTAAATATACATCTTCGAGAGTAGTTTTTGAATGGGCTTTGAATAAATGGTTCAAAACTGTTTTTAGACAATTCACAGCATGGGAGCGAGCAGGTAATCCAACGCCATTGAGCGATATTTATATTCAAAATACAGCCGTTGATTTCGGTTCGTTCATGGTGGGAGTAAATGAAGCGCAAAGTAGTGATGTAATGTTTTCAGATTCGGAACAAACATCATTTATTAATTTGGCGTATTTTTTCAATACTTCAATGTTTACGATAAATATTCCAACGGCTGTTTATAACGCTTTATTGCCAGCTGAACCGGCAGGAATAACAACAGCAAAAGACAATGTAGTAAGAGTCTTTGCAGACAAATATTGTCTTGGGGGGGTTCAATATATAATCGCTATCTACTAACAAAAAACAGCATGAAAAAATTAGACACATCACCAATTGTTACCGGAGTAGGTTATCCACCTTCTAAAAAAGGATTTGATTTTTTATACCTATCAAATCAGGAAATATTAGCTGCACTAGCGCAAGCAATTGGAGGAGATCTTGTTACAGGAACAGAGGTTTATGCTTTGTGGGGTTGCCATAAGACATTAACTGCGCCCAACACATATACAATTTCTGTCGGTTACATATATGATACACAAGATGGGGAAGTGTATTATTACCCTGGAGTAGTAGGTTTAGTGGCTGCAACTGCTATAATTATGAATATAGATTTAACTGCTGGAATAAGATACCCAGTAGCTTACAACCCTGTTTTATTTTCGGATAACACTTCAAAAAATGTTCATGTAAATAATCAATTAGTTGCAGCTGATGGAGCTTTAGGAAGTGGATTAATTAATTTTGCCGATTTGATTTTTGTGCAAAGTTATTACAATAAACACACCGTGGGCGCAACTGGAGAGCCGGCTTACGGTGCAGGATTCAGCGGAGCCGGAAGTGTTAGATTTTGGAAAAATAAGGAAATTGTTACAATTCTTGTCCAATATATGAAATCAACAAATGTTACTCCTTCTGGAGCAACTATTTTCACATTACCGGCTGGGTTTCGTCCTGTGGCAGGTGTCGTTCTTGCAGGAATAAATATAACTGCTTCGACTGCTGGAGTAGCATCCCCTGCGGCACTTCAAATAGATGCAGCAGGAGTAGTTAATATGTTTGGAGAAGTAACAAATGATTATTATTATTTCAGTGGTAGTTTTCCGATTAATTAGCCTTAATTTAATCTGGTTAGTTTGGTTTCCATTTTAAATTTTAGAGAGCTGAGCCCCGTAAGGCTCAGCTTCTTTATTTTAAATATTTCGTAATATTATTTGCCGTGTCAACATACATTTTTACCCCGTTTTTAATTGCATCTATTATTAATGAGGCAGTGAACCACACCGAGAACTTTCCGATTTTTCACTATTTTGGAAGCCATAAATTAAATAGTTTCAATTAATTTCTGATCGTGAAGTTCCTTTGCCTGTTTAAATTCACTTTCGGCTAATTGGTTAGCTTCCTGAGCCTGCATAAAAATGGTTCGCTTTGCTTTCAAGTTTCTGCGTGTTGAAATTACTTTTTCGTGTGCTGAATCAACGCTTTGAGCGGATAATGTTAGCGGTTTTAATTTTTGTGACATTTTTTTTGTTTGGTTCACAGTTTTAAATTAAAAGATTATTACTTTGCTTCTTTTTCATCGGTTGCATGAATTTCATCTTCTTGTTCAGATTCAAGTGGTCTTTCCACCGTTTCTTTTACCTCCGATTTTGTTTCACTATCAGGAATAACAGGCTGTAAGAAACTATTACCGTCCTTAGTTTCAACTGTGTGATTCGGGGTTTCATCCGTTCTGAAATATAAATTATTTTCAGGATGTGGAACTTTTAAAAAGCAAGGTTCGCTGATTATTACATTGTCTTTTTTG
>DHXK01000236.1:0-161 GCA_002413665.1 Legionellales bacterium UBA5158 | reverse complement strand
TTATTACATTGTCTTTTTTGTGCTTGAAGTTTGGTTTTTCCATTGTTTTAATTCGGTTGTCCTACGCTCCGAAAGGTTTTAATTATTTTAAAAGTGTTATCAGTATAAAATATCAGTTCAATAATAAGCCCTTTCAAATCATTTGTTTCCTGCCCTAAAAT
>DHXK01000221.1 GCA_002413665.1 Legionellales bacterium UBA5158 | reverse complement strand
GGCAGTTAGTACGCTGGTATTTTAAAAATGAACCTATTATGAAAAAACTTATCAAAAACATATTAAAGGCATTTGGAACGTTTACCCGAACTAATAGTTTGTTTATAATCAACATCACCAAAAAGTTCTTTTTGAACTTTCAACAATCTTTCTAATACTTCACGCCTATTTCCTATTTTCGGAAATGGAGTACCATCTTTTATGCGAATACTAAATGTAGACTCTCGAAGTTCTCCATTTTTAAGATTATCCATTGAAAAATCAAAGAAAAAATAAGGCAAAAGTTGCTCAAAATCTTCTTTGTAATCTATTACGCCATCGTCGTAATAGGCAATTTGTTTTTCTGATTGGTCAACAGATCCTGCTAAAAACATCCTTAACACAAATTGTTGTGATTCCTGTAAATCGGCTTTAAGCTTTTGATTTTCCCTTACAAGATTGCTAAGTGTTTTAATAGCATCATTCTGCTCTTGTTGAGTGTATTCCATTTTTTGCAAGTCTTTTACACCGTCTGAATTAACGGTATGTAAATTTACAAAAAAGTATTTATATTTACATAATGAAAAAACTCATCCAAAACATACTAAAGGCATTTGGAACGTTTACCATTATGCCGACTAATAACATCACCATACTTTCAGATGAGGACGCTATTGCAAGCGACTGGCAGGCTGTTGGTGATGATTTACGTAATGCTATGCGGTTATGAAAAAACTCATCCCCCTATTATTCTTACTCACCAGCTGCTCCGCATCCTATTATCAACAACGGGACGTAAAGAAACAGCACCAATTAAACTACCAATACCAGGGCGAACTAGCAAAGGATTGCGCTACGTTATTCCCGGTTAAGGATAGTATTGGTACGCCAATCTATACCCCATCACACAATATAGATTATTCGGGTAAGGTTGATAGCTTAAAAAAGTATGCGGATAGTTTAAAGGGATTGCCACGTATTGTAGTCACAGATACCGCACAGGCGCACCGTATCATCATTTTTCAGGCCAAACAGATAAATACACTTACGGATAAAATAAACGCTTTACGGGCTGCATATAAGCCGTGTAAGCCTGATACGATTGTTAAACCTATATATCGGGTTGATGAAGCTAAGTTAAAAGCATTGCAAAATGATGATAATATTAAGACGGATAGTTTAAAGATCACTAAGCATGATTTGGTGAACAGTAAGAAAAGCGCATCTAAAGGGTGGCTATACTTTTGGATATTGGTAGGTTCTTTAGTTATTATTATTGTCGCCAAAGTAATAATATTCTTTTACGGCGGTGGCTGGGCAAACACAATTAAAAATGTAATATGAAAACGATACCATATTATCTAACATTTAGGCGACTTGATAAATTAAAGTATCGTAAAAGTTACATTTATTGGTTGCTTTATGCACGTAAATACAATCAACTAAATAATGAATCAACACCATATATATAACATGAAAAGAATAGACATAATCGTAAAAACGATATTAATCTTAGCCGTTATTGGCGGGCACGCATACGGACAAAAGATTGACGGCGCTTATGTAAAAGCATTATACGCCAAATATCCAACTGTTAAAAGTAATTTTTGTAAAGCTTGTAAGCTATGGGTTAATCCTTATTATAAGTCAATAGCTGATACACAACAGCACCGGCCACTTATCGAATATGAACTATATACCAAAGCAAATGCAGCGATAAGCGATAAGATAAAAATACCACGCGGGGCACCAAAAAAAGGCGCAATAGTAAAACCTGGCGCAATGCCGTATCAATCTGCTTTCTCGGCATGGAATTCAGTAACTGGGCAACCAAACGAAGATGCTGTTTATGTTGCCGCTAATAAGATTGTAAAGCCTTTAAAGGATGAGATCGCGAAGGGGCACATGCAATCCTGGATCCTAAATTCATTTGCTATAGATGCGGTAATCCTATCAGATACCTATACTTTTAATGCGGCCCCCGAAGATCAATCGCAAAATGTAGGAACTGAAATTTTTACAGAAGAGCATACCCGAAACTTATTAAAGACTATGGATGTGCAGGTATGGGGTGGTACGTTTGGCAATCAGGATACTTTTACCGATGGTAAAATTAAAGACGTTTATCCTAGCTACTATTGGAAAGTTATAAAGTACGGTACCACTACCGAGTGCTGGCTGATGCCGAATAATAAAACTCAAACGATGGCTATGATTAAAAGTACTATTATTTCTTATGCGAGCTTAGTTAAAGCATTAGGTTTTGATCCTTGTAAGATATTGAAATAAAATAAGCATATTTATTTATGCCTATTGGCAAATTCAATATAATCAGGGTGTGTTATTCTTATTGTTCCTATGTAAAAATAACGTATTGGTTTTAATAGTTTCATAACGATTTTTCATTTAGGTTTATAAATTGGTTATCTCTTAACCGCGTATTTTCACAGCCAAATAATTTTACTGTCGATAATCATATAATGCGATTTACATGTAAAATTATAATTTCCTATTGATGGAGTTAATGTAATTGTATAATCATACGGTCTATCTTTTTCGGTTGTACCATCAATTTTTTTGGTTCTATAATCCCAACCATCTAAAATATCCCAATTGCGTCCAAAATTAGTTGTCTTAATTGGCGTTACAGTTTGATTCCCACATCCACAGGCACATAGGTGAATAGCTGTGTTATATTTTGATGATTTATAAAATACACCATATTCTAATTTTTCGGGAATTAATCCATCCTCATTGAACCAATCGACTAATTCAATTCTGTTAAACTCTGTTAATCTTTTATTTTTCATCTCTTTTTTTTCATAATAGTTTATAATTAGGGTAAAATGGGCAAAGCGCGAGG
>DHXK01000186.1 GCA_002413665.1 Legionellales bacterium UBA5158 | reverse complement strand
GGTTTGTATTGTGTGAGTTCGGGTGAAGTAAGAATAGAGCGTCAAGGGAAAGTGCTAAACATTCTAAAAGAACACGATTATTTTGGAGAGCTAGCTTTAATTGATGATTCTTTTAGGACTGCAGATGCTTACATACAAAGTGATGCATCACTTCTTTTCTTATCTAAAGAAACATTTGATCGTATTACCGATGATTTGCCTGAAGTGCTTCGTACTGTTGCAAAAGTTATTTTAAAATATTTAAGGCAAAGATAAAGTGCTCATTTAGCTATGATCAATTAAGTCAAAAAGCATTTTACCTAATGTCCAATTGATATCTTTTTGACGAATTTTTTGCACGACAATTAATTGTTCTGATTTTAATTGATAGGTATCATACAATAATTCATTTATATAAACACCCATTGCACAAGCTGAACTTAAATATTTTATATTTACAGTGGGATAGAGTTTTTGCACGGTCCCCCACTCATTATTGCAAACAGATTGGATTTTATCTTTTAAGATATTTTGGTCAGATAATTTAACTACATCAAAAAAATTAACTGTATGATAGATGGCAGAGTAGGCAACAAATATCTTATCTTTTAGCATTAAGTTTAGGGTGTTAATAGGAAAAGTTAAAATATAAGTCTCAAATATTTTTTCGCAATTTTTGAAATTAAATCTCCCCAATGTATTGCTGAGAGGATAGTTTTTTGGGTAACAGTTTCTTGCCTGAGAGCTTTTGTTCATTATAAGTAACGACTGAACATTTCCCAGCCCTTGGAAGCTTCTCGAAAATACTTTAACTTGCTTTTTATTTAACGTGAAAATAAAAAAATCATTTGACTGAGTTATATCATCTGTTTCAAAAGCAATTTGGCTTGAAGCGCCACCCATGTCAATACTGCCAAATGTGGGTAAGTTTCTTTGAAAGCGTCGAGCCAGATAATTAATATCCAGCCACCCATATAATCCCTCTTCTTTTCCAGTGATGGTTCTAAATTCACCTAATTTAAACTGATAATTTTTCTTGACGTTTTGTAGGATAGAATCGTAAATGATTTGTTGCGTAGTAAGAGGTAGTAATCTCATTCCAGCGGTAGCTAAAATATTAATTTTTACAGCTGACTGAAAAATCAAATGTGTGTATAGATAATATTTTGCATGATCTAGCAAAGGGTCTAAAGAATTTGCTGCAGCTTGTGGGTTAGAGGCATATGAAGACAGTCCAGGTACTGTGCTATCTGTGAAGACGTTATGAATAACTGGATTTTTTTTAGTGCCAGTATATTCATAAATAAAAAGTCGTGAGCCATTGCTGCCAGCATCTACAAAGATCGTATAATGATGGTAAAAAAATAATTTAAAAATTAAAAAAATAAAAGCGATGATTAAAAAAACTAATAACCAGTAAGTTTTTTTCATAAGCCTGCTTAATCCCTTTTTATTTTTATCCCTATAGCGGCTAATCAATCATGTAAATTCGGATGCGTATAAAACGCCTCGGCGATGATGTCATAGGTTCAATGCCCGCTTCTACTGTATCAACAATATAAGTGCACTTCTTACATTGCCATGTGCAATTTGTTGATATTAACATTTCCTATTAGTTAAAAAAACTAGCGTGCAATTTACAATAAACGACAAGTCTTTAGCTAGTATATATTTTGGACATCATGTCAGATTTAGTCAATAGAAATTACTGTTTAGTTTGTAAATATTGATTAGATCTACGGGTTCGCCGCCCTCATAATCACATCATATCTTGAGTAGGTATCATCAACATCTAATAGGGCAAGAAATGTGTGATCTTACCCCGTTTCAATAGACACTAATTTGTTTAAACTTATGCGCATTAACAAAGAGGTGTTTAGAATGACAAGATCGTCAAGAAAATATACAAAAGAATTTAAGCAAGAAGCAGTTAATCTAGCATTAAAATCCCCATCCATAGTCAATACCGCAAAAGAATTAGGCATTCCTCCAGCAACTCTTCATACGTGGATTCACGTGCTAAAAAGTAAAGGCAGTCTTGCGACGGTTGATTCTAATAGCGGTAAGGACATGTCTGCATTAGTTGAAGAAAATCGTCGCTTACATAAAGAACTTGCTGTTGCCAAAGAGGAGAAAGAAATACTAAAAAAGGCAGCGGCGTACTTTGCTCAGCATCTGAAGTAAAGTACGAATTCATTAAAGTTAATCAAATTAGTTTTAGTATTAAAAGGATGTGCCATATGTTCTCAATCGAACGCAGTGGTTATTATGCATGGCTTAAGCGCAAGCCAAGCGCGCGTCAAGAAGCAAATAATGCATTGGACAAGAAGATCACCTATATTTTTAATGTGCACAAGGGGCGCTATGGAGCTCCAAGGATAACAGATGAACTGTTAGAATCTCAGGAGGAAATATGCAGTAAAAATCGTGTGGCACGCAGAATGACTTATCTTGGCTTGCGTGCTAAAGCAAAGAAGAAATTTAAAGTAACAACAGATTCAAAACATAATCTACCTGTTGCTCCTAATTTACTGAATCGTGACTTTAGTGCAGCTAAACCTAATGAAAAATGGGTTGGCGACATTAGTGTGCCGCAGCAAGCGGTTTA
>DHXK01000115.1:72770-97598 GCA_002413665.1 Legionellales bacterium UBA5158 | reverse complement strand
CTAAAATACCCTGCATTTGAGTTGCAGCAAACTTCGCAGGAATACTTCTTAATTTACACAAATCAATCAGTCTATATAACATCGCCCCTACTGGACCCAAGAGAACAAACCAGAAAAAAACGGCAAAAACTCGACGATTTGCTTCAATAAAAATAGCATTAGTGAAGAGTGTATGAAAAGTCAGTGGGTTCTCATCCAAGGTGATGCCAAATAATTTTTGTGCGCTGGCCATCGCAACTTGAGGGTCTTCGTTATGCAACACTTTGATACAAGCATAAACTTGTGCCCAAAAATTATTAGGACCTAAGCAATATATCAAAATACCTGTGTCAAAAATTAATTTTACCAAATAAAACGCATCTGACAATAAAAGATCTAACAAGCCTACTACTAACAAAGGGGGTAACACACACACGAGAAGAGCTAAGTAGGGATGTAATCGACTTACACGTGTGACCAGCCAAGCTTGATATGTTGTAAACCAATGCCACTGGCGCACGTGGCTCCAATCAAAAAATCTTTCAATAATGAGCGCGATTAACGTAATGATAAATGTCATACACCACCTTTTATCCGTAAAAATGAGTCTGAAAATTACTTTATTAGATTATGACATCCTGCCAATAATAGACAATCAAAATAAGCCCAATCAAATGATGGGCCTGGATCTGTTTTTCGTCCAGGTGCAATATCTGAATGTCCAGCAATACGGTCTCGGGTAATTAAAGGATAAGCCGATTGCAGAGCCTGCACACACTGAGCAAGCTGCTGGTATTGGGCTTTTTCATAAGGGATATTATCGGTTCCTTCTAACTCAATTCCCACTGAAAAGTCATTACAACCTGTTTTATCTTTGAAAGATGAAACTCCAGCATGCCAGGCGCGCTGGGTAAAAGGCACAAATTGTGTAATCAGGCCCATTCTATTAATTAATAGGTGTGCAGATACCTGAAGAGCGGCAATATCGGCAAAACTAGGGTGCAAAGAGTGATCCAACTTCCCGCAAAAGAAATTCTCTATCGCATCACCTCCAAACTCGCCAGGAGGCAAACTAATCCCATGAATCACAATCATATCAATGAGTTGAGGATCAGGGCGGGCGTTACAGTGTGCTGAGACGGCATACCTTGCGGGTACTAATAAGCCTGTTTTTAGATTAATGTTCACAAAATGCTTTCCATAATTTGTTAAAAATATGACAATGCAGGCTTATTTAAACAAACTAATCCGGGAATGCATAGAAAATTTCTATTCCTAAGGGTACCGAGGAGCAGCTGTATGTCGAATTCAAGAATAATAATTAATAAACTTTTTCAGAACAAAAAACTAAAAGATAGTTATAGCAATCTAGTTGATGACGAAGAAATTCAGACTCATCCAACCCCAGAGCTCAGAGTCGAGACTCCCCAAGATCGACAATTACATGAAATTTCTCAACGCAGAGATAGCTATGATTCTCTTGAAACAAGCGAAGAAATGTTTTTCAACAGTCAATATTATTCCGTTAAAGAAGCCGCAAAAATGGGCTGCACTTTAACAGAAATACGTACCGCATTAGGCTATAAAAATAACATCGCCAACGCTTTAATTCTGCGTTTAGCGAACGATAAACAGATAGAAAATAATAGTCATGTGAAAGCAGTGAAACAAGAATGCCTAATAGGAAACATAGACGTTTATAAAGAAGCTCTTCGCACAGTCAGTGAACTGATGCTCAGTCTCACCGTCCTAGATGATATGCATAAACTTAGGCTAGCACCCAAAGAAGAAGATCTTAAAGCGTATAATGCTTCAGTGTGCAAACTAATCGAAAATACATGGTTATTCGAAAGGAAGTTTATAGAAAACCCAGTAACCCCTTTCCAAATACAAAGATTAAACTCTCGCCTAGAAGATGCAGTGCTGAATCTCTTGGAGACTTATTTCAAAATAGATGGAAAATTAGATGACCCTAAACTCTTAGTAGCAATGCCTATAGGCACTGGATGCAAGTTAACACAACGCCTGCTGGAAAAACTTGAGAGTGAAAAACCAATCATTGATCCAAACACACAATCTGCACTTAGCCTCTTTCGCTAATCAATTGACTAATTACATGGGCATACGTTAATCTTATGCCCATTTCAAACCACTTTAGTTAACCATTAATTATGCATCCAGATGACATTAAAAGCTTTATTGAACTCGGATTAAAAGATTCCACAGCAATTGTTGAGGGTGATGGCAGGCATTTTAATGCTATTGTTATATGCCCCTTGTTTGCGGAAAAGAATCGCATTCAAAAACAGCAGTTGGTTTATGCTGCACTGGGGGATCGAATCGCCAATGGAACTATACACGCTATCTCCATTAAAACTTTCACGCCAGATGAATGGCATCTCCACAATAAAGAGTAAACCATGGATAAATTAATCATACGCGGCAATGTACCTTTACGGGGTGAAGTTCGAATCTCCGGTGCTAAAAATTCTGCGCTACCCATTATTGCAGCAACGCTTTTAACTTCAGCGCCTGTGAGAATTTCGAATATTCCGCATCTACATGATGTAACGACTATCATCAGTCTGTTAGGTCAAATGGGTACGAGCTTAACCCTAGATGAACGTTGCAACATCGAAGTCAATGCGAGTAACGTCAATTGCTTTGATGCGCCCTATGAATTGGTGAAAACCATGCGCGCTTCTATCTTAGTGTTAGGCCCACTGCTAGGTCGATTTGGTCAAGCGAATGTATCGTTACCGGGTGGTTGCGCCATCGGCACACGTCCTGTGGATCAACATCTTAAAGGCTTGCGCGCCATGGGTGCCAGCATTGAAGTTGAAAATGGCTATATCAAAGCCACCGCAAAACACGGTCTAAAAGGTGCCACTATCGTCATGGACATAGTCACCGTCACGGGCACCGAAAATATAATGATGGCTGCTGTTCTTGCTACCGGACAAACCGTGATACATAACGCAGCACGCGAGCCTGAAATTGAAGATTTAGCAAAATTCTTAAATACCTTAGGTGCAAAAATTCAAGGTGCAGGAACTTCCGTTATCGTGATTGATGGCGTAAAAGAATTAGCAGAAGGCAGTTATCAAGTCCTGCCTGACCGCATTGAAACCGGCACCTATTTAATTGCTGCCGCCATTACTCGCGGGAAAATCAAATTAAAAAATACCCGTCCCGATATTGTTGAATCTGTTTTGCTAAAATTAGCTGAGACAGGCGCTTATATTGAAACTGGCGATGATTGGATTTTATTAGACATGAAAGACAATCGACCACGTGCGGTGGATGTTAGCACAGCACCTTATCCTGCTTTCCCGACAGACATGCAAGCACAAATGATGGCGCTTAATGCTATTGCTGAAGGTACCTCTATCGTGACAGAAACTATTTTCGAAAATCGTTTTATGCACGTGCAAGAATTACAACGCATGGGCGCGCAAATTTCATTAAAAGGTAATACCGCAATTTGCATCGGCATCGATCAGCTACAAGGCGCACCGACGATGGCGACAGATTTGCGTGCTTCCGCTAGTTTAGTGTTAGCTGGATTAGCCGCAGCGGGTGAAACGAGTGTAGATAGAATTTATCATATTGATAGAGGATATGAACGTATCGAAGAAAAACTCACTCAGTTAGGTGCGCGCATACATCGGATGCCGGGTCGAAATAATTAATTATACTTCGCAAGGATAAGATAAACACAGATTTATTGATAGCATCATCTCCCTTTGAAAAAGGGAGATGACGCAAATAAAAAGATGCATTGCATAGCCTACCCCGCAAGGGTAGAGGCGTAAAATTTCGCAATTTTTAGGAACTAACATGATACGGATATTCATTTTATTTTTTTTACTCACCACGATTTCATACTCAGCTAATCAAAAAGATCTCGTTAAACTCCTTGAATTAAGCAATTCCAGCAAAGTCGCGGGGTTAGATTTATCAAACGCAGATTTACGCACTTACTCATTTAATAATGAAAAAACTAATTTACAACACGCAAATTTATCTCATTCCAATTTAGCGGGTGTTGATTTATCAAAAATGAATTTAACAAATGCTGATTTAAGTTATGCAAATTTAACCAATACTAAATTAACATTCGCCATATTAAATAATGTAAATCTTAATCACGCCATATTAGTGAATGCAAATCTTGAACTGACTAATTTAACCAATGCCAGTTTATATTCCACTTCTCTCGTAAACGCTAATCTTGAAAATGCAGATCTGACAAAAGCAGATTTAAGTTGTGCGAATTTAAATAATGCCAACTTAACAAAAGCAAATTTTGCATTTGCTATTATTTCTAATGCAACTTTTATTAACACCATCACAACCGATGTGAAAAATTATGCTTCGGTTATTGATAATCACGCCAATTGTGAAGGTTAAATCTCTCCACATCACATAGGGAAATGATATGCAAGCTCGTACGGATCAACTCTGTGAGATAGCTGCTAATAAAGATAATATTTCTTGTGATATTCAAGCATTTTTAAAAAAAGAAAACGCTGATATCAATTCACTCGATGCCCTACAACAGCTTTCTGTTGTTTTTGCAGCAGCTGAAAAAGGCTCTCTTGATGTCTTACGATATCTTATTGAATTACCCAACATCAATTTAAAATCCGGCGCTCAACCCTTAAATATTATGCATTTTGCAGTACACAATACTCCTGACGTCATAAAATTTGCGACACATCCTGATAGACAATTATGGTTAGAATATAAAGATGGCACCACTGATCTACATGCAGATGCAGCTGCCGGTAGAACAGATGAAATAAAATTGAAATTGTCCCAAGATATCAATAGGTTCATTGAAATCAATGACCATGGATTAAATGTCCTTACTTACGCAACAGAAGCTGGCCACAATGATTTAGTTAAGTTGCTACTTAAACTAGGCACACGATTTGTGTTAATTAATCTCCGTGCAAAAAACTGGGATAACTTAGCAAAATACTACAAATTATTAGGTAATTATTATAAAAATATAACGGAAGAATATAAATTAAGTATCAGCGCATTTGAAAACAGCATTGAATATAATAAGACTCTCGTTTCAGAGCACGAGCTTGCTGGAAGTAACGTCTTCCAGCCAACAAATAAAATGACTTACCTTCAATGCGGCGATGCGTATGCATGTCTTGCAAAAACTTATGAAGATGGCTCGCAGTTACAGACAAAAATACTCACCTACCAAAAAGCAATCAATCATTATAAAGAAACTTTTAAGAGCAAAGCTATTAACGAAAAACTAGCAGAGTGCTATAACAGTGTAGGTGCTCTTTATTATAATCATGCCAAACAGAATGTAGATAACGAAATGGCTTTGGAAATTGTTGCAAAAAGTATTAAGCATTTTGCAAATGCACTTAGCTTGGAGGGTGACCTTCAGCCAGACAAGTTAAATCTTTATCGATATAATTTTGCATTAGCAAATCAAGCTTTAGGTGATATCTATTATTATCGCGGTCAAAGAGAAATCGACAAAAACAATTACTTGGCTGCAAATAAAGAAGGTTACGAAAAAAGCATAACCTACTTCATTCCAGCTATCGCTGAATTAGAAAAAACTCCACGCGATTTAATGACTGAAGAACGTCAAAGTGATTTAGATACCATACGAGATGACCTAGCTAATGCTTATCGATGTGCAGGACAAAATTCTTTTGCGTTAGCAGGAGAAGAAGAAAGTGACAAACAATGGGATAATGCTCTCTTTGAAGTGGACGACAGTCTAAACTTTTTTACATTAGGAAGTGCAGTTTTAGAAAAAATTCAAATTGAGAACAGACCCCATGATTATGCGGAAGTATTGACTGTAAATATAAAAAATATTACTAATTGCCTAGAGAAAAAAGAATTCCTATTCAATATCATTAATAAGCCGACAACCGCATTAGAAGAATCTAAATCAGAATCTGAAGAAGAAAAAGCTAATACCGAGACTGAACTTGGCGTGTCCAAATCTTCTTTTTCATTAGTTGCAGACACTGAGCATAGCCCAAGATTATTTAATCGCGCACCTACTCCGGTAAAACAACTTAGCGAGATCGTTCAGGAAAGTGCTTGTCCTGTGCCTTAATGAGCTGATTAATCTTCCGGATTATAGAGAAAATGTTAACCCTCTTCTTCCCAGCGAGGGAAGGGAGGGGTTATTCTACTGATTCCACTCTACTGTGATACTAGTTAAGAATCTGCACCAACAAAAATTCCGCCGTTAATAAACACGGAGCTATCTAGACTGCTAAATTTTTAAAATGTTTTCTACATGTTGCAATGTAATTCCCATTACCACCAATTTGTATCTGCTCACCAGCGCTTACCGCTCGCCCTTCTGCATCTATTCGTGTATTCATGGTTGCCTTCCTACCACAATGACAGATTGTTTTAATTTCAACAATATTATCAGCCAACACTAACAAATACATACTTCCTTCAAATGGCTCGCCCATGAAATCACTGCGCAATCCATATGCCAAAACCGGCAGATTTAACTCATCTACGATAGTGGTCAATTGCATTACTTGTTTTTTATTTAAAAATTGTGCTTCATCTACCAACACGCATTTTAATTTGGGATTTTTTTCTTTTTGAATTTTAGTATAATTAAATAAGTCGAATTCTTTGTCAAAGGAAATGGCCTCAGCACTGACGCCGATACGTGAAGAAATTTTTCCTGTCCCGTAACGATCATCTACAATAGACGAAAATAAAAGCGTATCCATGCCACGCTCTTGATAATTATAAGATGACTGTAACAGTATCGTGCTTTTTCCTGCATTCATTGCTGAGTAGTAAAAATATAATTTTGCCATGAGGGCATCCTTGCAGTGATCGCTAGCTAACGTTCGCGACTTAGTATTTGTAAATTACGTTATCATTTCTTTAGGCTGTAAATAAAAATCTAATGTGCTTTTCAAGCCATCTTTCATATTCACTTTAGGTGCCCATTCTAAATACTTAGCAGCACGTTCAATGGAAGGAACTCGCAACATGACATCTTGATAACCTGAACCATAATATACATTCGCATCAACATTGATGAGCTTTGTTTTTGACGCGGCTGCAGCATACTCTGGATACGTTTTAATGAGATCCACCAGTAATTGCGCGAGAGTACGAATAGAAATATTTTCCACTGGATTGCCTAGATTGAAAATACGGCGTAAAGCACAATCATTTTTATTTTCAATAATTTTTAACAGCGCATCCACACCATCATCAATATGCATAAAGCAACGCTTCTGCTCTCCTCCATCGACTAAAGTAATATCTTCACCACGCAAAATATTTCCAATGAATTGAGTTAGCACGCGTGATCCACCCGGCTTGGGATTAAAAATATTATCTAGCTTAGGGCCGTACCAATTAAAAGGACGAAACAAAGTATAATTTAAATCATTATGTTTGCCGTAAGCATAAATCACGCGGTCTAATAATTGTTTTGAGGAAGAATAAATCCAACGTTCTTTATGTATAGGTCCTGTTACCAAATGACTTTCTTCTTCGTCAAATTCACTGTCGGTACACATTCCGTAGACTTCAGAGGTGGACGGAAAAATAATTCGTTTTTTATATTCTACACATAAACGAATAATTTCTAAATTCGCTTCGAAATCTAATTCAAATACTTTTAATGGATTTTTCACATAGGTCATGGGCGTTGCGATTGCAACTAAAGGTAACACCACATCACATTTTTTTATGTGGTCTAATATCCATTGTTTTTCAACTGTAATATCGCCTTCGATAAAGTGAAATCTATCACTCTCTAAACAGTCTGTAATTTTATCTTGCGCCATGTCGATCGCATAAATCTGACTATCAGTTTTTTCTAAAAGAGCAGCGCTTAAGTGACTACCGATAAATCCATTTGCACCTAGAATTAATACTTTCATTTTATGTTAACTCTTCACTAAGATTATTTAAAAATATTATACATGACATCTAACACACGATCGTGATCTGCATCTGTCATCGCTGGATATAAAGGCAAACTGACAATTCTATTTCCTACATTTTCTGCATGAGGAAAATCACCTTCTTTAAAACCAAATCGTTCGCGGTAATAAGGATAAAGATGCACGGCACGATAATGTAAACCGGTGCCTATATTTTTTTCCTTCATCGCATTCATGAATTCATCGCGGTTCATTTTAGCAGCGTGTTCATTTATCAAAGGAGTATAAAGATGCCATGCGTGTCGATGAGCATAGCCAGGCTGACTGGGGAGCGTCCACTGAGGGCAATCGATTAAAGCGACTTGGTACCGATTTGCTAACTCTTCACGACGTACTAAAAATTGCTCTAACTCTTTTAATTGATGCAAGCCAATCGCAGCTTGGATATCCATCATGTTATATTTATATCCCGGCAAAACGATCTCATAATCTTGATTACCGCTTTTGCCATAACGATTCCATGATTCTCTATCTATACCGTGAAATCTGAGCAACCCAATTTTTCGTGCTAATTCTTCATCATGCGTTGCAACACATCCACCCTCACCTGTCGTCATATTTTTATTCGGATGAAAACTAAAAACTTGGGTGTCGCCACGCTTACCTATACGCTGACCTTTATATTCCGTACCAATAGCATGAGCGGCATCTTCTATTACACGTAACTCATGCCTGTCGGCGATTTCATATAGATAGTCTAAATCCACAGGTAAACCTGCAAAATGAACTGGCATAATGACACGAGTTTGATCAGTGATGACATCTTCTAATTGATTGAGATCCATATTTAAGGTGTTGGGATCTATGTCAACTAGCACAGGTTTTGCGCCCGCTAATACTATAGTATTGAGCGTCGCTGCAAAGGTCATCGGTGTGGTAATGACTTCATCACCCGGCTTAATGCCCATTGCTATCAAAGTGAGATGCAAACCGGCAGTGGCTGAAGCGAGCGGTAAAACATAAGGTGCGCCTAAGTATTCTTGTAAAGCGTCAGTAAATTGAGCTACGCGAGGACCCGTCGTAATCCAACCTGATTCTAAACAGGCGACCACATCATCAATGGCTGCACGACTTATTGATGGCTTAGCAAACGGTAAAAATGTTTCACTCATATACTAGATCTCTCCGAGCGTAGAAGGTGGCTGACTTTCGTTAGATGCCGATAATACCGTAAAGTTGCTTTATATGACACTATTAACAGTACAAAGTTCAGACACACAGGGTGGTTCTTTAGAAATCAAGACACTGACAATACTATTATAGACTTTCATCTGTGATATAATTTTGGACTTTTAGCGTAGACCCATCATAAATAATAGTAGGAGTGTTGTACAATGAGTAACTTAGTAGGCAGAGCAGCCCCAGACTTTACCGCGGCGGCAGTATTAGAAAACGGTGAAATTAACAGTCAATATACATTAAGCGAAGCTATCAATAATAAGTATGGCTTGGTTTTTTTCTATCCATTAGATTTTACCTTTGTTTGCCCTTCTGAATTAATCGCATTAAATAATCGTATTGAAGAATTTAACAAACGTAACACAGTTGTCATTGGTGTATCGATTGACTCACAATTTACACACAGCGCTTGGCGCAAAACCCCAGTCAGCCAAGGTGGTATTGGTGAACTACGTTATCCTTTAGTTGCAGATGTTAGTCATAGTATTTGCCAAGCATTTGGTGTAGAACATCCAACAGCTCATGTTGCATTACGCGGTGTATTTCTGATCGATAAAAAAGGTATCGTTCGTTCACAAATTGTAAATGACTTACCTTTGGGCCGAAATATTGATGAATTGATTCGCTTAGTCGATGCATTACAATTCCATGAACAACATGGCGATGTGTGCCCTGCTGGTTGGAATAAAGGTGATATTGGAATGAAGCCTACAGCAGAAGGTGTCGCAAGTTTTCTTAATGAGAAAGCAGAAGCATTATAGATGTAAAAAAATCACTCTCATTCTATACCCGCTGCCAAAGCGGGTTATTATTTTTGACCATTCTTGTTTGATCTGTTCACTCGTTGTTTGTTTTTTTATTTTTTTCATATTATATTATTTTAATAGTTAACTTCTATATTCCTTTGATTTAGAATCCCCATTCAAAGATAACTACACTTGATTAATATATTTATAACAAACTCTGCAGATACTCTGTAAGCTGTTCACTCTGCGGCGAAAGACCACAAGCGAATTCATAGAGCATATCAAATCAATATACCAAGGAGATACAAAAGCATGAAATTAAAACTCGTTGTTGCATCAATGAGCATATTAGGTTTGATAAGCTCGCCAGCATTTGCTGAGCATCAAACTAAACACACACATCATAAAAAAATTCATAAAACTGTAGTTGTTAAACAGGATAACAAAGAAATAGTTGCTCTACCTGTTGAGCCAGTGGCAGTTGTCGTTTCAACAGAACCTAATGTTGATACTTATCAAACTATTTTAGATGACATGTATCATAACACTGGACGCGCTAAACCAATGGCAGATTGGTTCAATCGTATAGGCGTTAGTGGCGGTGCGAACTTCGACGTAAAGTGGGGAAATCGTAGACCCATTTACAGAACTGAAAATGTTAACAGTCTAGCGTTAAATGACGCCTATGTTAATTTCAATGCAACAGCAAATGAATGGACTAAAGCATTTGCTAGTGTAAATTTTGCAAACCCTAGCGTAAATTATAGCAGTGTCTATAGAGTAAATAGCGTTACTTTAGAGCAAGGATTTGTAACAGTAGGTAATTTTGATGTTTGTCCATTGTTCCTACAAGTGGGTAAACAATTCCAAGATTTCGGAAGATATGTTATCCACCCTCTCAATCGTACATTGGCTCAATCATTATCTGAAAGCTTAGCGACTTCTATTGATCTTGGCTACATCAATAACATGGGATTCCATGGCTCTGTGTATGCATTTGGCGATAAGTTGACGATAGCTGGTGACACACATCCGCGAAATGTTTATGGTGCATCTATTGGTTTTGCCCAACCTAATGATCAGCTTGGTTTTGATGTAGGTTTAGGTTACATGTCAAACATGACAGGCGTGAATGACGTTGCTGTTATCTTGAGTAATCCTATACATCTTGTTGGTGCTCTTTCTGCGTATGGTGATGTTAACAGCGGTCCTTTCACTTTAGGCGCGCGTTACACTACCGCTATTCAACACTTTAGCGCTGTAGATATAAACACAAATGCAAGCTGTTCACCTCAGGGAGTTGCGCTTTTGACTTGCGAAAGAACATCCCTTGACCCAGCAGTACCTTTATTAGGTAAGGGAACAGGTTCAGGCGCTCAACCTTGGGCAGCAGACTTAACAGCGGGTTATGGTTTCAACGCTATGAGCAAAAATCAAAACATCTACTTGGGCTATCAAGCTTCTGGCGATGCGGTAAATCTTGCTCTACCTAGAGGCCGTATCTTAGCGGGTTATAATGTCGATGTATGGAAATATACTAACATCGGTCTTGAATATACACATGACTATTCTTATAGCGTTAGCAGAGGCGGAGCTGGTGGAACTACAAACACTGTTGGCCTACGCGGTGCTGTAAAACTCGGTTAAATCTGTGTAATTAAAAAGCCTGTTTTAACAGGCTTTTTTTTATTTATCATTTCAGAATAAGTCTATTTTTTACTTTACAAATAGAACTTTAACTTCTACTCTTCTGATAAATGAATATATCCATGAAATAATTTAAGACTCGGGTCCGGATCAAATTAATATAAAAAGGAGATACAAAAGCATGAAATTAAAACTCGTTGTTGCATCAATGAGCGCATTGGCTCTTTTAAGCAATCCTGCTTTTGCTGTGCCACAAACTAAACATACACCTCATAAAAAAATTCACAAAACTTCCCATCATGTAGTTGTTAAAAATGACTACCAAGAAATAGTGGCTCTTCCTATTCAACCTGCTCCAGTCACACTTGAAACAGAACCTAGAATTGATACTTATCAAACAATCTTAGATGGTATGGATCATAACACCTCACGCGCTAAACCTATGCCAGATTGGTTCAATCGCATTGGCATAAGTGGTGGTACAAATGTTGATTTGAAATGGGGAAATCGTCGTCCAATTTATAGAACAGAAAACATTAATCGTATAGCGTTAAATGATGTTTATGTAAACTTTAGTGGTGTTGCAAACGACTGGGCTAAAGCATTTGGTAGTCTCGAATTTTCAAACCCAAGTCAAAACTATAGCCGTGTCTATCAGCCTATAAATTCTGTTACTTTAGAACAAGGATTTGTAACATTAGGTAATTTTGATGTTTACCCTCTGTTCCTTCAAGTAGGTAAGAAATTCCAAGATTTTGGAAGATATACCATCCATCCTCTTAATCGTACCTTAGCTCAATCATTGTCTGAAAGCTTACGCACTTCTGCTAATCTTGGTTTCATTACTAAAATGGGATTGCACGGATCTGTATATGCTTTTAGAAATACTTTGACTGTAGCTAACCAATCACATCCTAAAACAGTTTATGGTGCCTCTATTGGTTTTGACCACCCTAATGATCAACTAGGTTATGATGTGGGTTTAGGCTATCTGTCAAACATGGCAGGCGTAAATGATGTAGCTACTGTTTTTGTTAATCCTGATTTCGCGCGCACTCCATATTCACCTGTACATAATGTCGGTGCTATTGCTGTATATGCCGATGTGAATAGTGGACCTTTCAGTTTAGGTGCACGTTACACGACAAGCATACAAACTTTTAATCCTCTAGATATCAGCTCAAATACAGTTTGCTCACAGGAAGAAAATGCTCTTGTAGGCTGCACATTTTGGCATGCGGGTACAGGCGCAGGCGCTAGACTATGGGCCGCTGATTTAACCGCTGGTTATGGCTTTAACGCTATGAGCAAAAATCAAAATATCTACTTAGGTTATCAAGCTTCAGGAAATGCTGTGAATCTTGCGCTACCTAGAGACCGCATCTTAGCGGGTTATGGTATTGATATGTGGAAAAATACAAACTTAGGTCTTGAATATACCAGAGACTATGCATACGGCTCAGATAAGGGTGGCCCAGGTGGAGCCACAAACACTGTTGGCGTACGCGGAGCAGTGAAATTCGGTTAAACTTTATGCTCTGGAAAAAAACCCGTGTAAGCGGGTTTTTTTTATTTTATTATTTTAAGATGGGCATATTTTACTTTACAAATAGAACTTTAACTTCAACTCGACTGTGATAAATGCTATAAATCTATGAAGTGAATTTAATACTCGGGTCCGGATCAAATCAATATAAATGGAGATACAAAATTATGAAATTAAAACTCGTTGTTGCATCAATGAGCCTATTAGGTTTGATTAGCTGTCCAGTTTTTGCAGCAACTCAAGCTAACTCTATACATCATAAAAAAATACATAAAACTGTAGTTAAAAATAACTACCCTGAGATGGCTACTTACCAAATTCAAGCAGTTCCCGTTACAATTGAAACCGAACCTAAAGTTGATACAACTCAAGCAATCTTAGATGCTATGGATCATAACACTGGACGCGCTAAACCTACGCCAGATTGGTTCAATCGTATTGGCGTAAGTGGTGGTGCGAATGTTGATTTAAAATGGGGAAATCGTAGACTACTCTATGAAACGGAAAACGTAAACCTTGTTACTTTAAATGATGTCTATGTAAATTTTAGTGGCAAAGCGAATGACTGGGCTAAAGCATTTGCTAGTCTTAGCTTTTCAAACCCTAGCATAAATTACAGCAATGTATATCGTCCTCTAGATACTATTACTTTAGAGCAAGGTTATGTAACACTAGGTAATTTTGATATTCATCCTTTGTTCCCTGCTGTTTTCATACAAGCTGGTAAACAGTTTCAAGATTTCGGAAGGTATAATATCCACCCTCTCAATCGCACCTTAACGCAATCATTATCTGAGAGCTTACAGACTTCCGTTAATTTAGGCTTCATCAGTAAGATGGGCTTCCATGGCTCCGTTTCTGCATTTGATAATCCGAGCTTAGTGACGGGCAGTGGACACACCGACAGTATTTATGGTGCAGCCATTGGTTTTGACCAACCTGGCGACCAATTTGGATATGATGTCGGCATAGGTTATATGTCCGCCATGACAGGCGTGAATGATGTGGCAGCAGGATTGAACTCTGCACATAATCGCAATGCTTTTAACAACAGCGTACCGACTGATGTAGTGCATAATGTTGGTGCTATTGCTGTCTATGGCGATGTTAACAGTGGTCCTTTTAATTTTGGGTTACGTTACACCACTGCCTTACAAAGCTTTAATGCTGCAAACCTCTATAACAGCACAAGCATTCTATTGCCAGGTTCAGGTGCTAAACCTTGGGCTGCTGATTTAACCGCTGGTTATGACTTTAACGCTTGGAGCAAAAACCAAAATGTCTACTTAGGCTATCAAGCTTCCAACGATACCGTAAGACTTGCTCTTCCTAGAGAACGTATTTTAGCGGGTTATGAGGTAGATATGTGGAAGAACACTAGCGTGGGTCTTGAATATACTCATGACTATGCATATGGCGGTGCTAATGGTGGACCAGGTGGAACTACAAATACTTTTGGCCTACGTGGTGCAGTTAAATTCGGTTAATAAACTATTTATTAATATAAAGCCCGTTTTTAACGGGCTTTTTTTTAACCTAATATCAGCAATATAAGTTACACACTCATTTGATTTTCTTTTCATTTGCAGTAAGATTTAATAATTTTTTTTGTAATGCAGGTAAAGCGCCCAGATTTTTAAAATTTATAAAAAGAGTTATTGACTATGTAACAAAACAACTCAGCCGTACGTTCTGCATCATAGCTTGCTGAATGAGCTTGAGTCACATCAAAATCAATATTCGCTCGTCTTACAGATCGTGCTAACACTGTCTCACCTAACGACACTGCGCTCAAACATGCTGTATCAAATGTCGTGAACGAATGAAATGGATTGAAAGTTAACCGTGATCGCTTAACTGCAGCTTGAATGAAACTTAAATCAAACCAAGCATTATGACCCACCAACACTGCGCGCTGACACTGAGTTGAAGCCAAAAGGTACTGTATCTTAGCAAAAATCCTATGTAATGCTTGTTGCTCTGGAATGGCGTATCGAAATGGATGATGAGGATCTATACCTGTAATCGCTAAAGCCTTAGGATCAATGCGAGCATTCAGAAAAGGCTCTACTTGATAAGCGTAAGTCTGATTTCGGGATAACTTTCCATGTTCATCCATCGTAAGCGTTACAGCGGCAATTTCTAATAAAGCGTCTGTTGTAGGCTCTAATCCTGATGTTTCAACGTCGATAACGATGGGTAAAAAACCACGAAAACGATTTGCCCAAGTGATTTTTTTTTGCTTTGCTAACACACCAAAACTCCCCTATTCTATGCTTTACTATTAAATTTAAAATGCAATTCTGACCCATTATAACACGGAAATGAGCCACATGATTTTTGCGAATACGACAAACCTACAAGAACCACTTTCTAGCGCTATGACTAAGCTCTATCGCAAAGATGAAACTGCGTGCGTCAATAACCTATTGAAGAAATTAAAATTTTCACATCAATCGTTAGAGAACATCTCAAAAGTCGCTCATCAATTAGTCTTGGGCACCCGTGAGAATCACAAAAAAAAGGGCTTATTAGATAATTTTTTAAATCAATATGATCTTTCCAGCGATGAAGGGCTAGCGTTAATGTGTTTGGCCGAAGCTTTATTACGGATTCCTGACACAGAAACGATAGATAGATTAATAGGCGACAAACTTTCTACGGCTAATTGGCAAGATCAATTAAGTCGTAATAAATCCCTTTTTGTGAATGCCACTACATTATCTTTACTGTTAACTGGAAAAATTTATGCCCCTACTTTGGATAAAAATGAGACTTTAGGCGCCTCCTTAAAACGCTTTTTTTCTCGCACCAGCAGCAAAATTATTCGTCCTATTATTTTACAAAGTATGAAAATGATGGGTAAACAATTTGTCACGGGAACCACCATAGAAGAAGCGCTTATCCACGCTCAAATACTAGAAAACAAGGGGTATCGCTATTCTTACGATATGCTAGGTGAAGCAGCAAGAACAGCAATTGATGCTCAAAAGTATTATCAATCTTACGAACATGCTATCGACATAATTGGTAAGGTTTCTCAAGGTTACACGCCAATAAACGGCCCTGGTATCTCTGTCAAATTATCTGCTTTACACCCTCGTTATGAATATTCAAAAAGATCTAGAATTCTAAATGAGCTAACACCAAGATTATTAATGCTAGCCCAACAAGCAAAAGCACAAAATATCGGGTTAACTGTTGATGCCGAAGAAGCGGATCGTTTAGAGCTTTCTTTAGAAATATTCTCTCGCGTATTTTCTGATCCTTCCCTTGCAGGCTGGGATGGTTTTGGCCTAGCTGTTCAAGCTTATCAAAAGCGTGCACCCGCGGTCATTGATTGGTTGGTGCAACTCTCTAAACAACAAGGTCGTCGCATCATGATACGTTTGATCAAAGGCGCTTATTGGGACGCTGAAATTAAACACAGTCAAACGCTAGGATTAGAAGGGTATCCCGTTTTTACCCGTAAATTTTCAACAGATGTTTCTTATCTTGCCTGTGCTCAAAAAATTCTGAAGCATTCTAAATGTTTTTTCCCTCAATTTGGAACGCATAATGCGCACACTGTAGCTGCCATACTCGAAATGGTAGGATCTAATAGAGACTTTGAATTTCAATGCTTACATGGCATGGGTCAGCCCTTGTACGATCAAATTGTTGGCTCAAGCAATTTCAATATACCTTGTCGCATCTATGCTCCTGTTGGAAGCCATAAAGATTTATTAGGTTATTTGGTCAGGCGTCTGCTAGAAAATGGCGCGAACACATCTTTTATAAATCGTATTGCTGATGAAACTATACCTGTCGAAAAATTAATTGAGCATCCTACTGCGCGCATAGCCAGCTTAGCTTTTATCCCCCATCCTTACATACCGTTGCCACAAGATATTTTTGGAGCGGAACGCAAAAATTCTAAAGGACTGGATCTTTCGAATCGCGATGAATTAAATTCTTTATTACAACAAATGGATGCACACGAAAACACACAATGGACTGCAGAGCCCATTATTGCAGGCAACTCCCTTTCGTCTCAGCAACCTTCCATTCCTATCAGATCACCCAGCCAGCTTGATAGAATAGTGGGATACGTGCAAGAAGCCACCCACGAAGATATAAATTTGGTTTTACGCAAAGCTTCTGCGAGCCATCAATGGGCCGCAACGCCTGTCTCTATAAGGGCCGACTGTTTAGATCGTGCAGCAGATTTATTTACTGAAGAAACACCTACATTAGCCGCATTGCTTTGCCTTGAGGGCGGAAAACAACTACACGATTGCTTATCTGAAATCAGAGAAACAGTAGATTTTTGTCGTTACTACGCACACCGCGCGCGACTGGATTTAATGCCTCATATTTTGCAAGGCCCCACAGGCGAGCTTAATGAATATTCCTTACATGCACGTGGAATTATTGTCTGTATTAGTCCTTGGAATTTTCCTTTAGCGATTTTTGCAGGCCAAATTCTTGCAGCATTAGTTGCAGGCAATACTGTTATTGCCAAACCTGCGGAACAAACTCCGTTGATCGCTGCAGAGGCTATCCGCATTTTATTCAGAGCTGGAATTCCTGAAGAAGCTCTTTATTTTTTACCAGGCAAGGGAGAAACAGTCGGTGCGAAAGTCGTAGCCGATCCAAACATAGCAGGCGTTATGTTTACAGGCTCAACCTACACTGCAAAATTAATTAATCAAAGTTTAGCGAATAAACCAGGACCCATAGTGCCTCTTGTTGCAGAAACAGGTGGACAAAATGTCATGATAGTTGACTCCTCAGCACTCGCTGAGCAAGTCGTACAGGATGTTATCCTTTCTGCGTTCAATAGTGCAGGACAACGCTGTTCTGCACTACGCGTGTTATTTCTTCAAGAAGACATTGCGCCTCATTTTTTATCTATGCTAAAAGGCGCTATGGCAGAACTCCAAATCGGCGACCCTTCAGAGCTTTCTACCGATGTTGGGCCGGTGATCGATAGCAATGCTCTTGAAATGCTAGAAACGCATACCTTGAAAATGTCACACGAAGCAGCATTACTTTATCAAGCACCCAAACCCTATGATCTTAAGGGACATTATTTTGCACCCTGTGTATTCGAATTAACCAATTTAAATCAGTTGCCCGAGGAAGTTTTTGGTCCAATCTTACATGTAATTCGATATAAAGCCCAAAATTTAGACAAAATACTGGCGCAAATCAACGAAACAGGGTATGGTCTTACCTTGGGAATTCATAGTCGAATCAGTGCTACAATCAATTATATTAAAACCCAGGTATCAGTGGGCAATATTTACGTCAACCAAAACATAATCGGGGCAGTTGTTGGCGTACAACCCTTTGGAGGGGAAGGACTTTCGGGCACAGGCCCCAAAGCCGGGGGACCACAATACTTACCTCGATTATGTGTAGAACGAGCTATCTCCATCAATACAACTGCAGCAGGAGGCAACACTACGTTGGTCTCCCTACATGAGGATGATTAATGCAGACACAATCCATTGTCCATATCATATTTTTAATTTTTACCGGTACTGCAATTTTATCCACCATGGCGTTATTCACGCGCCAATCCGTACTCGTCGCCTATATGGCCTTAGGCGCATTGCTTGGACCCTGGGGTCTCAAATTAGTCAGAGACTCTTCTGTCATCAAAGAAGCGGGTGATATCGGCATTCTCTTTCTTTTGTTTTTGTTAGGCTTACATTTACAACCCCAAAACTTATTGCACTCTCTTCGAAAAATGAGCTGGATCACAGTGATAAGTTCATTTTTATTTTTACTCATGGGTTTTCTCGTAGGACATTTTTTTGGATTTAGCTTTAATGAAAGCTTAATCATCGGTATTACTACCATGTTTTCGAGCACCATCATTGGATTGAAGTTATTACCCACTACCGTATTACATCATCAACACACAGGTGAGTTGATGATTAGCATACTCTTATTACAAGATTTAATTGCAATTGGTGTGCTAATGATATTAAAAGCGATAGGTGATCGCATGGTCTCCTTTCATGATATAGGCTTCATTATTAGTGCATTTCCGACGTTAATTATCGTAGCGTATATTTTTCAGCGTTTTGTTTTATCCCGACTGTTAATGCGATTCGACCAAGTACATGAATACGTTTTTATCTTATCCATAGGCTGGTGTTTGTGCATGGCTGAGCTTAGCCACTTCATGGGTTTATCTGAAGAAATCGGTGCCTTTATTGCTGGCATCACTCTTGCTTCTAATCCTATTTCGTTATACATCGCAGAAAGTTTAAAACCTCTGCGAGATTTTTTCCTGGTGATTTTCTTTTTCACGATAGGTGCGGGTTTTAATTTTGGTTATCTACCAGAAATAATTTTACCAGCAGCAACACTTGCGATTTTAGTGTTACTGGGTAAACCTGTTATTTTTGGTTGGTTAATGACAAAATCTGGCGAAGCAAAAGCTATTAGCTGGGAAGTCGGAGTTCGTTTAGGCCAAATAAGTGAATTTTCATTGCTAGTCATTTATCTTGCACTCGAAACTAAAATCATCAATCCCGCTGCAACTTACATGGTACAAGCTGCCACCATGTTAACGTTTGTAGGTTCTACTTATTGGGTGACTATGCGGTATCCCACTCCAATGGCTGCTTCCGATAAATTACGTAGGGATTAGATTTAATCGTCTCAGGAAATTACTATTATGTTTACTCATGCAGAAGAAAAGTCACCGAATAACATTGAATTCTTTGCAAGGCAGCAAACAAAGTTTCTTGAGGCTAAAAAAATATTCAATGACACCGTAGCTTTATTTCAAGATCTTCTACCTAATGAACTAACCCTGGAAGAAAGCTTATCCCAAGGAAATGCATCTCTTGAACAGAATGAATTAAGTCAGGCCTTAATTCACTATTTACATGTATTAGGCATAGACCCTACGAATACACCTGCTCTAAACCAATGTGTTAAAGTTTACAAAAAATTTATTGATTCAGAGCAAAAAAAAGATAAGCCTAATCTAGAGCTCATTCAAGAACACACAGCTAATTATCATAACTATCTTAAAAAAGCTTTGTCTTGTGCGCGAGAAAATAAAAAAGAAGAAGATATGTTGCGTGCCCAATACGCACATTTGATTAAGGTACATTTGCTCGATCCGACTGATACAAAAAAAAAATACAATCTATCAACTCTGCCTGATGAAAAAACTTTATATACTCTCTGTAAAAATCCTCCTAAAAATCTATTAATAGGCTGGAAATTTTTAAACGCAAAAAAATACACTCTAGCTATTCCTTATTTCAATAAAGTCATCTTAGAAATACCTTATGATTTTGTTGCTTTAACGCATCGTGGTATCGCTAATCTCATGCTAGAAGATTATTCAAAAGCTTTAATCGACTTTAATGCGGCGCTAAACATAAGCAATTATTCTACCGCTTATTATTCACAAGCTTTTATTTATTTGCAGAAAAATGAAAGAGCATTAGCCAAACAAGGTTATCTTGACGCTTTAAAATATTGCACTGAAGACTGCAGTGATTTCCTTAAAACTGATAATAATAAAGATGAAATTTTAAAGTTATTTAACGATCTTCCACTTGCGGGCTCTGGAAATAGCACCTCTATTGAAGCCAGTACATTAATAGTCAATGACCCAATTAAACAAAAAATCGCAAAAATAACATCCTCTCTTCAAGCAGATTATAAAAATGTTCTGCTATACCGAGAGAGAGGCTATATTTATTTCGAAGAAAAAAAATATGAACAAGCAATTATTGATTTTTCCATCGCCATTTCACTCCAAGAAGATAATATTAGCCTTCCACTACGCTCTCTTCGTAGAAAAGCTTTTATATTCTTAAATAATTTAAATGCAGCCATAGTTGAATTTAACAATGCGAACATCTTATATCCCGAAAGTAGAGGAATACTAACTGCAGATTTTTCTTCCGAGTGTCATTTCCATGGAAAAAATAAACTAAATCAAGATAAGTTCGCATCTGCGATTGCTAGCTTCAAAATCGCTTTAGACAATCATGATAAGAATATTGAGATTCATATCGATTTAGCAACCGCACTCTATAAACATAGAGATCTAAATGAAGCGCTACATTATGTATCATTAGCTTTAGCACTCGATAAACATAATAATCGCGCAGTTCGGTTACATCAGCGAATATTCAAAGAACAGCAAGATTTATTATTTTATGAGGAGAGGCCGCGTACTATCATGTTAGATGAGGCGCCTGCTATCGCTTTTGCTCCGCTTGCAAAAAAAGAAAAAGCACTTTTAATAAAACAGCCAGATGCGCCAGTCATAAAAACTAAACGTACAAAAAAATCGTCTTCTACTCCGCTGACCAACCAAAAAACCTTAGACTATAATCTTCGCATGAAAGAGAAAAAAGAATTTATTAAACAGAATGCGATTGCGCAAACCCCTGTTTCACACATTAGCTCTAATCCACAAACTGTGCTGCCTTATGTAGAATCTCTACTGACTGAAAGAAAAGAAACACCCATCGTTTCCACAGAGCCTGACATCCAAAATAATAAAGCAAAAACTAAACTTCCTCTTCAAACTGTAGAAAAATTAAATACTAAAATTATTAAAAAACAAAAATCCAAATATAAGTTAAAACAAACTTCAATAAGCACGCCCCAAACAGAGACACCTAAATATATAGCCAGTGAAACAACTTACTCTAGTTTTTCTTTATTCCATCAAAAAACACCGGAATGCGAGATAACTTCCGAAACACTGCCCACCAAACTTAAAATTTCTTTGCCAGCTTATGTTATCAACTGTCTCTCTATTTTAAAAAAAGAGGGCCATAAATCCTTTGTGGGTGGCGGGTATCCTCGCGATGTTATTATTGACAACAAACGCATTATTAAATTTGATGCCAACGATACACCTTACTCCACCATCGAAATGAATTTAGAAAAAATTAGACCTCAACTTAGTGATGATATCGATATTATAACAACGCAAACATCACAAGAAATTGAACGTCTTCTTGCTCATCTCCATGTAGAAAAAATTCATAATGTTGAGAGTTTATATCGAATTAAAAACCCGGACCATTGCACCATCGATATTTATTGTAGTAAAAAATTAGAAATATCCATGCTTGCGGCAGTTCTTGCAGGCGATTTTAAAGCTAACGCATTACTCGTTGATCAAGATTTTAATACTTATGACCCTACCGAATCAGCCGTTAAAGATATTCTAAATGGTGTTTTAAATACTGTAGTCTCAGCCTCACAATCTTTTCTAAAAGATCCTATCAGAATTTTACGCGGCATTTATTTATCTTCTAAATGTCCTCTTACTCCGTCTGCAAGCACACACCAGCAAATGGAATCCAAAAAAATTCTTATTATGCAAAGTGATCCTGGAAAAATTAATGTCTGGCTAAAAAAATTATTTCTTCACGGACATGCTGAAAAAAACTATAAAAAACTTTTATCGTTATGTATTATTAATTCTCTTTTTCCCTCAATTAGTAAATATATGCAAAAAGATGAGGCTAGAATTTTAGTTGACCTCCAACAAATCGATCAATGCCGCAGTCGTTCACTGACTAAAATTTTTCAGCTATTTATGTTGAGTGCCAAAGATATTCATAACTTAACAGAAGAAAAAATGATTGAAGCGAATCCATTATTTCAAAATGAATTCGCGTGGCAAAATTCCTATAATACTTACCTTAAACCGAGCCTGCGCTAACTAACTAGATTCAGCCTACGCAGGGATAGAATCCATAATATGAAGATGAAGGACGATATGACAGACAAGAAAATTAAAACATCAGACGACACTCACTCTCATGACCATAACCATGACGGACATGATCATAGTAGCGGCGGACACAGCCATGCTCATCATGCTCCGCAATCTTTTAATTTAGCGTTTGCAATTGCCATATCACTTAATCTAGGTTTTACGTTATTAGAAGTTGTTTTCGCATTGATGGCGAATTCTATGGGTTTATTAGCGGATGCTGCCCATAATTTTGGGGACGTATTAGGCCTATTGCTAGCATGGGGTGCTAATTGGTTACTCACTATTCCCGCGAGAAAACGCTTTAGCTACGGATATAAGCGCACCACTATTTTAGCCGCTATCACCAACGCATTAGTCCTAGTGGCAAGCTCTGCAGTGATTGCATACGAATCTATACACAAACTCTTAGACGTGACTCAAGTGAATGAATACTTAGTCATAGCGGTTGCTCTAGTCGGAATATTAATTAACGGTGGAACCGCTCTTTTATTTATGAAAGGTGCGGAAGATGATCTCAATATTAAAGGTGCATTTTTGCATTTAATGTACGATGCATTGATTGCTTTAGGTGTGGTGGCTGCCGGTATTTTAATACTTTTTACCCACCAAATGTGGATAGACCCTCTAGTTGGCCTGTTAATTGTTGTTACTATTCTTTGGGGAACTTGGGGGTTACTGCAAAACTCCATACGACTCATCATGGATGCAGTTCCTCATTACATTGATCAACACGGTGTAAGTGAATTCTTAATGAGCCTGCCTGATGTTAAAACGATACATGATTTACATATATGGGGATTGAGCACAAAAGAAGTCGCATTAACCGCCCATTTAGTGATTTCTGCGGAGCACCCTGCTGACGTAGATTACAAAAAAATTAATTCTGTCTTGAAAGATAAATTCCGCATTAATCATGCAACCATACAAATTGAAATAGAAAATAGTGATTACCTTTGTGTGCGTAGTGAGTCTTGTTAGTTCACAACACAGGCATGATGAATATTGCAACTAGGCTCACGTATGAAAATGGCACCCCTTGAAATAAGCATGGCCTTTCTGCCGCCTGACATGTAGCTCTGTCGACTATTCTGGTATATATCCCAAAATAGTCTTGACTTTTATGGTTCATATGCCAGAATAGTCGAATGAATCGTTATTTATCAAAAGCAATAAAAGAATCCTTGGCAGACAAAATTGTTTTGTTAACTGGCGCACGCCAGTGTGGAAAGACCACACTCTCTAAAAACCTTTATCCAACATTTGATTATTTTAATTATGACGCCGTTGAAGATCGTATCGCATTACGCCATAAAAATTGGGACAGAGAAAAACCACTGATTATTTTCGATGAATTACACAAAATGAAAGAGTGGAAACGCTGGATCAAAGGGGTTTACGATAAAGAAGGCATCACACCGCAATTACTCGTCACTGGCAGCGCAAAGCTCGACACTTATAAAAAAATGGGTGACTCTCTTGCTGGCCGCTATTTTCAATTTCGCTTATACCCTCTCGATCTAAAAGAAATTATGCATTACGATCCATCATTAGATCCAGATGAAGCTTTCAGTAGATTATGGCATTGCAGTGGTTTCCCCGAACCTTTTTTAAAGGGCAGTGAAAGTTATTACAAGCGTTGGCGTCGCGGACATTTAGATATTATTCTTCGCCAGGATTTAATTGATATTCAAACGGTGCGTGATATACAAGCTATAGAAACATTGGTTCACCTACTTAAAACTAGAGTCGGCAGCAGCATTTCCTATGCAAATTTAGCAAGAGATATAGAACGAGATGCCACTACCATTAAGCGCTGGTTACAATTGTTAGAAAACCTATACATTATATTCCGCGTTACGCCTTATCATAAAAATATTGCGCGATCTTTATTAAAAGAACCTAAATATTATTTTTTTGATATCGCTCAAGTTGAAGATGAAGGCGCCCGTCTTGAGAATATCGTCGCATTATCAC
>DHXK01000115.1:69869-72628 GCA_002413665.1 Legionellales bacterium UBA5158 | reverse complement strand
AAAAGAGCTTCATTTTATAGAAGACACAACGGGCGCATCATCAATGTTGCATTATGTTAAAACCAAGGATGGCAAAGAAATTGATTTTCTAGCTTCACTTGATGGAACTCCTACTCACTTAATTGAAGTCAAAGCGTCAGATGATAATCCCTCTTCAAGTTTTTCCTATTTTCAATCCGCATTCAGTCCTTCAATTAAATTGATACAACTTGTAAAAAACTGCCGCAGAGAAAAAACATTTCCGACTGGGTTATCTATACGCTCACTAGTCCCCTGGCTGATTAAATTAAATTTGAAGAAGTAAAAACTCTCGCAATTTCCGCAGCTGCAAAATCAACTTCCTCAATAGTTGTAAAACGCCCGAAAGAAAAACGAATTGCTGTGTGCGCCTGCTCTGCTGTCAAACCTAAAGCACGTAAAACATAAGAAGGTTCCGTGCCTTTTGCATCACACGCAGAGCCTGTTGAGACAGCTAACAATGGTAAAGCATTCATAAAACTTTCGGCTTTCGTGGCGGGAAAACAAACATTCAAAATGCCAGGATAATTGTTGTCAGCATCACCATTCAGTGTAATGGATGTCAATGCAGAGACTTTCTGTAAAAAACGTTCCCTTAACATTTTTATTGTCGTGTAATCTGCCTCCATTTCTAGTTTCGCAATACGTAGCGCTTCACCCATGCCAACAATTTGATGAGTAGGTAATGTGCCAGAACGCATACCTTGTTCTTGACCGCCTCCATGAATTTGCGCTGCCACTCGAACACGTGGTTTACGTCTGACATATAATGCGCCTATCCCTTTTGGGCCATACACTTTATGGGCGCACATCGCTAACAAATCAATGGGTATTTTGCTAAGGTCTAACGGAATTTTTCCTATGCTTTGAGCTGCATCTACATGGAATAAAATCTCACGTTCTGACGTTATTTTTGCAATTTTTGCTATATCTTGAATGACCCCAGTCTCATTATTCACATGCATAATAGAAACTAAAATGGTATCGGCACGCAATGCCGCTTGAAATTTTTCCAGGTCGAGTAATCCATTTTTTTCAGGCGTGAGATAAGTTACAAAATATCCGGCTTTTTCTAACTGTTCGCAACTGTCTAACACAGCTTTATGTTCTGTTTTCACCGTTACTATGTGCTTACCCTTGCGCTGATAAAGGTGAGCCGCCCCTTTAATTGCAAGATTGTTCGCTTCAGTTGCACCCGATGTCCAAATGATTTCAGACGACTCAACATTCAGTAAATCAGAAACTTGTGAACGAGACCATTCCACAGCTTCCTTCGCATCTCTGCCAAACACATGCGTGTGTGATGCAGGATTTCCAAATTGACCGGTGTGAGTTAGGTAGCCCATCATTTTTTCGGCGACACGAGGATCCACTGGAGTAGTCGCTGCATAATCTAAATAAATTGGAGTGTTCATTTTGCTGACAATTAATATCCGTTCAGAAAGGTGACAAATTCTAACACATTTATTAGATTGCAACCAAACCTGTGATACAGCCCTAATAGTGAGCATAATTATATCGATCTCTCATAAATAACTTTTTTATTTCAATAGGTTATATCAAAAATCCATGACTTAAGACTCTCTGACTAGCTACATTTCACTCCAAATCGCTGAGTATTAGATTTCTGTGACCTGGCAACTTACTGTACTTACCACACAATTATAACTATGATAGCCCATGCATAATTTTTGAGAGTGCTGTGAGATGAGCCGATGGAAACGTACCAAACGCTGGATTGTAAAAAAATCGAAATCCAAGCCCGCACAACTTTGCCTTAGTGTTGCTTCAGGAGGCAGCCTTGCTTCAGGTATGTTTATCTTTAGCGGATTTCTTTTATCCTATTTAGAAACCGACACTACTGCTTATGTAGCATTGAAAGGTGTTCAATATCTGTTAACAAGTGCAACTTTTTTGGCAACGACCGCTTTAGCTGCAAGCAATCTCTCTGTCAGCATTAGCAACGCGGGCGAACTCTCACAGCAAGTTAAAAAAATAACAAATCAATTAAAGCATTCCAAACTTATTCAACGAAAACAAAAAGAAGCTATCGACTACCTTGTTCAAAATAACAATAACATTACAAAAACAAATACCGAACACTTTACCGCTATAAAACAATTACTGGGCGTTGCCGATATTTTTACAAAACATGTACCCGATAAACAGGACCAATTAATCTGCGAAACAGCCCTGTTACCTTTATCAGAAGGCTTGAAATTTTCTTCTGGTAAGTCGATTGTTGTAATAGAACCCTATTTTGATGAAGAAAACCCCGCGCCCATTAGCAGACATCATTCCAGTTCAGATGATAGCGACAGTGATGATTCAGAAATTGAATTGTTAGCCATGAATCCGTCACAAACTCAACACCGCGCACAATATGGAACTTTATTTTCAGCTTCCTCTTCACAGAGAAGAAACAAGCCTGCAAATCAACCCATAGACTCAGATTTAGATTTAGAGAGCGGCTCATATCATGCACTTCCATTTCAACTATAAATGGCATACTCAATGAAGAATGTTTTAGTCCTTAAAAAAGAATTATTTATATATACTCTTATTGGTGGCATTGCGACGATTATTGATTGGTCTATCTTTGCAACTGCTGTCACTCTATTGAATATTCATTACTTGCCCGCTTTAATCTTAGCTTATTGTACCGCAGGTAGTTTTCATTATATCGCCAATAAAGTGATAACCTTTAGATGCGAATCAAAAAAAATAGCTTCACAAGTTAC
>DHXK01000115.1:66852-69656 GCA_002413665.1 Legionellales bacterium UBA5158 | reverse complement strand
TTTGCAATGATGCTAATTTCATTAGCCTTCAATATGTTAATTATGCTTGCACTGGTTAAAATATTTATCTTCCATAAAATAGCGTTAAGAATGATAACTACTCTGCTAATGCTTGTACCAAATTATCTATTACATAAACATATTACCTTTAACAAATACTTATTTGCTCCGCAAACAGTAGGTTAATGATAATATTTTCGCATTTGTAACAAAACAGTCGAGATAAGATTTTCATCAGGTTTTGCATCAGGCATAAAATTTGCATGGCTATCTGCAGTACGAATATTTCCAGAGGTTAGCAAAGTAATATTTTTATCTTTTTGAAAAATTCCCATGTTGATATAGCTTCCCACTAACACATAAGGGCGAAGCGAGGATGTCAGCAAATTTTCTCCAATGCTATAATCATTAAAATTATTTTTACACCCTAGCGCTTCATGCATTAATGTAGGCACTATATCGTAATGATTTGTTGGGTAAGAAAATATTTTTGGTTTCTGTTTAGGCCAATAGATAACAAGAGGGGTTTGAACTTGGTAACGGGTGTAATTACTTCCATGGCCCCAATAATCCTTGTGATTATCATCAAACTCCTCACCATGATCACCTGTAATAATAATAATAGTATGCTCTAATTCATGCTGCACTTTCAAAGTGTTCAGAACTTTCTGAACTTCATCATCCACAAAATGAACGCCATTCTCATAATGATGATAGGCCTCATTCATTTCTGCGTGACTAGTCAAAACACGGTTGCAAACTTCTTTTTTAACAGGAAATACTTTCGGCAGATCGGACGTTTGACAATAATTATGTGCGGCGTCATAAAAAAGAAATGCAAAAAAAGGTTTGCTCTTACTTTTATTTTTTATAAATTCCTGGAAGTCTTGAGTTACAGAATAATCTCGATCTACTGTTGTTCGTCCTGGAGCAGGCGATGAGCGAATATTTTTAAGATCATAAAAAATAGTTTTATTCATCGGAGGAACACTAATATCACTACTGTAAAACACCTCTGCTTGATAATTTTGTTTCAATAATTCCTCAATAAAAACAGCACCACGTTTTTGTTGCAACATGGATGTCCAATAACTACTTGGCAAGCTGTAGAATAAAGAAAACAAACCTGCTTGAGTGGAATTTCCCCCACTATAATGCTGATTAAATTGCCAAGCATTATGTGAAAATTTTTCTATGTTAGGTGTGAGCAATTTATTCATTGCATCAAATCGCCACGTATCTATCCCTATGATCAGAATATTCAAAGGAGACTTTTTAGGCTGACACATCAGCTCATGCAATGGATAATGCAATGGTGACGTTGGAAATAAGGGTTGTGAAAACCGAGTTTCACTATATAGATCAATTAATGCAGCGCTGTTTTTAATCGGCAAAATGGCTGCTAATACATTATTGTAGAGGGGAAGATTAGGTGTCTGCTGAGCAAAAACATTATTACCTTGAACTACCGATAAAATAAAAAAAACATAAGATACAAACAAGCTGCCAAATAATATTGCTATGATTTTTTTAAAAGGAAAAAGATTTTCTCTTTTAAGTAATTTCTTAGCTATCAATAACGCCAAACCAATTTCTATGATAACTATAATAAAAAAAACACCACCTATCATTAACAATTCACTATTGGATAATTCTAAAAAGTTAATCAGCCCGACTCGTTCGCCAAAAGCAATTTTTAAAATAGTGAGATTAATATGAAAATGAAATATTGAAAATACTAAACTATCCGCTAATAAAATCAACAACGAGCTTGAAAACAAAAAAATTGCGGCAGTGAATATAAAAATTCTTTTTGGATACAGCCACGTCAAGATGAGCAAGACTATAAAAGGAAAAGTGGCTAGTAAAGTAAATTGACCTACAAACGAAAAAAAGGTAAAAGCCAACACTAAGCATTTGCCTAAAAGAGAATTATAAGAATAAAAAGTTGTGTTAAACAATGTTTTCGATGAAAGAATGACATTTAAAAACTTTAGCCCAGCCAAGCAAAATAAGCTTATGTTTGCCAAATAAAAATATTTTATAAAATCCAAAAGAGACTTTTGATTAGCAAAATATTTCTTTAATACTGCTGAAATCATATGATGCGTCACTAGAGAATTTTAATAAGTTTACGTGCTGACCTTCATTGAGTCAAACTGAACTGAAACCCTCTAAACATTTAACAAATAATAGCGTCGCACAATACAAGCTCAACTACCTTGCAGGCTTACATTTAAAAAGCATTTTTTCACTTGATTTTAATTTCGGACTCACTATTATTAGCCAACTTTATTGCGCTGCTTATTTTACACATCCGGAGTTTTGAATGATTGAGCTATATGGTTCACCTACACCTAGCGCGCACACGATTGCTATTATGCTGGAAGAAGTAAATTACCCTTACTCCGTATTTCCCATATCGAAAGAAAATACTGAGCAATTGGAACTTGAATTTCTGAAATCCACACCTAACCGGGTTTTTCCTCTCATTTTAGATCGAGATGGCCCAGAGAACAAACCCATAGTGATATTTGAAACGAGTGCTATTTTATTATATCTGGCTGAAAAAAGTGGTCAGCTTTTGCCTCACACTACGAATGAAAAATTCGATACATTGCAATGGTTACTGTTTGAAAGTTCAAAAATTGGACCTACACTAGGCAATGCTAAACATTTCATGTATCACGCTCCTGAAGAAGTTCCCTATGCGGTGAAACGATTCAATAATGAAACTAAACGCATATTTAACATCATTGATAATCAATTATCCGAAAATGAATTTTTGGCTGGCAGTTATTCAG
>DHXK01000115.1:65541-66682 GCA_002413665.1 Legionellales bacterium UBA5158 | reverse complement strand
TATTCAGTAGCGGATATTGCTACTTTTCCCTGGATAAAAGAATACGAACGTTATGGTTTTACTTGCGAACAACTTCCCTCTGTGACTGCATGGTGTAACACCTGTGAAAAACGCACAGCGGTTTGTAAAGGATCGGATGCCTTAATTAGCATGAAGGAATAAAAATTATTTTTTTATACTTTTATCTATCGCAGTCAATATTCCCCGCAAAATATTAATTTCCATTACATCAGGACGTGCGCGATAAAATAATCGCCGCAAGCGAGTCATCAATTGTCGAGGCGCGTCCATTTTCAAAAAATCTAGCTCTATCATCACCAGTCGTAAATGCTCATAAAATCCTTCCATCTGTTCTGCATTAGCCCATGGGTAATCCCATTCTTCAACAGTGGGCTCAGATGCCTGGCTTGCTATACGCAACTCGTAACTGATGACTTGTACTGCAGCCGCTAAATTCAATGAGCTGTACTCAGGATTGCTGGGGATTTGAATATGATAGTGGCAGCGATGCAATTCTTCATTCGTCAAACCAGATTGCTCTCGACCAAAAATGACAGCCACTTTAGTAGAAACAGTTTCTATTCGAGCTTTTTCTGCAAATTCACGCGGAGTTAAAATAGGCCAAGGGATGGCTCTTGATCTTGTACTTGTTCCTACGACCAAACCACAGTCCGCCACGGCGGTTTCTAAGTCAGGCACGACTTGTGCATGGACTAAAATATCAGCGGCATTAGATGCCATCTCTTCGGCTTTAGGATGTGGAAACAACTTTGGTGCGACTAAATATAACTCTGTCAAACCCATCGTTTTCATTGCGCGTGCAGCTGCGCCAATATTACCAGGATGAGAAGTATTGATGAGGACGATACGAATATTCTTTAACATAAACTAACACGCAACCTATAGGGACGTTATACTCTGTAGACTATCTACGCTTAAATACATGTTGGAACTTCATGAAAAACAACCTAATCATAACGCTCATGCTGAGCCTTGTCAGCTTATCTTGTTTAGCTGACACCTGCCCACCCGTTGAAGGCCTGAACCCAAAACGCCCTCCGGCTGGCTGGGAACTACGTCCTTCTCCTTATTTTCCTGAATCAACTTATTATTTTGGGCTCGCAAGTCACTCATTTATGGC
>DHXK01000115.1:57470-65350 GCA_002413665.1 Legionellales bacterium UBA5158 | reverse complement strand
AACGCAAGTCACTCATTTATGGGCAATGATGATTTTAAAAAAATGTATTGTCGGTACGAAGCTTGTCCTGGAATGCTTTGTCCAGCCTTCACTCTAGTCAGTAATAGACAATACAATCAACCCTATTTCGAGCAAAACCCACCACCACCTTGGAATGCAAGATCTGCCTCAGAATATCTAATAACTTGTCAGCCGGGTGACAACAATCCCGAACATTGTGTTTTTGGATAATATTCAATTTCCACTTGTCACAAATATTTGGTATAGTTGGCGACCTATTTTAGACATTTGTTCTATAAAAACACTATGAAAGATCCTTTAGTTAACATAGCAGTGCGCGCAGCGCGTACCGCAGGAAACATTATTATCCGCGCATTAGACCGCTTGGATACCGTTCATATCAGTGAAAAAAGTCCATACGACTATGTCACCGATATTGACCAACAAGCCGAACGCGAAATTATTGCGGTAATCCGTAAAGCTCACCCTAGTCATGGCATTATTGGGGAAGAAGGAGGCGAAAGCCCTGGAGATGAGTTTACCTGGATAATAGACCCACTAGATGGCACGCGAAATTTCATTCATGGCGTGCCTCATTTTTGCGTGTCTATTGCCATTAGCCGCAGAGGCAGAATCGAACATGGTGTTATTTATGACCCTGTTCGTCAAGATTTATTTACTGCCAGCCGTGGCAAGGGTGCTCAAGTCAATGATAGGCGTATGCGCGTCAGCAAACGCAGCGATCCTAATGAATGCTTGTTAGCGACAGGCTCTCCTCACACCAGTGACGAATCTGAAGCAACAGCCTACATGAATTCCCTCATTTCGGTTTTAGAAACTTGCAAAGATGTTCGCCGTGCAGGCTCAGCCGCACTTGATTTAGCGTACGTCGCAGCTGGCCGTTACGATGGTTTTTGGGAAATGGGTTTAAAACAGTGGGATATTGCTGCAGGATCTCTCATGATCCAAGAAGCCGGTGGTTTGGTTTCTGATTTTAGAGGCAGTGAAAATTATCTTAAAACTGGCAACATCGTTGCTGGTAATCCGAAAGTACTTAAACTTTTATTACAAAGCATAGGTCCGCATTTGAGTAATATTGGTTAATCTTTACTTCGCCCAACATAACATTATGTTGAGTTTCTCTTCATTCAACCCAACCTACAATTCTTATCTTTTACTGAACACCGTTCCGTAGGTTGGGTAGAGCGTTTTTGCGAAACCCAACATAACGTTAATCGCGGCTCAATAGTCATTCAAACAGTTTCTAAGCTTTTTAAATTCGGAATTTTATCAAACCAAGGCAAAGCATTTTCTAATTGTGCGGCCAACTGAAATAATGTCTCCTCGGCACCAGCTGCAGCTGCAAATTGAATCCCCAACGGTAAACCTGACTCATCCAAATAAAGCGGCACTGACATGGCCGGTTGGCCGCTGATATTAAAAATGGGCGTGAAAGGAATGGCGCTAAAGTTTTTAACGGCACCATGCTCCATAGCCTTACGCAACAATGGGGTGAATGGAACATGTGACAACAACTCCATCATTCCTTTTTCGAAATAATCTAATTTAAATTGTCCGATGAGAGGCGGTGCACTTGGCATAGTCGGTGTCATTAACACATCATAATCTTGGAAAAAATGTGCCATGTGGCCAGCGGCTTGAGTTAATATATCTGTGGCCCAAGCAAAATCTGACGATTTCATGCTTGCCCCTAGAGTTGCTAAAAATTCAGTTTGCAATTCAATCTCTCGATGCTTATGTTTATGACCCATCGTAGCGCCAATACGTTTAAGTGTTGATGACATCTCACCGGCTAATACAATGGTAAAAGCCAAAGCCACTTCAGCACCATTTACACTTAAAGAAACAGGATCGACACTGTGTCCCAACTCCTGACAAAGTATTGCCGCTCGATTCACGCTGGCAAGACTCTCAGAACTTATTTCTGAAGAAAAAAATGGTTTCTCAATTAATGCAATTTGTAATTTTCTAAATGGCTTATCCAAGCAATTTAAAAAAGAATTTTCTGGCGCTGGTAATGAAACAAAAGATCCCACTTCTGGACCCGCTAACACATCCATCATCGCAGCACTATCACGCACAGTACGTGTCAGCACATGTTCAACTACCATAGCTTCCCAAGCACGCATAGTTTGTGAGCCTGCAGCATTACGACCCCTGCTGGGCTTGAAACCAAATAAACCGCAGTAAGAAGCAGGAATTCGGAGGGATCCTCCTCCATCATTGCCATGCGCCATGGGTACCATACCAGCAGCCACCGCCGCAGCGGAGCCACCACTAGACCCACCTGGAGAACGAGTTACATCCCAAGGGTTAAAGGTAGGCCCATATAATTCAGGCTCCGTCACAGGACTCAACCCAAACTCTGGAACGTTTGTTTTACCTAAAATGATTAAACCACTATTCTTAAAACGACGAACCAATTCACCATCGTGCTTGGGAATCCAATTTTGTGTGAAGCGACTCCCAGAACTGATAGGCACTCCTGCATAGTCTGCCAGCAAATCTTTTAACAAAAATGGTACACCTTGAAACATTCCATCAGGAGCATCAGTCAGTGACTTTTTTGCTTCATCATACATCTTGTAAATGACAGCATTTAACTGTGGATTTCGCGCTTCAATACGCTCAATGGCTGCTTCAAGTAATTCGGCTGAAGACATCACTTTACGCCGCACTAATGCCGCTAAGGCTAGGCCATCAAACGATTCATATTCTGGGAAATTCTTCATATGTACTCAGTCTCAATGACGAATAAAAAAATCAGCTAAACATGGGAGCTGGATTTTTATCTACACTAGCAGCTTGATCACTAGCGGCAGGATTTTTTTGCTCAACATTACTCATCATAGCCTTGCCAATTTGTTTGGGTCTAAAATAAGCATCGTCCAGCATCAAGCTAGGTGTGGAAATGAGGCATTCTTTTTTGTTTTCCAATTGATATCCTTTCCTCAATGCATATCTATGGAGAATATCAGCATTCCGAATAGCTTCTACAAATTGCTCAACATCCATCGCTAAGAGATGAGATGATTGATGAGAACGACAAAAAATATTATAAATCTTTTCTGCTATCACAGCGGGATTACCACCGGAAAAAATGTTTGAAAAATTTCTGATAAGAGTGAACGTGAAAGCTAAATGAGCAGCATATCCTTTACGTGCAGGACTATACATTACAACGGGTTCTTGCAAAATAGCCAGTCGTAATAATGTTTCTTTCATTAGATGCGATGCATCATTTACAAGTGGAATAAAATTATGATGGTTAAGACCTATCAATGTCACATTAATATATTGATAATAAAACGCTGCATTTTCTAAATCATTCTCGTTAAGCTTACTCATAAATCGTGACTGGATAATCTCATCGCTCAATTTTTTATTATTATTCACGCTAATTTTATATGAGTCCAACATTGCCTCAGGTTGATTCTTGCTACAGAAATCAGTAAAGCTTTCCGCTATACGATTATCAGACATCAAACTTTCACTTAGGCCTATCACATGAGGGACAGACAAGGAAGTATTGTAGGCTAAATCACCTATAAAACGGCTCATCGCACTATGATTGGGAGAAGTCCCCACATAAATATTACTGTCATTCACAGGAGTTATATCATGGCGGAAAACGAGTTTCTGATCATAGGAAGCACTTTGAAGTGGCGTCTCGTAATTAGGAGAAAATATTTCGCGTACGTCCATTATGACACGAGCAACTAAAGAACTATAAGCTGGCAACGCAGGAGGCGTAACCAGCATTTTTACTCCATTTTCTGGCACAAACAAACTCCTCATATATAAATTACCTGCCTAGCTTAATACACTCTTCACGTTTTCGTTTAACATCTATTTTAGATGTCGAAGTAAAAATATTTTTACCACTTAATCTAGGTAATTCATGTTTTTTATCTAGCTGCTTTTTTAAAGAATATTGATGCAAAATATTGGCATTCAAAATAGCATTCATAAATTGTTGTTCTGAAAAAATAATTGCGGGTCGATTTTGACGTAGTCGCGACACTATTTCATGAATATTTTTTGCAACTTGAGCAACGTTTTGCAATCTTGCTTTAGGTTCAGCCTGAAAAATTGAATCATAATTTTTTAATATTTCGAGCATTAAAATCAAATGTCCAGTACGACCCACTCCACCGGCACAATGCACTATAATAGGTTTTTTACGGGATATTTCGCATAATTCGAGAAAAACATCATTTAATTCAGTAGTGTTCTGAGTTAGTTGAAAAGAAGCATTATCTTCTAACTCGATGACAGTTACATTTAAGGTTTTCTCTGGCTCTTTTTCAGCATCCAGCAGGCTCACTTTTAATTGTGATCTACAATAGGCTAGTGGTCTACAACGTTGGCCACAGAATTCGTAACCACCATCCAATTTTTCTATATGAACTTTATAAGCGCCAAAATTTTCTTCACGTTCTTTCAAGCAATAGTCATAAAAATCTTGTGTTATTAAACTGGAATAAGCTAAACGTGTTCCTATTGCTACAACATGATGAATAGGAATAATGGGATTATAAAGTGTATCTTTAATTAAGTTAGCAATTTCAGTTTTATGAGGACCTGTGGTTGCATAAAATTGAGTGCCGGGCATTGCGCTCACATCACGAGTGAAGCATTCATCGCGTATCATAGGAAAAGCATACCCAGCATCAAACGCCATGGTTTCTGGATGTGTTTCCGCGTGAGTTTGACGAAAGTTGTGTGCACTTTCATTGCCAGAAATAAAACTTAGCTTAGCTTGATGAATAACACGAGCTAGAAAATCTTGAGAGCTAGCCTCCTCCTCAGCAATAGAAGATGCTGCAGTTTCTTTAACTTGACTACAACTGTACATGAGACATCATCCTTATGAAAAAATCCTTTTTCGTTTCTAGATTTTAATCGTACATATAACTAAATAGCTTGTCATTTGTCTCGCGCACACGGGTGTCAACTAAAGAAGAATTCTCTCATCCCCTCCTTCACGGGAACGACAAAACCAACAGATCCCTAAGTTTAGTCTATAAATTTAGGACAGAGAACCTCTGAGTTAACTGCTTTTTAAGGTCGTTGATCCAATTCTTCTTTTTGTGTAGGAAGCAAATGTTGACGTGTCAAACCTAATGTTAAAGCTAAGGAACCCGCGATATAAATTGAAGAATACGTTCCCACTACGATACCAATAATCAACGCTAATGAGAAACCGTGTAACATGCTGCCGCCTAAGAAAAACAAAGCTAACACAACTGTCAGTGTCAGTGCGGATGTCATAAGGGTACGAGATAACGTTTGATTCGTAGATTGATTAATCACTTCCACAGGAGTCGCTTTACGAAGTTTGCGGAAATTTTCGCGTACTCTATCAAATATCACGATCGTGTCATTCAGTGAATAACCTATTACTGTCAACACAGCTGCTAATGCAATCAAATTAAATTCAATATGGTAGAAAGAAAATATTCCAAGAATTAAAATAGGATCATGTATTAAAGCAACAGTTGAACCCACCGCAAAACGAAATTCAAAACGCAATGCGATATAAATCATCGTGCCCAACAAAGCAATAAAAATAGCAAGCGCACCTTTGGTTGCTAACTCTTGCCCTACTTGCGGACCAATATAATCAACTTGCTGAACCTTAGCGCCTGGCAAAGCTTCTAGCACTTGACTCACTACAACGTCTTTACTGGCTTCAATGCCTGCAGCATTTGCAGCAGGTTTATTTTTATCATGCTTAGGAACTAAGCTAATCAACACATCTTTCGACGTGCCGTAACTAATAACAACAGCCTCATTAAAACCCGCTTTTTGCAGACTTTCTCTGATCTGGCCGACATTAGTCGTTGTTGGAAAACTTAATTGAATTTGTGTCCCACCTGTAAAATCTAAACCCCAATTCAAACCATTCATCGCTAAAGAAATTATCGATAAAATAAATAATATAGCAGAGACAGCTGCAGCCCACTTACGCTGCGCCATAAAATCTATTTGTGTATTATGTTTGAAAAATTCCATGTTTTGTTCTTCCAAAAAAATATCAGGTGATGTTTAAAATTGAAAACAAATGACTTGTTTGTTTCATTCCCGCTTTTGCGAGAATGAAACCGCAGAAACTACTTACATACCTATTGAAATACTTTTCACAGGCCTGCCACCATATAAATAATTTACAATAGCGCGCGTTCCTGTTATTGCCGTAAACATAGAAGTGATTAAACCTATCGTCAATGTCACCGCAAAACCTTTTACCGCTCCAGAACCTAAACTAAATAACACAACCGCAACAATTAAAGTCGTTACGTTAGCATCAACAATTGTCATGAAAGCCTTTTCATAACCTGCATGTATGCTAGCTTGAACTCCTAAACCATTACGTAATTCTTCTCGTATACGTTCGAAAATTAACACGTTAGCATCCACAGCCATACCCACTGTGAGCACCATACCCGCAATACCTGGTAAAGTTAAAGTGGCGCCGAGTAGTGACAAAACGGCAACAATTAAAATTAAATTCATCCCTAACGCGATATCAGCGATCAATCCCATCACGCCATAATAAATAGCCATGAAGAAAACGACCAAAGCAAAACCAACACCCACGGACAAAATTCCCATGCGGATATTTTGTTTACCCAAGCTAGGTCCAACTTGACGCTCTTCCATGATAGTAACAGGAGCAGGCAAAGCACCAGCACGTAACAATAAAGCTAATGTGCGCGCTTCATCTTGGCTGGTTAATCCGGTAATTTGAAAGCTATTACCTAACGCACTTTGAATCGTTGCAACACTGATGACTCGTTTATCTGTACGATAATGAATAACGGTTTTACCGTCTTCTGTTTTAGGTTCAGATTTGACTTCAACAAAAAGAACGGCCATTGCTTTGCCAACGCTTTCTGCTGTCACTTTTGAAAATAGACTTTCTCCACCACCGCCCAAACGTACATTGACGGAAGCACGACCATCGTCTCCCATGCCAGACGTAGCACTAGTAATAGAAGAACCTCTTAAGATAGTTTCATTTTTAAGTAAGATAGGACGACCTTTATCGTAATAAAGATGCGACTCCGGAGGCGCCATTCCACCTACTGCACTAGCAGCATCATGATCCATATCTACCATATGAAATTCTAGTGTTGCAGTTTTTCCTAAAATATTTTTTGCTTCAGTGGTGTTTTGTATGCCGGGTAAATCCACTGACACTCGGCTAGCACCTTGTTGTTGCACTACTGCTTCTGATACACCTAATTCATTCACTAAATTTCGCAATGTATTCATTGCTTGATCTAACGTTTCTTGTCGCGAACGTTGCAATGCGACAGGATCTAAGGTGCCTTTTAGAATGATTTCACCATCGTCATTATATTGTGACCAGGTAAATTCTGTATATCGCTCTGTTAAAATATGACGGGCATTAGCCGCTGCATCTTCTGCGCGAAATCGTAATTCAATCGTGTTTTCATTATTGCGAGCCAACCCTGTATAACGAATGCGCTTATCTCTGAGCAGTTGACTGATGCTACGTATATCACCTTCGACACGCTGCTTAACAACAGAATTCACATCGACTTGTAATAAAAAATGCACGCCACCCCGTAAATCCAAGCCTAATTTCATGGGCAACGCACCCACCGATTTTAACCAAGCAGGAGTTGCAGGCGCTAAATTCAATGCAACAAGATAGTCTTCACCTAATGTTGCTTGGATAGTTTCTTTAGCTTTTAATTGCACGTCTGTAGAATCAAAACGTAATAACAGACTTTTATTTTCAACTTGCATGCTCTTATATTTTATTTGAGCTGTTTGCAATGCCTGCTTAATAGCCTCTGTTTTTGCATCATCCACGGATACTGTTG
>DHXK01000115.1:29509-57434 GCA_002413665.1 Legionellales bacterium UBA5158 | reverse complement strand
GGATACTGTTGCATTTGCGCCTGAGACTTGAACAGCAGGATCTTCACCAAATAAATTCGGTGCAGCATAAATGAATGCTATAAAAATAATGACAACTACTAATAAGTTTTTCCACCAAGGATATCTATTAAGAATCATACGTTGCTTCCATGTCACATTTTTTAATTAGAAATATCTCTATACAATAAAAACTAATGCGAAGATTTTTTTAAAAAATCTAGATAGCTTTTAATGTTCCTTTAGGCAAAATCGTAATAACAGAGGATCGTTGCATGGTAATTTCTGTCGTATCTGAGACTAACAAAACAATATAGCTGTCAGTAATTTTATTTATTTTTCCGACTATCCCACCAGCAGTGACAACTTCATCACCTTTTGTAATAGAACTTAACAACTCTTTTTGTTCTTTTGCACGCTTGTTTTGAGGACGCCAAACTGTGAGGTATAAAAACACAACGAATATAACGAGGAAAAAGGGAAGGAAAATATTATTAGGTTGCTGTGCGGTAGCGCTGCCAGCATCAGCATATGCGTTTGTTACAAAGAAATTTAAAATACTATTCATGATGGTCATTTCTTACACCTGCTGTCAAAAATTAAAGTTCCCTAATTTACCTTTTTCAGCTGCGACACGCAAACTTAACTCGCATTAATTCTTTTTTTCATAGGATAAGTGCAAACGCATACGTGTCAAGTTAAGAAGATATTAAATTATTTTTGCGTGTCATAAACATGGCATCACCATAACTATAAAAGCGATATTCTTTTTCAACGGCTACTTGATATGCCTGCATAACATGCTCATACCCTGCAAATGCCGATACCAGCATAAGCAAAGTAGAACCCGGAACATGCAAATTAGTGATCAGCGCATCAACACATTTAAATTGATAGCCTGGATAAATAAATATATCTGTATTGCCACAAAAAGGGGCAATATCTCCGGCGGAACTTGCCGCTTCTAAACTACGAGCCGAAGTCGTTCCCACTGCAACGACTCGTCCGCCACATGCTTTTGTCTGGCGTATCTGTTCACACAAATCTTCTGTCAGTTCCAAATACTCAGGGTGCATTTTATGTTCTTCAATCTGCTCAACTCTCACCGGAGCGAATGTTCCTGCTCCTACGTGTAGGGTTAAATACCCCATCTTGACGCCTTTAATCCGCAGCTTGTCTAGCAATGCCGTATCAAAATGCAATCCGGCTGTAGGAGCTGCTACTGAGCCTTTATGTTGAGCATAAACTGTCTGATAGCGCTCTTTATCACTTTCTTCCGCATCACGTTGGAAATAAACAGGTAAAGGAATTTCCCCTATCGCCTCCAAGACTTCGAGAACAGATCTAGACTCCATACAACGCAGCTCAAAAAGATCATCCTGCCGACCTAACATTTCAAATTGGACGTTATTTGCAAAATGAATAAATGTATTCGCTCGAAGTGCTTTGCTAGTTCGCACGTGCGCGAGCACACGATGAGCATCCAGAATGCGCTCCACTAATATTTCCACGCGGCCACCGGTCTCCTTAGCGCCACGCAAACGAGCTGGAATGACCTTGGTATTATTGAATACCAACAAATCCTTAGGCGTGAGCAGAGACAACAAATCTTCAAACCCAACATGATTAATACTCCCCGTATTGCCTTCTAAGCACAGCAATCGACTAGCACTACGTTCTGGCAATGGATACCGGGCTATCATTTCTGAAGGTAGATGGTATTGAAAATCAGATAAGCGCATAAGAATTGTTCAATTTTATAAATAGATGAGTGATTGTGACAAATCTCTGATCAAAACTCAACCTCAACTGCACATTAATACTTAAGTTTTTGATTTTGATGGCCAAGCAGCAACTATTTACTGAAATCTTAGATCTTATATTTTTCTATATCGATGGTTAAGAGTTACCCACCCCGATTGAAAAGATTCATTATTTCATTGACCCGAACCTGCGATTCCATAAATTTATCTTTATCCTCTGGGTTCATGTCAGATGATTTTTTATTAAAGAAACTCATCCATGCTCGCTGTGCCTTAGCGTCCGCATTAAAACTTAATTTCCGCGGCTGTTTACGCGAAAAAAGATCTAACTTGTGATATTGCACAGGTTTTTCCAGTTTTAACTTTTCACCTAGCGATATAATCAAATCAATTTTTGCAATCATATGATCTAAATTATTATTTTTCTCAATCGCTTTAGGATCCGCCATTTCATTCCACACAAGTTGAAAGCGATTGGCATCTTCTTCTTTTGGACTGTGAACAATAATTTTTTGATTAACAATCTCTAAAGCTTGAGCTACCGCAATTAAAATTGCCATTGCTGTAGAGCTGTTAGAATTTGATATAATATGATCAGCTTCTAGTTGAATGATTATGTGCTCATGCTCACTATTAACATGCAACCGTTTTTCAATTTTATCTAATGACCATCCAGCATGGTCTTTACAAATATCTTCTAATTTTGAGAGACAAGCACGGGCAGTAAAACATTTTTTTTCTATATAACTGCCTTCATGCTGACCTCGAATGACATCAATAACATGATCATTGTTTTCAGGAGCATGCAGTAAAAAAGGGAAAAACAATTTTGTAACAAAATTTTTCACATTCCAAAAACTATCTATGTACTTTTTATATTTTTCTAAGACATCTGAACGAATAGATTGACGTAATGAAATCTGCTTGTTAATAACCGGCGCCCATAAATTCATATTCCATTTAGGGTGAACATCAATAATATTATTTTCTAAATAACCTGGCGTGTTAAGTACAAAATCAACTAAATCCTTTTCCGATTCTGTGAGAACAAATTCGCCATGCCATATATGCAGCATTCTGCCATCAATATCTGAAGGCATACCTGGATTTCTATTTTCTGCACCATGTTGGAAAAGATTAGTAATGTGTGGAGCAAATTTCGCAAAGCGTTCATTAATATTAGTAATGAAAAAAGATTCTAATGGTGTGATACACCCTGTTCTACCTATGCTTTCATCTTTAATTTTTGTGATATCAAAAAGTTCATCTCTTTGTTCGGCAAAATGAGTATGCAGCTCTATCAACGCTTTTAACATCTGATCCGAGTCTTCTACATTTGCTGTGTTTAAAACTCGAAGTGCTGAAGGTGGAAACTGACGTAACAAATGTTGTTGAAGATATCTTTCTGAGGGTCGTGTCATCCATAACAAATCCATGTCACCTGTAATGGGAACAGATTTTTTTTCGCTGTTGTGTATAGCATAAATTTTTAATGGCTGAATTTCATCTGATAAACTTTCTTGATAATCCGCAGGATAACGATAATTTAAGCAATCAGAAAATTTCCCCCACTTTGTATTCCACCAAGATGGGCATTTGTGAGTGGTTTCAAATAAATGTGTTCGTATGGATCCCACATCTATTTTTAAAGGCGGGCTACCTTTTTCTAAATCAATACTAAAAATGATTTTATTTTCTTTCGGAGATGTTGCAACTGTTGGAACGACGACTAGACGATGATATTGCTTAATATATTCTTGCGGAGTTAAACATGGATCTAAACTTATTAACTGATATTCAGGAGACTTTTTTCGCAACCCACTTAATATTTCTCCTAAAGAAATTTTATGCTGAGTAAAAATAACTTCATCTGGTATGTCAGGCGGTATAAGAACATTACCGCTTGCATCCATTTTACCTAAACGATAATTTTCTGGAATGACACCTTTTGCAAATCCCCATGTTCCTGTTTTTGCTTTTACAAAAGAAGGCTTGGGTGCACAAAGATCTTTATATAATTGAAAAGGTTTGCCCGCTCGAATAGCAATTGCAACACCTAATGAATGCGCGAGCAACATAATCTGCGCTGCAAATTCTAAAGGGATGCCGACAGCTTCTAGAGCAGCTCGACCATGCACTCGACTTTCTTCTTTATTGAACAGCTGTGGCATGAAGTATTACTCCTGATACTTAATGCATACTCTAATTTTTTTAGTGCTTATCCGAAACATGACACTTTTTTACGGGATAGTCAAAGGGGGTCAGGCAATTATTTAAACAATTTTAGAGAGGAAAGCAATGGTATGCGTTGTTTTTTTTGTTGATAGCTATTAAATAAAATGAATTAAATTTTACTCATAAGAATTAAAAATAATTTGATTAAACAGTATGGTTATAACTACAGTTGTAAAATATTATTGCTGGGATAATTGAAAAAAGCGATTGATATCTATGCATTTTATTAAAAAATAAATTATTCAATTTTTTTTTGAAGTAGAACATTTTTTTATAGATATTATTAAAGTCTTAAACGCTTTTCATAAACAAGCACCCCTCTCCCACAAGGGGAGAGGCGACAAGCCAAAAAAATAAATGTGTGCATTTGGGGGATCCGCACTTTCTTTTTACTGCTTGTAGTTTAATTGCAGTAAATGCTAAATTGATCCTTATATTTTTCACAGAGTATCCATCATGAGCTCCTCTCGTGCAGAATATATGAGTGCCACACTAAGCAGTCTAACCTTCACCAATCATAATGACTCTCATTTGCCAGAAATCGAAAAAATAGTAGCATTATTACTTAAGTATAAAGCAAGCCCGAATGCGACACGCCCTACAGAAAAAGCCACTCCATTACATTTCATGTCACGCGATAAAACTGTGCATATAGCAGCATTACTTATAACAAATGGCGCTGATCAATCACTCAAAGATCATCACGGCGATACCCCAGAAGATTACGCCAATGAATGTCAACAATTTAAAACAATGATATATTTACAAACAGAAAAGTTGCTGGAGCCTGCTGTAATCCCTAGCTCCCCTACCACCCATCAAAACAGACCCAGACACTAAGCAACAAAATAATTGGCGCGGCAAAAAATGCAGCGCCACTTTTAATGACTACTTAGAAATGAGCTAACCTATTTGATTTTTCTTCTTCAATTTCATTAACAGCAGAGACAGTCTTATTAGCAAACAAAGTACCTGGATGATTAGCGAGTGGCACTACATATCCTGGGAACAAGCATAATAGTTCTGGATCTTTTTTTGCAGCATCAAATGCCGTAAAATTATCTGAATCTTTGACTCTATCAAGTCCGCTAAAAAACTTTAAACATAATTGAATTAATTCTTTTTCTTTTTGGCTAACCAAATGATGTAAGAGCGTCCTGTTTTTAGTTTTCCAGCTATCATAAACTTTATTTTGATTCCAAAATTCCAATAATAATTCACAAATATTTTTTTTAACTTGATCACTACTTTCGGCATGTGAAGAGAAATTTACATTACGCACAAGCTCATCAATCTCAGTTAACATAAGGGCCCACTGAGGTTTATGCTTTTTCTTTGCATAGACGGGTAAGGAAAAAAATACCATTTGCACTCTATAAACCAGATAACTTAATTCACGGAAAAATAAACGCTGCTCAGATAAAGCCTGAGAATTTATATCTCGTATCGTTTGCCAATCACCTATTATGTCTTCACTCATTTTGTCATATCCAATACATCCACGAAAATCGCTCAAGCTTAAGATATATTGATAAGTACCCACTCTGCCTTGCCTACCTGTTCTACCAAATGCTTGCTCTTCTACTCGCTTATTCAATGTCTTAAAAGTCACTATAACGTGCAAACCACCATTTTTATCCGCTAACGGTGTAGGAGAAATATCAGCTCCCCGTCCCGCAGTATTAGTCGCCACAGTCACCATCCCAGGATTACCTGCTAATGCAACTATGGTATCAGCAGATTCGGACTGAATCGCATTATAGAGCTGCACATTAGATATTGTTAATTTCAATAAATTATAAATATCTTGGCTATTCTTAATTGTTTCACAAATAATGAGAACTGGTCGACCTAGTTTCACCATGTTGAATACGACAGCTAGTATTGCCTTATGCTTTTCTGGATCAAAGCCCAAGTGGCAAACTAAATGCTTATCAGATTTTTTAAGACTAGGTCTATAAGATGGTGAATCATAGCAACTTACTTTATATAATTTTTTAAGTTCTTCTCTATCAGACTGAGTCCCTACAGTACCCGTAACACCTAACAATATTTGATACTTATTAAAATAATCAATATGACTAATTGTACCCACTAATGCTGATTCTTCCTGTAAAGGCAAGCCATGCTTAGCTTCCAGCATGCTATGCAATCCATTACCCCAACGACATCCTGTGTTCACTTGACCCGTATTTTTGTAGTCCACTGGCTCAATTTTTTTATACTCTCTCATTTCAACTTGATGGCTATATGGATCATATACTTTTCTTTGATAAGACATAATCACATAGTCTTTATTTAATTCCTTTCTTTTTGCAGATAAAGCACTGTCATAATATCGCTTTATTTTTTTAGTAGTTAAACCATAATATGAAAAGTTTTGGGAAAAATCAGATAATGATACCCAAGAATTGTTACTAATATAATCCCACATTCGCTCAAAAATATAGGTTGAAGTCGTCTCTTTTAAGGATGTAGACCAACGCGCCGCGTTAGATTGCATATCAATAAACATACTATCGACTTCATCAACGATAGCGACTTGATATTTTCGCTGATCTCTAATCGGCTCAAACTCAGTTTCCTCCTGCAAATAAGCAAATTCAAAATCGTATGCTATGCCATAAATAATATGACGATAGTAATCACTTTTTGCGCGTGTATCTTTCGCATTATGCCCTACAGACAAACCTAAACTTTCATAAAATTTAGTGAATTTTTTTGAATCACGTATCGCTAAATCCCGTGAAGTTGTAATGACATCAACTGCATACCCTGAAATAGCCCAGTAAGCTGTTATCATAGCAATGATTGTTGACTTACCTTCACCTGTTTTTATTTGTGCTATGCGCCTGTTATCAGGGTCATTCAAAAAAGCCAATACATTTAACATTTGTACGTTATAAGGAAAAAGACCAAATTCATATTTAATGTGCTGACGTATAATGGCCAACAATAAACATTTATTATGTATATCAGTTGGATTTATTTTTAAATCTGCGACACAATTTTTTAAAATGGTTGGCATATTCTTTTTTACTAACAATGTCTTTTCATGTTCTACAATTAATTTATACTGCTCAATTAATTGATCAACCTCATCTGATCTTAAAGGAAATTCTACATCTGTTCCTTTATTTTTAAAGCCTTCACCAACCACATCTAAAGATTTTTCTGGAAATTTAATTTGTTGCTGCGCATACAAAATATCATTTGTTTTGTAATTTAAAGAAGCCCAAGTATTTTCTGAATGAATAGCTTTTATAAGCTCATTAATACCTTTCTTACCAAACTGTATAGCCAGACTCACTAAGCTTGGGAAATGATTAACAAATTTATTTTCAAATAGCGCTGCTTCTATTAAATATTTAAAATTTGCAATTCCTAACTCATCTTTAGCTTCTTGCACTAATATCATGATACCTGCACGCTGATCAGCATCACTATTTTCTAACATTAATATTAAATCAAGATTGCAAGCAATCAAGTCTATTATTGAAGATAAGTCTTTTGCTTCAAATGACTTTTCAATTTCACTAATTAAATTCAGATATTGCGCAGAGTTTAGTGGAGCACCTGATTGTAAAACAAAATCATAAAAATTCTTTAGAATCTCTTTAGTCAAAAGCCCCGACCTTGAAAGTTGAAGCATAATTTTTTTAACATTAGTTATGCGGCCCAATGGGGCGATAATGATGCTAGTCAAATCATTCAATATATTGCTCGTTAATATTTTAGTTTGATCAAAATTGGCAATTAATTTTCCTATTGTATCCTTGTTTTCACCTAATAATTCACGCACAGACAAAATTGCATTAAGCGTCAGCATTGAACTATTCGATAAATTCTTTAATATTCCACTTAACACTAAATTGTTTCCTGCTCCAAACAATCGCTTATCCATAGCAGAATAGATTGAGAAAGATAATGTGCTAGGTTTAATTTTATAACGTGCATGAATCTTATATAACTGCAATAGATTCTCTTCTGAAAGAAATAAAGCATCACCACTTTCAATAACTGCTCTTATCTTCATAACATAATCTGAGTCACCTCTTGCGCGTCTAGCAAAGCCTTTTTTTAGATCATAGTTAACTAATTCATCACGAATATGAATTTTCATTAACATGGTTAACTCAAATTTAATCAATATTTTTTTTAGATATCTTTCCGATCCTAGCTTGTCTCTTGCGTTTATTATCATTTGGTCGAAATCTGATAATATTGCTAATCCATTTGATATAGCTAAAAATGGTGTATCCGCTAGTGCTTTTGCTTCTTCAAAAGCTACTTCAATATTTTTTTTGCATAACTCTCTTTCATCGTGATTAAAATCAGGACTTAAAATAGAAGCTAGTAGTGCAGTGCCACGATAACAATACAATGCTGATTTTTTATCGGCATCATTTTCCTCAATATCTATTGCGGATTTGAAATGATTGCTTGCTGCCTCGTATTCACCTTTGATTAATTGTTTGATACCGTCTTGTTGATAATGTGAATGTTTTTTTACAGAGTGCTTAGAGTTGATTTGCCTAACAGCAGTTTCCAGCGTACCTGTTTGTAGATATTGAACGGCACGGTATTGCTTGCATTCTTTAGCGTAGCCTTCTGCAGTATCACCGTGTCTATCTTTAAGAAATGTATTCGCGCCATATCGAATAAGTAATTGAGCGATGGGCAGCGTGCTATCCCGTGACATAAAATGCAAAGGTGCTGCATCTCCTATGAAACGCGTAGCGTTTAGATTAGCTTTTTGTTTTAACAATAACGCGACGATATCTTGAATGGCTAGCAAGTGAGAGTTGTCACATTGTTGACTATTTAAGTCACTCAATACGGCATCCATGTAATATGCTCGTGTTAGTGCGACTAATGGTGTTTCTTTAAATTCATTTAAAGCGTCCACATTCGCTTTATTTTTCAGTAATTGCTTAACTTCCTCAACGTTGTATTTCGTAACAGCGTCATGTAATTTTTCGTCTGATTCTAAACTGAATTCATCTATACGAGGAGAGCTCATGGGAGTAGCCTACAAAAAAATAATAGGCCAATTTACATTTATACAGATCAAACTACAAGCAGGAATGGAAACGTCGACGTTATATTTTACACAAAAAAACAATTTGAATGTATAAGCTTTGCTGCGTTTTCAGCACCGTAAAGAGAATTAACTATGCCAACGATATTCTACACATATCAATTAAGTTGCTAGGAAAAAACCCGAAGACCAGTACAAAAATACAATTAATAGTGATCACAGTTAACATGTTGGGAGACACATAAATTCTAGGTTCATCCAATCCTTTTTCCGGCTCTTCAAAATACATCAACATCACAATACGCAAATAATAATAGGCGCCTATGATTGCAAATAAAAGTGCAAACGCTGCAAGCCAAACTAAATGAGCTTCCACTAAAGCTTCTAGCAACCCTAATTTTGCAAAAAATCCTACGGTAGGAGGCAAGCCTGCCATAGAAAACATTAATAATAACATCATAAACGCCAGCCAGGGATTTCGTGCATTCATGCCGCGATAATCTTCCAACTGATCTAACTCAACACCTTTGCGACTTAAAATTGAAATGATACCAAAAGCTCCCATTGCAACAATGGTGTAAGTGACCACGTAAAACATGGCGGCTGAATATCCTTCGGCAGAATTAGGGCCGGCAATGATACCCAATAACATATAGCCTATGTGCGCAATGGATGAATACGCTAACATACGTTTAATATTGGTTTGCGCAATAGCCAACACATTTCCAAAAAACATAGATAAAATGGCAACAACCATTAACACGTGTTCCCATTCAACTTGTAAGCTAGGCATAGCTTCCATTAAAATTCGCATGGTAATACCAAACGCTGCAATTTTAGGGGCGCTAGCGATAAACAAAGTCATGCTGGTAGGCGCGCCTTGGTAAACATCAGGTACCCACATATGAAAAGGTACGGCACCAAATTTAAACATCAATCCTACAAGAATAAAGACTAGGCCAAAAACTTCGACCATATGCTGACTAGGCGTTGAATGCGTCATTATGTTAGCTATTTGCATTATTTCAATAGAGCCTGTTGCTCCATAAATCATGGAGATGCCATACAATAATAATCCTGAAGCAAACGCTCCCATGACAAAATATTTCATGGCCGCTTCAGTCGCATCGGCTGAATCTTTTTGCATAGCAACCATTGCGTATAATGCTAAAGAAAGTAATTCCAATCCCAAATAAATCGTTAAAAAACTATAAGCTGAAGACATAATTAACATGCCTAACACGGCTAACAAACCTAAAACATAATATTCACCAAATGCTATTCCGCGCTCAGAAATATATTCACGTGAATATGCAAATACAAAGAAACTAATGAGACAGATAAACATTTTTAACAGTATGGCAAGCTTATCAATAATATAGCTGCCACCGAATGTAATGATAGGACTAGGATATTCGCTATATTGTGAAACCACGAAAAAGAAGGTCAGAACAACCGTAAATTGCACCAGTATGTAAGTCACCAATCGCGCACGAGCCGGTAAAAAAACATCGGTCAACAAAGCAAGCATAGCCATGCAGAGCATGAAAATTTCTGGCAATGCGACGGAGAAAATGGGCATTGTAAAGTTCATGAATTTCTTTCCAATTGGTTTTTTATAAAAATTTAAATTTAAACTTTTTTCCGCCTCTCCCCTTGTGGGAGATGCGGAAAGCAGTGCTGCATCAACCAGGAATACTTAACTGCAATAAATGCCCTATCGTGGCATGTAGTACATTCACAATCGGAGCAGGATAAAGACCAATAAATAATACCCCCGCTGCCAACAACGTATAATTTGTTTTTTCTAACCATGTAATATCTTCAAACATCGCAACATGCTCATTGGCCACAGGCCCAAAAAATACTCGCTTATACATCCACAACGTATACGATGCCGCTAAAATTAAGGTTAATGCAGCAATCAAGGCTACTGCAAAATGAGCTTGGAATGCACTCATGATCACCATGAACTCACCTACGAATCCAGCAGTGCCTGGCAAACCTATATTAGACATGGCAAATAGCATAAAAAACGCTGCAAAAACCGGCATACGCGCTGCTATTCCACCGTAATCTTTAATATTTCTGCTGTGATTATAAAACCGGTCAGCCAACATCCCCACGCCTAAGAACATTGCGCCTGAGCCAAAGGCATGTGCAATCATTTGAATCACTGCGCCTTCTAAACTCATGTAAGCATCTTGATAAGCCCCAGTATGACTATAAATATCGTAAATCATAAAGCAACCCAAGGTCGCAAAACCCATGTGAGCAATAGAAGAATACGCAATGAGTTTTTTCATATCAGTTTGAACAATCGCCACCAAGCCTATGTAAACAATTGCTATCAATGACAGCACTATCATGAACCACGAAAGTGCTGCACACGCTTCTGGCACGATAGGCATACTGAAACGAAGAAATCCATAAATCCCTAGCTTTAACATTAAAGCAGCCAGCACCACCGAACCACCTGAGGGGGCTTCAGTATGCGCATCTGGTAACCAGGTATGGACAGGCCACATAGGTACCTTCACTGCAAATGCTAAAAAGAAAGCAAAGAATAATAATTCTTGAGTGTGTAATGAAAGATTTGTTAAACCATAAAATTTTTCAATTTCGAATGTGCCGGTTAAGTTGTATAAATACAACAAAGCAATCAACATTAAAATCGAACCTAAAAACGTATATAAGAAAAACTTAATCGATGCATAAGAACGATTCGCACTTCCCCACATGCCTATACTCAAATACATAGGAATGAGCATACCTTCCCAAAATACATAAAATAATATGGCATCGGTTGCTGCAAATACACCTATCATCATGCCTTGCATAATGAGAAACGTTGCCATGTATTGAGCGACACGAATCTTAATCGCCTGACAACCTGCGAGTATGACTAACAAGCCAGTAAAGTTCGTCAGAATAATCATCGCGAGAGAAATGCCATCAACACCAACAGCATAATGAATTTTATAAACACGTATCCACAACAAATTTTCTTGAAACTGCATAGCATAACTAGAGCTATCGAATCCTAAATAAAACGGAACACACAATGCAAGATTGATAACACTGAATAAAACGGCAATTGCACGCGCTGCATTTGCATTTTTATCTCCGCCCGTCATTAAAACAAGTATTGCTCCCAGAACCGGCAACCAAATTAACAATGACACCAAGTGATTTGCAAACATAAATCAAGATCCTAACAAGAGCCAGCCCAGAAAAATTAATAATCCGGTCACCATTACTAATGCGTAATGATAAATGTAACCAGACTGTACATGTCTCGACACACGCGAGAACCACACTATGAATTGGCCAGAGCCATTTACAAAAAGTCCATCTATGATCCATAGATCGCTGACTTTATAAAAAAAGTTACCGAGACGTCTTGTGCCTCGCACGAACACTAATTGATTGAAATCATCAAAGCCATACTTGTTCACCATCACCGCATACAACCAGGATAGACGGCGCTTCATGCTTTCTGCAAACGCAGTGTAACGCATGTTAAACATCCAAGCTGCGACTATACCTGCAATCGCTAACCAAAAAGTTATTGTATGGCTGGCTTCTATCGCCATCATTTTAGCACCATGATAATGAACGGCTAATTTCGTTAATACATCATGCTCTGGCAATACAAAAATGCTATCACCTAACAAACGTGGTTGGTCAAATAACATAGGGCCTATCAACATGCCTCCCGCAATAATGCTGGGGATAGCCAAAGCAATCAAAGGAATTAAAACCACCCACGGAGATTCTTGCAAATGTTCTTTTGCTTCAGGATCTAAATGTTCTTCTCCATGAAACGTTAAAAAGAAAGCGCGAAAAATATAAAGTGGCGTAATAAACGCACCTGCTAAAACACAGACATAAGCGTAGCCTGCACCAGGAATTGTCGATAACTTCACTGCTTCGATAATGGCATCTTTAGAATAAAATCCTGCAAAAGGTGGTATAGCTGCAAGCGCTAATGCACCAATTGCAAAAGTTAGATAAGTGATAGGCATGTAACGTCTTAGACCACCCATTTTCCGCATATCTTGTTCATGATGCAGGGCAATAATAACGGATCCTGCCGCCAAGAAAAGCAACGCTTTAAAAAATGCGTGTGTCAGCAAATGAAAAATAGCTGCATCATACGCGGAAGCACCTAATGCCACCGTCATGTAACCTAACTGCGACAAAGTCGAATACGCAATAACACGTTTAATGTCATGATGAAATACCGCCAAAATTCCCATGAAAAAACACGTAGTCGCACCTATCGTTATTACAAAACTTAATGCAACAGGAGAATATTCAAATAGGGGTGACATGCGCGCCACCATATAAATACCAGCGGTTACCATAGTCGCAGCATGTATCAACGCTGAGATCGGCGTAGGACCTTCCATAGATTCTGGCAACCAAACATGTAATGGCACTTGTGCTGATTTTGCCATTGCACCAATGAACAACAATACGCAGATCACAGTAATAGCGGGTGGTGATATACCAGGAAATAAATGTATCGTTTTATCTGAAATTAAATTCACATTATTAAATACATTTTGATAATCTAATTGTCCAAAAAACATGAGTATGGCTGCAATGGCCAAGACAAAACCTATGTCGCCTAAACGATTCACTAAAAAAGCTTTTAAGCTGCCAAATACAGCTGATTCCCGTTTAAACCAAAAACCAATTAATAAATAAGAAACTAAACCTACACCTTCCCAACCAAAGAATAATAGTAAAAAATTATTCGCTAAAACTAATGTCAACATTGCAAACGTGAACAAAGAAACGTAGGAAAAAAAACGTTGATAGCCTGGATCATCAGCCATGTAACCAATCGTGTAAATATGCACGGTGAGTGATACGAATGTGACGATAAATATTAACGTTGCACTTAATCGATCGACCAAGAGGCCAATGTCAAATGTAAACGATCCTGACTGTATCCATTGATAAACTATGCCGTCAACTTTCGGTGCGCCATCTAACACTATCATTTTAAAAAGGTAACATGACAATAAAAAGGCTATCCCAACAAAAGAAATAGTGACGCTATGCGTTGCACGACGTCCTATCACTTTGCCTAGCAACCCTGCAATGATTGCGCCAGCTAAAGGCAACAAAATAATACTCAGCGCTATGGATAATAAATTATTTTCCACTCTTTTATCCTTTTAATAAATCGAGATCTTGCACTTCTAAAGTGCCTCGTTTACGAAACAGTACAACCATTATCGCCAAACCAATTGCAGCTTCAGCCGCGGCGACAGTTAAAATAAAAAATACAAATATTTGCCCGACGACGTTATCTAAAAAATAAGAAAAGGCAATAAAGTTTGTGTTGACGGCTAAAAGAATTAATTCAATCGACATGAGCAAAACGATAATATTTTTTCGATTGATAATAATGCCTGCCATACCTATACCAAATAGCAACGCTGCAACAGTCAAAAATTGAGAAAGAGAAATCATATCATTGCCCTGTGCTATTATTTGGTTTGAGTTTGGGTTCGGAATTCATTTTGACTAAACGCACACGATCCTCACGGCGCACGGCAATTTGTGCACTGACGTTTTGTGATTTATGTTTTTTTCTGGAGTTATGCGTTAGTGTAATGGCTGCAACAATTGCAGTTAACAATAATACGGCAGCAATTTCAAATGGAAAGGCATAATGCGTGTAAAGCTGCATTCCTAAACGTGCCGTGTTGCTATAATCTGCCCCTTTTGCAGCAGGAATTGGCATTTGTAAAAGACCAAAACGATCTGAGCTAATGACTATTACCATTAAGCCGACTATCAGCAAAACAACTAATATGTTTACAGGTAGGTAGCGAACGAAACCTTCTTTTAAACTTAAGCGACTCACACTTAACATCATGACAACAAATAAAAATAAGGTCATAACAGCACCCACATACACCAGCAATAAAATGAGCGCAAGAAATTCTGCGTGCAATAGAAGCCAGATCCCAGCCATGCAAAAAAAGGTGAGCACCAAAAATAATGCGCCACGCACTGGGTTGCTAGAAGCCACCACCATTAATGCAGAAAAAATTGCAAAACTGGATAAAATATAAAAAATAATTTGTAGAGCTGTCATAAAAAGCCTTTAACCTTTACGTTTAGTGAGCGGGATCCTGTCGCTGCGTTGCATATTAATCTCTTGGATCTATGTGTTATCTGTACGGTGCGTCTTGTGCACGTGCTTTTGCAATCTCTGTTTCGCACTTATCACCTATCGCTAATAATTTTTCTTTTATTAAAATATTTTCCCCACGGTTTTCCATATGATAATCATGAGCACCTGTCAACACGATGGCATCCACAGGACACACTTCTTCACAAAAACCACAATAAACACACTTAAATAAATCGATATCATACAATGTCGTGCGGCGTGACCCATCTTCGCGAGGCTCAGCTTCTATTGTAATTGCCAACGCAGGACAAACTGCTTCGCATAACTTACAGGCTATACAACGTTCTTCACCATTTGGATAGCGACGTTGCGCATGAATGCCACGGAAACGTGGAGAAGCGGGTGTTTTTTCTTCTGGGTATTGAATAGTTATTTTTTTAGAAAAAAAGAAACGGCCAGTTAGTTTTAAGCCGAGAAGTAATTCCCAAAGGGAAAAGCTTTTGATGAATTGTTTTAATTGTTGCATAAAATCATCTCTTTAATTTTTTCATTTTACACATTAAACCAGGGTGCCACTTTAAATTGGATCGCAAGGGTCAGGACTACAATCCAAACTAGAGTCACGGGAATTAATATTTTCCAACCTAATCGCATAATCTGATCATATCGATACCGCGGAAATGTTGCGCGTATCCACAAATAGAAAAATATAAAAATAGTGATCTTAGCTATCAGCCAAAAAGCCCCGGGTACAAAATCAAAAAGAGGTTCTAACACTGGAATGCCTTGAAAAGGCGATAACCAACCCCCTAAAAATAAAGTAGCAATTAAGGCTGAAATTAAAATCATGCTCGCATATTCAGCTAGAAAAAATAACGCGAAAGCTACACCTGAATATTCTACGTGGAAACCAGCAACAATTTCTGTTTCGCCCTCTGCAACATCAAAGGGAGCACGATTGGTTTCTGCGATACCTGAAATCCAATACACTATGAATAAAGGGAATAGTGGCAACCAATACCAATGCCAAATCCCACCGCTTTGAGCGTGAATAATAGTCTGAAAATTTAACGAGCCAGCTGCCATCATCACGCCTACTAAGGCAAATCCCATTGCAATTTCATAGGAGATAGATTGAGCCGTTGCACGTAGTGCGCCAAATAAAGCATATTTAGAATTAGATGCCCATCCTGCAATTAATACACCGTACACACCGAGTGAAGACAACGCTAAAGAATAAAGAACGCCAGCATTTATGTTTGCAAGTACCGCTGATTTACCAAATGGAATAACAGCCCAACCAGCAAGTGCCGTGGCTAAACTAATAATAGGAGCAATAATAAATAAATAACGATTTGATGCTGTTGGTATTATTATTTCTTTTAATAATAATTTTAGCACATCGGCGAAAGGTTGCGCTAAACCAAGTGGCCCTACACGATTAGGGCCTATACGTAATTGCATGTAACCTATGACTTTGCGTTCAAAGAAAGTGAGATACGCAACTGACAAAAGCAATACGATAACAAGCGCAATAATTTTTCCAACTATCATGGCTACGAGTAATAAGTCTGTCATATATAAAAAGCCTTAAACATTTTTTCTTCTTCCCTTGTGGGAGAGGTCGACGCCACAGGCGGCGGGTGAGGGGTGCTTGTTTACAAAGCTTTTATTTCAACCTCACCAAACAACTCACTCAACCCAGCGCTCGCCAATATTCCACCTGCAATAAATACACTACGTTCAGGCAAATTGGCGTCATATGCAACTGGCAAACTCACTTCACCAATCTTTTGTTTCACAACAACCATCATGCCCTCTTTCAATAACAAGCGTTCAGCAGTTTTAGGATGTATCCGCACTTGCTCTACGTCACCTTCAATAACAGGCTGAGCAGCTTGCAATGCTTTTGCTCGTCGCACCATGCTATCAACTGAATAAATTGGAATACCACCCACTCTAAACAATTTTTCTTTAGAAGGTTTTACAAAATGTTCTTCACTCAATTGATAAGGAACTTTTTTTAATAAAACGCTTTCGCTAAGCTTTAATTTTATTTCTGCTTGAACTTCTTCACTGGAATTAAAATCAAATCCTTCGCAATGCAATAAATTACCCAATACACGCAACACTTTCCAAGCAGGTCTAGCGGAAGCAAATGGAGTCGCCACTCCTTTAAACATTTGCCACACTCCTGCAGCATTCACAAACGTGCCAGATGTTTCTGTAAAAGGAGTAATCGGTAAAATCACATCAGCATGATCTTGCAAGTCTGCATGATTAAATAAAGATAAAGAGACAACGAATTCTGCTGCTTTTAAAGCATCAAGCACAACAACAGGATTGGCACAATCTACACTAGCTTCAACATTCATCAGCAAATAAGCTTTCAGTTTTTTCTGAAACATGGCTTGCGCATCTAAGCCTTCGCTCAGTGTATTTGTACGATTGGGAACAGCACCTACTAGCCATGCTCCAGCAGCATTAGCACCTTCGGTTAACAAAGCTATTTCTGCAGAACTAAGTTTTGCAATTAAATGAGAGAGAGCACGAATAACAGCGGCTTGAGGATGATTGCATGCAATATTCCCTAACACGACGCAAGCTTTTTCCCCTGTTAATAAATACTGTGCCATTGCCACATCGCTATCTTCGCTAACGACATCAGCAAGAATAGTTTCCATATTTTCAATCGCAGAATCAGTGGTAGCAATCATCGCTTTAGCAATGCCCGCTAATCGCAGAACCATTTCATCTGTAGCGACTATGCTTTTTTGACTCAGTACAAAATTAAAAGGATAATCTACTAAATTAATAGCCATTACTTTTGCATTATTGAGTGTCGCTTTACGTACATGCAATCCTGCAATGGGTTGTTCTTTTTGTATGTTAGACCCCACCAACAAAATCGCATCGCAATGTTGTAATTCTGAAATATGAAAATTTATTTCTGTGAAAATCTCTGTGTTTGCTTGATCGGAAAAATCAATTTGACGTAAACGATGATCGACATTAGAAGTACCTAACGTACGCATTAATTTTTGTAATAAATAAAATTCTTCTAATGTTGAATTAGGCGATGCAAGAGCTGCAATTTGCTCAGGCCCGTTTTTTTCTAACACTTTTTGCAATCCCTTTACGGCAAATTCTAAAGCGATAGACCATTCAACTTCTTTCCATTTGCCATCTATTTTTATTAAAGGATTTTTGAGGCGATCAGGATGATAGAGCGCTTCATAACTAAAACGATCACGATCTGAAATCCATGTTTCATTAATCGAAGCATTTTCATGAGGTACCACACGCATGACTTCGCCATTACGTGTGTGCGCATATATATTTGATCCCAAACAATCATGCGAGCTGATCGTTGGAAATTGTTGTAACTCCCAAGCTCTAGCGGTAAATAGAAATGGTTTTGAGGTCAATGCACCCACTGGGCAAATGTCAATGACGTTTCCTGACACTTCTGATTTCATAGCATGTTCGATGTAAGTGCCAATTTCCATGTGCTCGCCACGGCCGGTCGCACCTAACTCGCGCATGCCTGCTATTTCAGCACCAAAACGCACACAGCGTGTGCAATGTATGCAGCGCGTCATTGCTGTTTCTATTAAAGGGCCTATGTCTTTGTCTGCAACCGCACGTTTACCTTCTAAATATTCTGAATTAGCAGAGCCATAACCAATTGCTAAATCTTGCAGTTCACACTCACCACCTTGATCGCAGATGGGGCAATCTAATGGATGGTTGATAAGTAGAAATTCCATTACTGCTTTTTGTGCTGCGAGAGCTTTTGGAGATTTGGTAAATACTTTCATGCCAGGGGTAACAGGTGTTGCACACGCGGGTAATGTTTTAGGAGATTTTTCAACTTCCACTAAACACATGCGACAGTTTGCTGCGATAGACAAATGTTTATGATAGCAAAAACGTGGAATATAAATTCCTGCCTCATCTGCGACTTGAATTACCATCGCATTTGGTTTGGCTTGACATTTTTTACCGTCTATTTCAATTTCTATGTCTGACATGTATTTACCTATTAAAGCCCTAACACAACCCTTCTCCCCCTGTGGGAGAAGGTGTCTTATATAGCCTTAGCTATTTTCCTTCTCCCCTTGTGGGAGAAGGTGCCCGGAGGCGTCGGTCTCTCTCGCAAGGGGAGAGGCTAAACTAGACACTTCTTATGCTCCACATGATACACAAACTCATCATAAAAATGCTTGAGAAAACCACCCACAGGCCATGCAGCTGCTTCGCCAAATGCACAAATGGTACGGCCTTCTATATTTTTTGCAGCACGTTTTAATGTTTCAATATCTTCTAAGGTACCAAGCCCTTGCTCGATACGATGTACTAAACGATAAATCCAACCTGTGCCTTCACGACATGGCGTGCATTGTCCACACGATTCTTCCATATAAAAAAATGAAATACGTTCCAACGCTTTTACCATGCAGACAGTGTCATCCATGATAATCACAGCACCAGATCCTAATCCGGATCCCGCTTTTTGAATGGAATCAAAATCCATATCCAATGTCATCATCAGCGTGGCTGGAATCACTGGCATAGACGAACCACCAGGAATTACTGCTTTTAATGTGTGACCTGTGCGTACACCACCAGCCATTGCTAATAAATCTTTAAACGGTGTGCCTAATGGAACTTCAAAATTACCAGGGTTGTTGACATGACCCGTGACACTAAATACTTTGCACCCACCATTGTTTGGTTTGCCTAAACCTAAAAACCATTCTGAACCGCGCTCTAAAATCACTGGCACCGAGGCAAACGTTTCAACATTGTTAATCGTAGTGGGTCGACCATAAATACCTTTTGCGGCAGGAAAAGGTGGCTTGAAACGTGGCAAGCCTTTCTTACCTTCCAACGATTCCATCATTGCTGTTTCTTCACCACAAATATAAGCGCCCGCGCCTAAGTGCGTATATAAATCAAAATCAAAATGAGAACCTAAGATGTGTTTACCCAACAACCCTGCGCGATACGCTTCTTCTAATGCTGATTCAAATGCTTCGTAGGGTTCACCACAAAATTCTCCGCGTATGTAGCAATAACCTACACTGGCACCCATTGCATAACCGCCAATGATAATGCCTTCAATAATTTGATGCGGGTTATAACGTAAAATATCACGATCTTTGCAAGTGCCTGGCTCGCTTTCATCCGCGTTGCACAATACATATTTTTGTCCGGGCATATCGTGCTTAAGAAAACTCCACTTCAATCCGGTTGGAAATCCAGCACCACCACGGCCACGCAATGCAGATGTTTTCAATGCATCAATAATTTTTTCTGGTGGAATATTTTCATTTAGAATTTTTTTTAATTGCGCATAACCACCAGCACTTTCATAGGTCGCCAGTGTCCATGGTTTATCTAAATGCAATGTCCGAAAGCAAACTTCATTCGTCACAAAATTACTCCAACTCATCCAAGATAGTATTCACTTTTTCTGGTGTGAGACTTTCGTAATATTTTTTTCCGATTTGAAACATCGGTGCTGTAGTACATGATGCAAGACACTCTACGCGACGTAACGTAAATTTCCCATCAGCTGTGGTTTCATCAAAATCAATTTTTAATTTTTTTTGTAATTGATCAACTATCTTATCGCAGCCACATAACATGCAAGAAATACTGGTGCAAACTTCAATGACATGTCGGCCTACGGGCTTCAAATTATACATCGTGTAAAATGTTGCGACTTCATATACTGCAATTTTTGGCATTTCTAAATAATCTGCAACAGCTGCTAATAACTCATCCGACAACCAACCACTATTTTCTTCTTGTGTAAAATGTAAAGCGGCCATCACTGCTGAACGTTTTTGTTCTGCAGGATAACGCTTCATCCAATGATCTATCTTCGCGCGCACTGATACACTAAGCAGCGTTTGTGTGATCTCTGACATTAGCGGTCTATCTCCCCAAATACGATATCTAAACTTGATAAAATGGTAACAACGTCAGCGATCATGTGACCGTGCACAAGCTCATTCAGTGCTGCTAAATGTGAAAACCCTGCTGCACGAATTTTTAAACGATAAGGTTTATTTGCACCATCAGAAACGAGGTACACGCCAAACTCTCCCTTGGGATGCTCTATCGCTGCGTACGCTTCGCCTTCGGGTAAACTATAACCTTCTGTGGCCAATTTAAAATGATGTATCATCGCTTCCATATCTTCTTTCATGGCAACGCGAGTCGGTGGTGTAATTTTATGATTATCTAAAAGGACAGGGCCTGGATTATTACGCAACCATTCCACGCATTGTCGAATCAAATAATTGGATTGACGCATTTCTTCGACACGGACTAAATATCTATCGTAACTGTCGCCAGTTTTTCCAATGGGAATTGCAAAATCTAATTGGTCGTATACTTCGTAAGGCTGTTTTTTTCGTAAGTCCCACTCAACACCGGAACCACGTAACATGGGCCCAGTAAAACCTAAAGCAATAGCACGCTCAGGTGATACTACGCCTATTCCTACGGTACGTTGTTTCCAAATTCTATTATCAGTAAGTAGTGTTTCATATTCATCTACGCGCTGAGGGAATCTCTCGGTAAAATCCCAAATAAAATCTAAGAGAGAACCTTGACGATTTTTATTTAATTCTTCAACTTCTTTTTCTGTGTGCCAACGTGATGGCTTGTATTGCGGCATTTTTGCAGGAAGGTCACGATAGACTCCACCTGGCCTGTAGTAAGTCGCATGCATACGTGTTCCGGAAACTGCTTCGTAACAATCCAGTAATTCTTCTCGCTCACGGAAACAATACAAAAACATGGACATCGCACCTAAATCTAGACCGTGTGCGCCTAACCATAATAAATGATTTAAAATTCTTGTGATTTCATCAAACATGACACGAATATATTGTGCGCGTACGGGTGGTGCTATTCCTAATAATTTTTCGATGGCTAACACATAACCGTGTTCATTACACATCATTGAAACGTAATCTAATCTATCCATGTAACCAATAGTATGATTATACGGTTTGCTTTCTGCTAATTTTTCAGTGGCGCGATGCAACAAGCCTACATGAGGATCAGCGCGTAAAATAGTTTCGCCATCCACTTCTAAAATTAAACGTAATACACCATGCGCGGCAGGATGTTGTGGGCCAAAATTAAATGTATAGTTGCGAATTTCTGGGAGCTTTTCCATTTTATTCTCCCACCTCATAACGATTGTCGCGTCGAATCACTTTGGGTTCGAGTATGCGAGGCTGTATGCTGACAGGCTCATAAACAACCCGCTGTAGTTTTGCGTCGTAACGTACTTCGACATTTCCAATTAGAGGAAAATCTTTGCGGAATGGATGTCCGATGAAACCATAGTCCGTTAAAATTCTACGTAAATCTGGATGTTTTACAAAAATAATTCCGAATAAATCAAACGCTTCACGCTCAAACCAATTTGCAGAGGGCCATAACTCAACTAAGGTTGGAATCTCTAAATCATTTTCATCGAGGAAAACACGTATGCGTATGCGTTGATTATGAGTGAGAGATAAAAAATGATAAACCACTGCAAAGCGTGCTGCGCTATGCAGAGTTTCTGATGTTTTATCTGCCCTATTTATTGCACTGGTATCACGTCCGCGCTCAAAACCATTTGTGGTTGCTGAGTTGGTCTCCCACTCAGATAATCCATAATGCAAATAGTCTACACCACACACATCAATCAATTGATTGAATGAAAAATCTGCTTCATCACGTAAGCACTTTGCCACATCAAGTAGCTGTTCACGAGCAACGACTAAGGTTATTTCTCCCAGCGCAAAATCAATAAACGGAACTGTTTTGGAAAAACGTTCCGTGACCTTCACTAGCAATGCGTTGATGTCAGACATTGTCTTTCCCTTAGCGCGCAATAATTTTATTTCGTTTAATTTTGTTTTGTAACTGAATCACACCGTACAACAATGCTTCTGCGGTAGGTGGACATCCTGGCACATAAATATCGACAGGAACAATACGGTCACACCCGCGCACCACTGAATAAGAATAGTGATAATAACCACCCCCATTTGCACAGGAGCCCATAGAAATCACCCAACGTGGCTCAGCCATTTGATCGTAAACTTTACGCAAAGCAGGCGCCATTTTATTACATAATGTTCCGGCCACTATCATCACATCCGATTGCCTAGGGCTAGCACGAAAGATGACACCGAATCTATCCATATCATATCGTGAAGCACCAGCATGCATCATTTCAACTGCACAACACGCTAAGCCGAACGTCATAGGCCATAAAGAGCCAGTTTGTGCCCAATTAACAATCGTGCCTAAGGTCGTGGTAAAAAATCCTTGTTTTTCGACACCTTCTATTCCCATTCCAGTGCCCCTTTTTTCCATTCGTAAATAAAACCAACGACTAAAATACCTAAGAAAAGACCCATTACACCGATTCCAAACCAACCTAGTTGGCGGAAAACAACAGCCCATGGCACCAGGAACGCTGTCTCTAAATCAAAAATAATAAATAGAATCGCGACCAAGTAAAAACGCACGTCAAAAGGCATACGGGCATCACTGAAAGTATCGAAGCCACATTCGTAAGAAGAAAGTTTTGCTGGATTTGGCCGCTTAGGGCCTAAAAGATAACCTAAGGTGGGAGCAATTATGCCTAATAGCACACCGATAATCATAAAAATCAGGATAGGCACGTAATTTTCTAACACGGGTGTTTCTCCTATGTTGCTTACATTACTATTCTAATGGCTTTCCGACTGTTGCGACAAACATAATTCTTGGTGCCGAAGATCGGATTCGAACCGACACAGCTTTCGCCACCACCCCCTCAAGATGGCGTGTCTACCAATTTCACCACTTCGGCATATCTTTTTGCTTTTTTACTTATAGTTGAGGTTTGTTATTCGTTGATCCCGTTGAGGTGGGGATGCTGCTGGGTGTTATAGGCGCAGCCTGCTTATTAATGTTTTCTGCAGGTAATGTCATAGCCTGCTCTTGTCTAGAGGCTTTAGTGGCCATGTAATTCAGCACGATGCTGGTGGAAAAAAACACAGCAACAAAAGCAACAGTTACTTTTAATAAAAATGAACCGGAACCGCGGCTACCAAACACAGTCTGAGAAGCACCGCTACCGAACGCAGCACCCATGGTAGCGCCTTTACCTTGCTGCACAAGCACTAAGCCAACTATGCAGAGACAAACAAACATGTGTACGACTAAAATAAATTGATACATAAATTAAACCTTTTTTATTTCAATGCTGCTTGGCAAATGGCCAAGAAGCTTTTTGCTTCTAACGAAGCGCCGCCAACTAAGGCACCGTCTATATCGGGCATGTCAAATAATCCTGATACATTATCCGCTTTCACACTGCCGCCGTAAAGTATACGCGTTGTATCCGCTAGGGCAACATCTTGTTGCGCTAATTGTTGACGAATAAAGGCATGGACGGCTTGCGCTTGCTCGGGTGAGGCGGTTAACCCTGTTCCTATTGCCCAAACAGGCTCATAAGCAAGAACTGCATTAGCTAGAGCTTTTATGCCTACTACTGCAATTGCCGATGATAACTGCTCAGCAATGACTTTCTCTGTATCCTCTTTTTCACGCTGGTCTAGTGTTTCACCCAAGCACAAAATGGGCTGTAATTTAGCTTCAAATGCGGCTTTTAATTTTGCTGCTACTAGATCTAGGTCTTCATGAAAGATATGTCTGCGTTCTGAATGGCCGATCAAAACATATTCACACCCATATTCTTTTAACATAGGCCCTGACACTTCACCAGTAAAGGCACCTGACTGGCCGAGGTAAAGGTTTTGAGCACCCCAGGCAATCTGAGTTTTTTCTAATATTTGTTCTGAAAGTGCTAAATGCACAAAACTCGGAAAAACAACGATATCGACGTTGGAAAACTCTTCTGCGCCCTGTCTGATAGACTCAAGCAAAGAATGAGCCGCACTGCGTGTGCCGTGCATTTTCCAGTTACCAGCGACCATTGGTTTACGCATTGATATCACTACCTAGTTTAAGTGGCGGTGATTGTAACGAAGGGAGGATAAAGATACAAGATAATGAAAGCTCTTCTTCAGTAGCTGATATATTCCAATTTCAGAAGGGAGCAACATACCACTTATTTCTATTAAACAAATTTGCTGTAAATAATAAAAACGCTAAGTCAACTAGTATACGCGATGAGATGGAATTCAGATGGACTCTCAACTTATCGCGCATACATCATAATACATAAATAACTATTTAACCACTAGGTCCAGCTGGCCCAGGCGCCTTATGTGCAGGGTTATAATTTGGAGTATCATCTTTGTTGAGCTTGGCTTTTATATCGTCGAGATCACTCGCAGGGCCAGTCCCTGCTTGCACTTTGTTCTCAACTATCTGAAGCTCTTTAACAATGGCAGAAGATAAATCACGCTTTTGATCGTCTGATAAAACATTATGTTCATCTACTAATAATACTTGAGCCTGCCCCAACTGCTCAATTCGGTCATTAACATCCATCCTTTCTCTATCTTGATCAAACTTTCCAATCAATTCATCCGCATGGTCAGATTCATCGGGTGGCAATGGTATGGCTGCAAGAGCCTCCACTCCGCGCTCCTCACCCCATTGTTTCCATTGATCGTCAAGTCGAGTACCAGCTGTAAGGCCACCTTTAGATGCAGCTGCAGCTTCTGGTTGAATACCGCCAAGAACGGGAGCAGCACCGGTAAGAGCAGGTGTAACTTTCTTATCCACAGACGCATTCAACTTCGCCATGAAATTCACTGCTACTTTTTCCATTAAGTCGTGAGGATCGGCCGGTTTAAACTGTTCCCCTAGTTCCTTCGCTAAATGGTCTCTTAAACCTTCCATTGTGATCTCTCTTTTTGTTAAATTTTGGAAGTTTGCATATCGATTTGCTTCAAAGTATATCATGCCTAATTTGGCTGCATCTTGTACCCACTGCTTGTTTTCCATACCCGATCGCTGCTTAGCCATGTCTCCAGAGCTAAATTTTGTACTGCCTGTACCAGAATAAAAATTACCTTGTTTGGCCACGAGACCTTCATATGTCACTGCGTGTCCCGCTGCTGTTTGTTTATCGATATATTGGATAACTTGTTCTAATCTAGCTGAATCAACACCAGTGCCAGTTCCTAAAAGAGCTTTCTTAAGTTTGCTATCATCTGGATTTGGAACCTTCATACCTAGCAATTTTGCAAATTTCAAATCTGGTACAAAAGCTTTTTCTGCTAACTTTGCTTTAGCTTTTGCTGCATCGGATCTCGGATCTGGCTTGCCTTCTTGTAATGCCATTGCGGCACGCAGATCTGTAACTTGTTTCTCTTTTAGGGCTACGGCTTTGTCACATAGCTTATTATGATCTTCCATCTCCTTCATAACTTGTTTGTGCTGAACAGGATCCATGCTGAGTAATACTGCTAAAACCTCAACCTGAATTTCTAGTTTAGCGTTGGGTCTTGATTTCATCGCAGCAAAATGCTCAGAAAAGAAGCTGGGCTTGCCTTTAAAGAAAAGACCCCCATGCACAGAGGGATTGCTATGCGTCATTTTCAAAATTTTCAAAGTGGTTGGGTCATTTTGCATCAAAAAGTCAATGCAATCACTTTGCGCTCTTCCATATGCCTCAATCCCTATAGGTGGAGGTATAGGTCGGACTGATCCATCTTTTAATAATTCTACACTGTATCGCTCACCTTCTTTGCCTTTATCTCTAAGCTCTCCATTCTTTGTGACAGCTTCGTAAATACCAGGTTCCAGTTTTCTATATGGTGCGTCATCGTTACCTTTAGTCGATCCATGCACCGGATTTTGCTCGAGTGATTCAAGGTAACCCACCAAACGCCACCGAGTAGGGAATCCTTGATCTCTGCACATATCATTATAATGATCATTTTGTCTTTTAAGGTCTAAGGATCTTTCAAAACTCTCTAACGTCTTCTTGCCCATCTCCACAAGATTTTCGGCTACTTTTGGATCAGGCTTACCTTTATTATCAAATAATTTTAAATTTTTTGATGCTGCTTCAACTGTCGCATTCCATTTCGCTGGATCAAATTGTTTAACATCAGCTAGTTGAATTTGGAGCTCTACATTTAGTTCGTCGTAAATTTTTTGGTTATCCGGGGATGACTTTTTACTTAATGCAGTAAGCTCACGCGCTTTAAATTCAGTAAAATCTGGAATCCGACCTACTGTTCCTAAAGATCTTTTGGCTATAGCATCCATATGAGCAAGAATTTTGCCTTTCAATTCATGGTCTTTTTCTTTTTCTTCAGGAGTTTTTGGTTTTTCTTCTTTTTTTGGTGCATCACCAGGGGTTATTGAACTTGTGTCCAATGCCACAGTTGGGGCAGGTGGCGTACCACCAGGCGTTATTGAACTTGCGCTCAATGGCGGAGCAGGCGGTATTGCTGCCGCCGCGGCTGCTTCAGCTTCCGCTGCTGCTATGGCGGGTGCTGCATCTGTAGCTTTACGTGCGGCTACCGCCCTTTCGAGTGCTGGTTTTGTTAGTTTTGCTGCCTGTGTTGCGTCGTATTCCTCTTCTTCAGTTAAATTACCTTGAGGAAGTTCATCGAATGCTGCTTTATTATCTGCTGCTTGTGCGGCTTCTGCTTCCGCTGCTGCTATGGCGGGGGCTGCATCTGCAGCTTGACGTGCGGCTTCCGCCCTTTCTAGTGCTGGTTTTGTTAGTTTTGC
>DHXK01000115.1:21917-29277 GCA_002413665.1 Legionellales bacterium UBA5158 | reverse complement strand
TATTCCTCTTCTTCAGTTAAATTGCCTTGAGGAAGTTCATCTAATGCTGCTTTATTATCTGCTGCTTGTGCGGCTTCTGCTTCTAGCTTTGCTTCATGTGCAAGTTTTCGTGCTGGCAATGCTGCTAACTTATCATCTGCTGCTATCCCTTGGTCTAAACTATCTTGATCTGCATCTAACTCAGCAAATGGTAATGGTTCTTCTGCAGCTACTTCAGGTTGTGGTGCTGGTTCTGCAGCTGCTGGTGCTGGTTCTGCAGCTGCGGCTACTGGTGCTGCTACACTTGCTTCTGCCGCTGCTGCGTCAATTGGTGGCGCATTAGAGGACACTTGTTGGTAGCGTGCCGCCTCCTCGCGATCTTCGAAGGCTTGTCCCGGGGCTGAAAGCACACTAGCAGCACTACTTGCTAAACTCGCAGCAGCACTACTCGCTAAACTCGCACCACTATTCGCTAAACTCGCAGCAGCATTCGCAGCAGCACTCGCAGCATCACTAGCATAATTCGCAGCACCACTAAAAGCACCACCCATAGTCGCACTAAACCTACTCAACATGTCTAAACCCTCTCAATATGTACCCTGGGCTTATTATAGTCGGTATTTACCCATTATTCCTCTCTTCATACAAATCAATGTCATACAAATCAAGAAGGAGAAGGAGGTTCATGTTCCCGAGCCTGAGCTTGCACGGCATACAGCTTCACATCTTCAGGTGTAGGTTCGAAATGCAATACTTCCAAAGGCTTACCATGTTTATCACCTAATATTTGCACCTCAACCCAGGCTGCACGCACCATTTTATTAAAACCAGAGAATTCTATGGTCCAGCCTCTTTTATAGACTTCGCCTGCCATTGCGCGGGCGGTTTTGAGTGCATCTTCTAACGTTCTCTCATAGGAAAAAAGATCTTTAGGGGCAGCTACTAAGCAGCTTCCACGGTCATAAACATTATAATGTTTGCTTGCACCCGAAAGTTTTAAGAGGACTTTATCTCCCGCCGGTTCAAGATTATAAATATCCCATATCGTTAAAACAGCAAAACGCTGAAGTAAGTAATAAATTTCTGTCGAAGTAATAGGGCGATTAAGCAGAGTCGCCAAGTCTGGGATAGGTAAATCATGGACTAAAGCATCCCACATTTGAGCTTTAGCATCACCTAATGATGTACCTTCCGCAATTTCTGGACGGGTGTTGATTGTTAACGTTAATTCAGCTATTAAAGCTTCTTGGGCAGCATTTTTAACTTCTAAAACAATATCATATGCACCTTGAGTTCCCTTTGCAGGGATACCACTTATAAAACCATCGGAGGTACATATTAAACCTTGCGGCAACCCATCCCCATTTGCCAGTCCTGCCACGAAAGACATATCTCCGCTATCGGCATCGGTTGCTACATAATCCCATAAATCAATAGGACCAAATGCAGCCCCTTCATAAGTCATTAGTGGAGGAAAAGGTTTGACTAAGACAGGAGGTTTAGCGAGTAAATTTATAACTGCAGCAGTTGGTGCGACTTCGGCTTCTTCTATTACAGTTGGCGTGACTTCAATTTCTTCTATTACAGCTGGTGCGACTTCAGTTTCTTTTATTACAGCTGACGCTACTTCGGTTTCATTAAACGTTGTCTTGGTAGCAGCTTCAATTGTTAAAAATACATTCACCATCACGGAATCTGAAGCAGCACCTTTTACTCGTAAAATAATATCGTAATTACCCAGTGTTCCTACTTCGGCTATACCAGTGAGGAAACCATCTGGTGTGCAAAATAAACCTGGTGGCAAAGGATCGTCATTGTCTAAAGTAGCAGTGAACAATAAATCAGCAGTTGTTGAATTGGGCTGTATGTATTCTATGAAGTCTATGGGCCCCAGAATAACATCTTCTTGAGCCACTATGAGCGGAATGGGTTTGATTAAAATAGGAGGCTGGGAAGATTCTGCCATCTAAAGTAAACCTTATATGATTAATACTTTTAAGTATAAACCTAAATCCATCTCTTATAAAGCCATGACTGATTTCCTTTTTTTTATAGTAACTACTGAGCCGCGACCGTCAGGAAGCGTCACTGTACATTGCCGTTATCACTCCCTTACGGTCGCGGCTCGGTAGTTACTTCACAAACTCTATGCCCCTACCCACTCATATATCTCTGTCGTCATCGAACTGCATTTACCACAGCTGGTTCCGCAGGCGGGAGTTTTCAAACATTGTCGTACGCAGCCTTTACGCATCCAGAGTTTTAGCATTTCGCGTAACACGTCAGGATCCGCATTAAAACAAACCACAAGACTAGAAAGACTAGTGATTTTTACTTTTATCAAATATTGTTTTAGCTCCATTAAATTCATGCGGCCTCCATAGCAAATCTCTTAGTGGAATACAATCTTGCACTCGTAATCGTAACTATTAACACACTACAAATCCCAGCTAGCCACGCGGAAGAAAGCATAGGATGCTGGCTCCATGTTGCCGCTTGGTAAAACATCACTGCAACACAATAAGCAATCCCCGTGGACCAACAGATAGAAAACCAAGTCCATGCTCTATTCACTTCACGCAACATCGCCGCCGTGGTAGAAATACAGGGGAAATACAACAACACAAATAACAAATAAGCTATCGCTCCAACCTGCCCGTCAAAGCGTTGATACATCAATCCATAGACGCCTTGCGTCAACGTATGCACGGGTGCCTTTGCCAACACCGGATTACCTAATGAACTACCTAGCTGAGATAAATTAGCTGGAATCGACATGAAAGCATCCCGCAAACCACCCCAAAAACTAAACGTATCTGCATGCACTGTTGCAAAGTGCCCTACCTGGCTATACAAAGTATTCAGCGTACCGACGACAACTTCTTTCGCTAATACACCGGTTACCAACCCGACTGTCGCAGGCCAATTATCTTGATGAATTCCCATAGGCGCAAAAATTGGGGTAAAGAAACGGCCAACCACCGACAATAATGAAGTAGAGCTACCATCGTCCATATTCATACTGCCATCACTATTTAAGCCATTTAAAGCACCTATCAAAATACAGATAGGAATAATTAATTTACCCGCTTTAAATAAAAACCCTTTCAGTCGTTGCCATGCATGTAAAAATAAAGTTTTAAGTTGTGGCACATGATACGTAGGCAACTCCATGACCATAGGGGCAGGGTCACCTTGCAAAACTGTTTTACGTAACAATAAACCCGTTAACATCGCCATGACTATGCCTATTAAATACAAAGCAAATACAATGTTTTGTCCGCCTACGGGGAAAAACGCCGCAGTAAAAACTGCATAAATTGCTAGACGCGCACCACAAGACATAAATGGGCTCATCATCACGGTTAAAATACGATCGCGCTTATTATCTAAGGTGCGTGCAGCCATGACTGCAGGCACATTACACCCAAAACCCACTATCATGGGAACAAAGGATTTTCCTGGCAACCCTAACGCGCGCATGCCGCGATCCACTACAAAGGCGGCTCGCGCCATGTAACCAGAATCTTCTAAAAACGCTAAAAATAAAAATAACGCACCAATCACAGGAATAAAAGTGACGGTGGTGTTAATGCCTTTTCCTATACCATTTGCAAAAATAGTAATAAGCCAATTAGGCAATCCTATATTAGCAAGCACGTGTGCCAATCCTTCAACAAAAATAGTATTACTACCCATGTCAAAAAAATCTTGGAACGCACCGCCTACATTAATTGCAAACAAAAACATGACATACATGACAGCAAGAAAAATAGGAATGCCCAGCACACGATTTAAAATAATTTTATCGATGCGCTCTGTCCACGTTTTTAAACTTACGCTATTTTTTACAACAGTTTGTGTCATGAGATTTTGTATAAAGCGATAACGCGCATCAGCAAATAAAATATCAGGATCTTCTGACAACACTTCTTGGAAATGTTTTTGAGACTGCAAAACAAGTGGTTTTACGCTATCTCCTGCTAAATGTTGGGCAAAAAAATCATTTTCTAATAAACGCATTGCAAGCCAATAACTACGTGCATAAAATTTTTCTGGAATTAATTTTTGAATCTGCAAGGATAAAGTATTTATAGACTGATAAAAAATTTCATCATGCCAATCCAATTTTATATCTTGCAGATGAGTAACAGAGACAATCGCATTTTTTAATTCAGCAATTCCTTTAGCATTGTGCGCTTCTATACACACAACCGTACAACCTAATTTTTTGGCTAACACATTTGAGGCAATTTTTATTTCCCGTTGTTGTGCAACATCCATCATGTTCAATACAACAATCATGGGAACTTTCATTTCAAGTAGTTGCAGCGTTAAATATAAATGCCGTTCTAAATTACTGGCATCTAAAATATTGATAATAAGATCAGCTTCACCATTGAGAATATAATCACAAGCGATACGTTCATCCACAGAAGATGTTTCGGAGGCAATAACTAAAGAATAAGTACCCGGCAAATCGATGACTTCAACACGAGCATCAGCTACTTCAAAAAAACCACTCTTGCGCTCCACCGTCACACCAGGCCAATTACCGACACGCTGACGAGAGCTAGTGAGCACATTAAATAATGTAGTTTTACCGCAGTTGGGATTTCCCACTAAACCAATTTTTAAATTCATGGCTCCACCGCTTCGATCTGAATAATGCTGGCTTCACCTTTTCTCAAACTTAATGAAAAACCACGAACTTTGATCTCGACGGGGTCGCCTAAAGGCGCAATACACGAGACAACAAACTCTGTGCCGGGAAGTATTCCCAGAGAAATTAAGCGCTGCCTATAGACTTTTTCGCAAGGCTGTAGCCTGACGATACGGCCTGAAGAACCTACTTTCATTTCACTTAGCTTCATGACTATCTCGTTGATTATATTTGTTTTAATATAGACCAACCGAAGAAGGATAGCCCATTTAATAAGTATCTCTTCTTGGAGGTTGCATGTCAATACAAATGAGAACTATTCGTATTTGGGCGGGACATAGTGCAGCAAAAACGCTGGTTCGCAGCTATACTCTAAACAAGCAAATCAAAAAGGTAATTATATGCCCGAGCCTATTCCCAAAACAAAGCCTAGCCGTAGTAGTCGCGCTGGTGGCGCTTTTTTAGGATTTCTAACAGGGGCAATTACTGGGGCTTTTGTAGGTGTTAAAGAAACTATACTTGCTCCTTGGTATCTTGTGACCGGTGTTTTAGCTGTTGCAAGCAAAAGTGGCGGTGGTGCTGGTAGCGAATTCGTTGGCGCCCTTATTATAGGATCAATTGTAGTTGCCATAGCTGCAACAATTGCTCTGACTCTGACCCCCGTTGGCTGGGCAGTATTAGGGGCGGCAGCAGCGGCTGGAGGTGTCACTGTAGGTGTGACATGCGCTATTGAGGGTGCAAAAAATGGCTTAAAAGCAGGTGCTACTGCCTTTTATGCAAATGAAACAAATGCAGCGGGAGAGGAAAAAAAGCGTTGGTGGCAACATGTCTTTACTATTCCATCCGTCATCATTGAAAAGCAAGAATTTAAGAAAAAAGCCCAGCCGGATTCGAATGCTCCACCTACACCAGCAATCCAACCTGCTCACAAAAGCCCAATACCTTTACATCAAGAAAAGACGGTAGCAGGCTCCTCTAAACTTTCTCGATTTTGGAATGCTATCAATCCTTTTTCATCTCTTCCCGACAAAAAGAAATCTGAATCTCCTGCTTTAGCAACTGCAAGTACAGCAGCAGCTGCTCCTGCTGTACTTGCTTCTCCTACAGCACATTCTGAAGCACCTCAAGTTCCTGAATCAATCACCCCCCAGAAAGCCCCTCATCCATTTGGTAGTCCACCACCCTCTAATCAGGCTTACACTAAGGCTCAGAGAACAGATCAGGCTCGAATGCCTGAGGAACCCACTCCTGATAATACTATGAAGCCTGTTGCGAATGGCACCCCCCTACCACCGCTAAAAGACGATCTGATTACCCAGCTAAAATCGTTACCAGACAATCAGTTTACTTATACCCTAAGCACTAACTGGGCTGTGTCTAGCCAACGCTATATTCAAGCTGATATGACCGGGAATACACCAAACAATGGTAATAAAGAATCTTTTAAAATTTTTAACGATAAAATAACTTCATCAGGCAATGATGAAACCACGTTTAAGGCAATGATTGAGAGCTTTCAAAAAGCCTATCCAGGAAGAGAAATGGAAATTAAGACTACAGATGCGTTAAAAAGTTCATGGGAGAAGGCTTGCACAGCTATGGGCATAGTGAGTCCTAGCATTACAACACCATTAAGCAGACCAGGGACAACCCCTGAGCCTGCACTTGCAAAGCCCGCACCAGCAAGCCGTAGCCTACGCTGAAAAGCACCTCCTCCTGCAACGAGAGCAGATCAACACAAGCTAACAAAAGAACAATCCCCTGAAAATACAGACTATTTTGCCTAAAAAATAAATTATAATCTTTATTTTGCCTAAACTGAGGCCACTTTTAAATGGATGATCTATAATACTAATAAGTTAGAGTCACAGCTTTTCATTACTGAGGTGGTTTTATGGCCAAAAGAAGCAAAAATAAAAAAGGAAACAAAAAAGGGAATATCATTTCTCCTAACGCTGCGGTGCCATTAAAAGATAAAAAAACAGAACCAGCTCGCAAACCAATAGCCATGAGCGAAAAACAACTAGAAGAAGCTGCTGCAAATTTCCAACGCCCCGAAAGAATTAAAGAAATTGAAGCAGAAAAACTCATTCAAGCCACGGCGAAGCTAAAAAAAGTTGCAGCAATACCTTTGGAATTAAAAATAGAATCTACAAATCGATCACCCTTAATCTTAAAAGCCGAGTTATTTTTAAAAAATGCCAATCAATTACCCACACAATTACTCGATCTAGAACCACTGTTATTACAAAAGATAGACACAGAAACATTAAAGAATGCAAAAGGAACTCTGGAAAAATATCGAGAATCATTTAATACATTATTCGCGCAATTAAATCCGTCAAATTTTCTAAGCTCTCCCTACAAAGGTTCTTTCCAGACAGCTTATAATTCTCTTGCCGAGTACAAATCTAACATTAAAGATGTAAGCTCTTTTATTACAATTATAGAAGAAAGCATAATAGCAAAAAAAGAACTCGCAGCAGCCAAGTCCTCAATACCTATACCTGAAGAAAATAAAGATGAAGAAGTCTTTTTCGCAGCTCAAAGTCCTGAAGTTTCTACCCCAAATGTCGGCAATATTGAATTAGGAGTACAGCTTGAACAGATAATAAAGAATCACAATGTAGCATCTGCAAAGTTTCTTGAACCAGAACTTTTTATTAACGACCTTGAAAAAAAGCTTGGAGGAAATGCTCAATATGCCCACCTAGTAGC
>DHXK01000115.1:20968-21732 GCA_002413665.1 Legionellales bacterium UBA5158 | reverse complement strand
ATATGCCCACCTAGTAGCAGCGACAATTTATTCAAATTTAACAACTGATGACGCAATTACTAAGAAAGAAGCTCAGTTAGCAGAAATAGATAATCAAATAATAAAAAGCGAGCTTGATCTAAACCAAATTCCTCAATCCTTAATAGATAAATATCCTGCTGTTTTCGCAACGATAGCAGGTCTAGCGGCAGGCGGTGCACAGCCACAAGGTCCAGCAAATGCATCGGCAGCCGCCGCCGCATCAGCACCACCAAATAATGAAGAACAAAAAGACCATGATCCTACTGGACCCTCTTTAGATTTAGATGAGGAAGATAAAGAATTACTAACTGAGTTTGATCAACTTATAAAAATCTTTGAAGAAGACATTTTGCCAAAACAATATATTGAACAAATGACATCCATTGCCATGAGATTAGAAAGCGCTCCTAATCCAATTGCATATCAACAAGCCCTAGATGAATTTACATTAATACATAATCCTGTGAATGATATTGGAAATGATATAGAGGAAGTCATTGCACGCGTCGAACTTTCGGGAGATCGCAAAATAAAATTAGCCGTGGTGACAGATTATTTTGCAGATTTCAACTTAGCAGAACAAAAAATTAATGACGCCCAATCTGCATATGAAGAAAAACTAGCAGCAAAAGCTGAAGAAGAAGCTAGACTAGCTGCTAGAGAAAGTTTAGCCACCAGCATCCATCTACCTGACGGAGATGATGATTTAGATACAGAAGAAAAAGCAGAGGCAGCACGAGCAG
>DHXK01000115.1:17132-20854 GCA_002413665.1 Legionellales bacterium UBA5158 | reverse complement strand
GCAGAGGCAGCACGAGCAGCAGCAGAAGTAACTGCGAAAGCTGTAGCCGCAGCACTAGCAGAGCAACAACGTGCAGAAGCAGAATTAAGACGGTTAGCTGAAGAAGCAGCACAACAAGCTCAAGCTGATATAGCGGCAGCATTAGCTGCTCAACAAGCAGCAGCTGAAGAAGAACGAACAGCATTACCATTTGCTGAGCTAAGCGGAAAAGACTTAGCCGAAGATGCTGAATTAGCAGCACGGGAATTAGCGCAACAAGCAGCAGCTGCACAAGCGGCACAGCAAGCAATAGATACAGCATTAGCAGCCCAACAAGCAGCAGAACAACAACGACGTGAAGCAGCACAACGACAAGCGGCAGCGGCGGCACTAGAAGCTAAAAAACAAGAACAAGATAGCAGAGATTTGGAAAAAGAAAGAAAAAGATCGGCGGAAAAAAAACGAGCAGCTGAAAGAAATACAAAACGAGATGCCGGTTTTACGTCGAAAGATAAGAAAAAACAAAACGAAAAAGCTAAACGACAAAAAGCATCGGAAGGTAATCGTGCCGCAGCAGAGGCAAGAAATACAATCGCTGATCTACCATTGAAAACCCCAGAAGAAGAAGCACAAACACACTTAAACGAAGCTATCGCCTTTCAAAAATTTGCGATGGGCGCTGCTGCTACTTCCATGAACAACGCTGAAGCTATTTCCAAGAACGATGATATTTTCGCTGCTTTCGCATTGTTAAGAGAATCGAATGGATGCATCCACTCAGCGCCGTCTACTCCGAATGCTGAGATACAGCAAAATAATTCAACCCTTCTACGCGCGAACCAGATTCTCTTTGAAGTCTTTAAGAAAATTTCACTTGCTCAAGATGAAATTGATTTAGATATACAACAACCTGCTGACGCAGCAAACTCCTACGAAAGCATTGCACAAATTTACGGGGAAGCCGCTGACTTGTTAAAAGGAACCGGTTCAGAAGCAGCATTGAAAACTACTCTTGAGTCACAACAACAAATTTATACTGAATTAGCACATTCTATCCAAGATCAATTAGCTGCAGCAGCAGAGGCGGCAAAAGCAGAGGCAGCACGAGCAGCAGCGGAAGTAACTGCGAAAGCTGTAGCCGCAGCACAAGCACAGGCAGCACTAGTAGAGCAACAACGTGCAGAAGCAGAATTAAGACGAGCAACTGAAGAAGCAGAGCGATTACGTGCTGAAACAGCAGCACAACAAGCTCAAGCTGAAATAGCGGCAGCATTAGCTGCTCAACAAGCAGCAGAACAGCAACGACGTGAAGCAGCACAAGCTGAGCAACTACGTGCAGCATCAGAGCGACAACGTGCAGATGAAGCAGTACAGCTAGCAGAGCGACAACGTGCAGAAGCAGAATTAAGACGAGCATCTGACGCTGCAAAACAAAAAGCAGAAGAATCAAAACGGGCCCGTCTCGCGGCAGGTGGAGCAAAGCCAGCTAGTGGCGGTGCAGCTGGAAGGAATGTGGCAAAGGCAGCTACTTCCCAAACACATCCTAATCCATTTCAAGCTCTAGCAGATGATTCGGAAAAAGAAGATATTACAGCTGAAGCAGAGATAAAAAAAGCAGCAACATCAAAACAAGCACCTGTCACTCCTGCAGCAGAAAATCCAGCAGCCCAAGCATCATTGAAAAAAGAACGAAAAGCAAAATTCAAACCAGTCAAACCCGGCAAAGAAGGAGAAAACGCACGACTAGCAAAAAGAATACAAAAAATAAAAGATCATAATGTCCGTGAAGCCGCCAAAGCCGCCAAAAAAGCAGAAACAAAACAACAAAATATAGAAGATAACGCTGCACGTGCAGCGGAAAATATAAGAAAAAAAGCAGTTGCAGCAGCTGCAATAGCGGCGACCGCAGATGAAGCAGCACGAATAGCTGAAGAAGAACTAGCGGCTAAAAAAATCGCTGCAGAAGCTGCCGAACCAGCAGCAGATGACCGTCAAGTGGGATTCAAGGAACTACCATTTGCAGGAGAAGAAGAAGCTGCACCAGAAGTATCCAAAACTACGAAAAAACGAATACGCGAATTAGATGAGAAACAAAATACAGTAGTAACAGACTTAAATAAATCTAAATCCTATCAAAAGTCAGCGTGGGAAGAAGCTATCGCTTTAGGTGATCCAGCTGAATTGTTAAAAAATTCGATTAAACATGCAGCTAGCGCTTTAATCTCTTTAGGGGCTGCTAAAAAACGAGCTGAAGCTACAGCTCTATTAGGTCGACAGCCTCTTCTAGAGTCTTTAGGGGTAGCTATTCAAAATATTCAAACAGTCAATAAAATTCTTCCTAGTGTCTTTGCTAAAATGTCCGCAGCTCAAAAAGAAGTTAGTGGATTAGATGCTAAAATAAAAGGTTTAATAACACTCTCAGGGAAAGAAGCATCTACATTGACTGCAGAAGAAAAAACCCAAAAACCCATAGACGAAGCTCAAGTAAGAAAATCTTACACGAGTATTGCAGAAATTTACAAGGAAGCTGCTACATTGCTAACAGATCATGATTCAGACTTGAAAACTTATTTAGAATCACAACAAAAAATTTACACTGATAAATCAACTGCCGCTACATTAAATTTAGATCATCATAATACTGCAGAACAAGGCGACGCGGCGGTAGATGCAGCAATTTTAGCTATAACAGACGCTAATGCTGCTCAACAGGCAGCGCGGGAAGTAGCTAAACAAAATAATATTATTGAAGCCGAAAATTTCATGGCTTTATCCGATGAAAAATTAAGAACTGCGATAAGCCAATTAAAAAAAGCTGAGAAATATTTGCCTGAAGGAAAACAGCCTCTTTTGATTTCCTTACTTACAGAGATAGGAAAATCCCAGAGAACAAACAAAGTTCTCTCGTCGGTTTTTTCTAGTATGCATAAAGCTTCAGATGAAATTAATGCATTAGACGAAGGAGATTACTCTTCTATAAAAGCATTAAAAGCTCTATTGCTAAAAGAACAATCCTCATTAATGTCCACATCTGACTTAGCTATCAAAGCTGTATACGAAAAAGAAATTCGAGAATCTTATACGAGAATTGCAGAATATTATGGAAATGCGGTTAATGAGATAGATAAAATAAGCGAACCAGAACTAAAAGCTTATTTAAAATTACTACAAAAAAATTATTCTGATAAAGCAAATGCTACCCTATTAGATTTAGATCATGCCAACACCTTCGAGGCTGAATTAAGCCTTTTGATAGATGAAGCAAAAGCACTAAAGCTTCGTTTAAATGAAAATAATCCAGAAGTAATTGCAAAACTATATGAAGCTATATCTTTAAAATTGGACCATCTGCAGGGCAGAGATAAAATAACTGAAATACAATCTGCTTATGTAACAATAAATCTTATTATTACAAATGCAATGGCACGCACGCTTTATGCTAAACATAAACTACAAGGAATGCACATAGTAAGTGAACTAGAATCTCAAAAAGCACTGACATTAGAACAAAAGACTTCTATTCTCGCGGCCATTAATCATTATGCTGAAGGTGACACCCAAGTTGACAAAAGAATACAAGAAGAGCTAAAAACGGAATTAACCTTTATAGAAGATCAAGTGAAAATAATCGATAAAAAAATAGAACTAACCAATACCATAATTAAAGGTGATGACTTTGTTACACAAGCAAAAGCAAAATATGACGAAGCAGCCGCACTTACCGATGTGACAAAATCTAATCC
>DHXK01000115.1:0-17051 GCA_002413665.1 Legionellales bacterium UBA5158 | reverse complement strand
ATCTAATCCTATAAAAGTAGAAGCCAAAATTCTTTACGAAAAAGCAGTCGAGAAATTTGAAGCCGCACTTGTCATAGCGAAAGAACTAAAAGATGTTGCAGCCATTCAAGCTTTAGAAACAAAAATTCGCGAATCAAAAGATAAAATAGAAGAGCTAAAACCTGCTTCTCCTGCACCACCTGCACCACCTGCACGACCTGCATCATCTACATTATCTACACCATCTGCATCACCTGGAACAGATGATCCCGGGATAGCAAAACTATTGGCTCTCCTAAAAAGCAAATTGCCTGAGCCCGGTAGGCATATCAAGTTAATGAATCATTTAGATACACTAAAAAGTAAAGACATGGATCAGTTCCACCGCGACAAGCATGACAAAGCGAAAGGCTGATCGATTCAACAAATTCGAAGCATAGGGGAATATGAAAGTAATATTTTAAATTTAATTGATCCTGCAAATACCACTAGAGGCTCATCTCAACAACAAGAAGAATTAAAACAATATTCAGATTTGCTACAATATCAAATGTTTAAATCCAGTCTTTTAGAAGAATCAGAAGTCAGGATGGACGGTGGAAAAACCAAAGAAGGAGAAGAACCCGCCTACAACAATGATGCGTTATTATCAGCGGATAGTAATAAAACCACTACTCGCACTTTTGCGACATCAGGTGGTGAATCTACACTTCATCGTATTGCTCCAGAAGGTGGCTATCTCATTACAAAAGTGACTGTCAATGAACAGGCCGACAATAACAAAGCTGTGTGGGTGCAACATCAAGACAATGATAACAAATGGGTGTCTGATCTGACGGTTATTCCTAACACCGACAATCCACTTAGCATTTTTCTAAGTGCTGCTGCTACTCGTATCAAAACCAATTCAAAAATACCTGTAACTTTTTCTACTATTTCATTTAAAGGAGATATGGAACATCAATTTAGCGAGTTCCTAAGACAACAACGAAAATTCGGCAATGAAATTACTGAAAAAACTTTATATGAGTTTTTAAAAAATACAAAAGGCCTCAGTTTTGAAGGTGAAACACGCGCTATAGAAAGTGAGGCATTTTTTACGAGAAATGCTGGTATTGCAGCAGCAGCTGCGAAAAGAAAAGTTGGGCTTAATGATGATTCTATAGCTGAAAAAGCTGCCTCACATCTCTTTAGTGAATATTCAAAGAGTATGCGCAATGAAAATAAAATAGGAAACACTTTTCTACCTAGCGATTCAATCATCAATACAGCTAAAAGTTTTGTTGATGGTTTAATTGAAAATGGATTACCTGTTAAACTAAACTCTGCCCATTGCAAAGAGTTTGCTATAGCATTTTTATGTTATGCCCTTTCTAAAGGCTGTGAGTATCCTTTAGGTGACAGCCTACCTTATAGAATCGATCCACCTTCTGAAAAATATCTAACTGCTTTCAATGCTCAAGTTCTAGCTGCTATTCCAGATCGCACAGTGATAGCTGATAATTTAGCAGCTGCTACTCCTGTTGCGAGCCCGACTGCTCTATCTTCTCTAACTCCTTCTGCTGCAGCTCCTCTATTTTCTCTAAAGCCTGCACTTTCCTTGGATGAAAAAATTATTATATTGAGTGCTGCAATACCTAATGGTGATATAAAAACATCATTGGATACACTAAGAAGTTATATTGATGAGCTAAAGGTGCAAGTAAAAAACTTTAGTATTAACCATCCTGATCCAGCTGCATATACGCCTGAACAGCGCGAGGAAGCTTCTAAATTAATATCATTAAGTGAGGATATAAGAATAGATTGTTTTGATGAGTTAGACCAAAAAGCTAGAACAGAAAAATACCCTGAACTCATTGAAATTTTTAAGTTAGAAACTACACTTGACAATATAGATACATTAACGGAATCAATAGAGCCTGAACCTGTAAAAGAACGTCGGCATTCAAGATAAACGACATGACACTCTTAACACTAGCCGCATAATTCTAGCTTCGTTGTACGCTATCAAGTTCATAGATAAAAGATAGCCATACGTTTTGGGGAATATCAAATTTTTATAAATTCAAACACCGAAGTGAAGCTCTAATTGTTCGCGTAACACTAATAATTTACTATGAAAAAAATGGCCTGCATGAGGGATTTTTATTAATGTAGGTTTTGGATTTAATTTTTCTATGCAAGTGTAAACTTCAGCCGGAATAACCACTTCATCTTCTTCACCTTGCACGACTACCCAGGGGCAATTGATAGCAGGTAAATTGATAAAACCAAAACGTGAAACCGGTGGAGCTATACTTATCAATTGCTGCACCTGAATTTTACTTGCAGCACTAGCGGCAACATAAGATCCAAACGAAAATCCTGCTAGCCATATATCGGCTGTAGGATTTACTTTTTTCACCCAAGTTATAATAGCGAATAGATCTTCTGTTTCACCGTTTCCTTCTGCGTATTGCCCAACACTTTTCCCTACACCACGAAAATTAAAGCGTACTGATGACAAACCTAAATCACTGAATACCCGCGCGAGTGTAGTGACCACTTTGTTATTCATAGTGCCGCCAAACAAAGGATGCGGATGACAAATAATGCCTACTGCATTGCGTGATGTTAGATTTTCTTTTTTGGGTGTCGCTAAAACTTCTAGATCACCTGCAGGGCCAGGCAATATGAACGTTGATTCTGTTTGAGGAAAAGATTGCATGGCAATACCTTTAATATTTATAGAACTTATAAACAAACACCCCTCACCCGAATAGGCGTCAAGCTAAGAAATGTAGGGCTGGATTAGAAGCGTTAAGAACCTTTAATTAAGGCTTATTCTAATTTTTTTTCTAAAACTTTATGAATATTTTTAAAATTTAAAACTTCAATATTATTTATTTTTTGTTGCTTATCGCCCGCATAAATTAAATAACCCTGCGAAATACGCTCTGGAGATAAAGAATGATAATATTGAATGCCTTTCAGCAATCCAGGATGGAATGTTTGAGTTGCTTTAATTTCTATAGGAATAAGTTTATTTGACTGTTTGAATATAACATCAACTTCATGCTGATGATTATCACGAAAATAATAAAGCTGCGGCTCCAAGCCCTGATTTAAGCGAGCTTTCATGAGCTCTAAAATGACTAAATTTTCAACCAGAAATCCGCGCAAAGGATCCCGCACCAGTTGCGATACACTTTCTATGCCCAGCAAATAAGTCAGCATTCCTACGTCTGTAAAATATATTTTTGGAGATTTAATCACTCGCTTACCAAAATTCTCAAAATACGGTTGTAACTGAAAGATGACAAAAGAAGCTTCTAGAATAGACAACCATTCATGGACGGTTTTAGCTGAAATACCTAAATCATTTCCTAAGCTCTCTTTATTAAGCACACTGCCTACTCTGCCAGCACATAACTTAAGGAAATGCTGAAAAAGTTTGAGATCTTTTATATGACTGAGCTGACGAACATCTCGTTCAACATACGTTTGCACATAATTACGATAAGCTTTTGCCGGTTGCAATTTATCAGCATAAATAGCGGGAAAAAATCCATTTAATAAATACTCATCGAGCGTTAAAACAATTTTGGCTTTTTTTAATTCTCCCATTGTCATAGGCAATAAAGTTAGTATTGCCGTTCTACCTGCTAAGGATTGACTAATGGCATGGTGAAGAGATATTTGATAACTACCTGTTAAAATATAACGACCTTTTTGTTTTACTGTATCCACGTTTTCTTGTATATAGGAAAGCAAAGAGGGTACATGTTGAACTTCATCAAGTATTGCCCCTTCTGAAAATTGATTCAAAAAACCACGCGGGTCAGCTTCTGCAAACGCACGAGTGTCTAGTGCTTCCAAATTAACGTAAGTTTTTTTAGGGAAACATTTTTTTACAACCGTAGTTTTTCCCGATTGGCGAGGACCCATAACGGTTACCACCGGATAATGAGTCGCAGCCGATTTTAATTCAATTTCAATGTCACGCTTAAACATAATATAAAAATCCTGTTTTAATTTTTATAGTGTACAAGAAATTGAGAAACCGTGCAATACTGAGATTGAAACTCGGATTTACACAACATTGGGGCGGTTACAGTATAATCCCATCTTGTCTGCAGCCTTGTTGCCGTTATTACAATAATTTTTTCAAAAAATGACCGGTGTAAGATTTTTTATTTGCAGCGATATCTTCAGGCGTACCTTTTGCTATAATTTTACCGCCTTTGTTTCCACCTTCTGGACCTAAATCAATAATCCAATCTGCTGTTTTAATCACATCAAGATTGTGTTCGATAATCACTATCGTATTACCTGCATCACGCAATCTGTGTAACACAACCAACAGTTGTTCAATATCATGAAAATGTAATCCTGTTGTCGGTTCATCTAACAAATAAAGCGTTTTACCGGTATCACGACGCGACAACTCTTTTGCTAATTTAATACGTTGAGCCTCACCGCCAGAAACAGTTGTCGCGCTTTGCCCCAAACAAAGATAAGACAAACCGACGTCCATTAATGTTTGTAACTTACGAGACACTTTAGGTATCGCATCAAAAAACACGCGCGCATCTTCAACTGTCATACTCAATACTTGCTGAATATTTTTTCCCTTGTAAGTCACTTCCAATGTTTCACGATTGTAACGTTTGCCTTGGCAAATATCGCAAGTGACATAAACATCAGCCAGAAAATGCATTTCTACTTTTATTAATCCATCACCTTGGCATGCTTCACATCTTCCACCTTTCACATTAAAGCTAAATCGTCCTGGCTGATATCCACGCGAGCGCGCCTCTTGCGTACCAGCAAAGAGCTCACGTATGGGTGTAAATAAACCTGTGTAAGTCGCAGGATTTGAACGAGGCGTGCGTCCAATTGGGCTTTGATCTATATCAACTACTTTGTCTAACAAATCTAAGCCTTCTATACTTTTATGTGTAGCCGCTTCACGTTGACCGGCGCCATTTAATTTGCGCATAGAAACAGGGCCTAACGTATCGTTTATCAATGTTGATTTTCCTGATCCTGATACACCAGTCACACATGTCATTAGGCCAACAGGAATGTCCACACTGATGTCACATAAATTATTACCGGTCGCACCTTTAATTGAGATTACATTTTTTGAATCAAACTGGCCGCGCTTAGTCGGCACTTTAATTTTTTTCACGCCTGATAAATATTGCCCGGTGATGGAATTTTTATTTTTCATAATGACATCTGGTTTCCCTTCAGCAACAATATATCCACCATGTACGCCTGCCCCAGGACCGATATCAACCACATAATCAGCACTTAAAATAGCATCTTCATCATGCTCTACAACAATCACGGTATTTCCTAAATCACGTAATTGCTGCAAGGTTTTTAATAAACGCGCGTTATCTCGTTGATGCAATCCAATCGAAGGCTCATCTAAAATATACATCACGCCTACTAAACCTGCGCCGATTTGACTGGCTAAACGAATGCGTTGAGCTTCTCCGCCTGACAATGTGTCAGCGCTACGATCTAAACTTAAATAATCTAAACCGACATTCACTAAAAATGTTAATCGACTCGTTAATTCTTTTACTATTTTTGTGGCAATTTCACCGCGATAACCTGGCAGTGTTAATTTTTCAAAAAAAGATCTTGCTTGATCTATGGGCAAAGCCGCAATTTCAGGCAATGTGGTATCTGCCATAAAAACATTACGCGCAGCTTTACACAATCGTGAACCGTCACACACATCACATAACTTAGTTGCTAAATATTTGCTGAGCTCATCGCGAACCATATGCGATTCAGTTTCACGATATCGACGTTCCATATTATTGATGACGCCTTCAAAAGGAGAAATTTTTGAAAAGCCTTTTCCATCTTCACCGCGATATTGAAATTTTATTAATTCATTTTCACTACCGTATAAAATAACTTGTTGAATTTTTTTCGGTAATTTATTGTAGGGTTCATCCATATCAAATTTGTAATGTTTCGCTAACGCTGTCAATAATTGAAAATAATAGTTATTGCGTTTATCCCAACCACGAATAGCACCCTCACTCAAACTTAATTTTCTATCTACCACTACAAGCTCAGGATCAAAATTTTGTTTGACGCCCAAACCATCACACGCTGGGCACGCACCTGCCGGATTGTTGAAAGAAAATAATCTCGGCGTTAATTCTGTTAAAGAATAACCACAATCTGGACATGCAAATTTTGCGGAAAAATGAATAGGCGCGAGACGTTTTGATTTTATTTTTTTTGTTTTAACGGTCGCATTTTTTTCATCTTCTATGTAATCAACAACTGCCAACCCATCGGCTAAACGCAATACGGTTTCAAAAGATTCTGCTAAGCGCATGCGTATGTCTGCGCGAACTTTTAAACGATCGACGACGACTTCAATGGTATGTTTTTTTCTTAAATCTAATTTAGGAGGCTGATCTAATTCAAAAATGGCTCCATCTATTCGTGCCCGCACGTAACCTTGACTGCGCAACTCTAACAACAGTTGCACGTGCTCACCTTTACGCTCACGGATGACCGGTGCCAATATCATTATTTTTGTGTCTTCTGGTAACGCCATCACAGCATCTACCATTTGACTGACTGTTTGTGCTTCTAATACGTGATGATGATCAGGACAACGAGGCTGACCCACTTTTGCAAAAAGCAAACGCATGTAATCATGAATTTCAGTAATGGTACCTACGGTAGATCGAGGATTATGGGAGGTGGATTTTTGTTCGATTGAAATGGCAGGTGATAAGCCTTCAATGTGATCTACGTCGGGTTTTTCCATCATGGATAGAAATTGACGCGCGTAAGAAGAAAGAGATTCTACGTAACGCCGTTGCCCTTCTGCGTACAGGGTATCGAATGCCAGCGAGGATTTCCCTGAGCCTGACAATCCCGTAATGACAATTAACTGATCGCGCGGCAAGTTAAGATCGATATTTTTTAAATTATGAGTGCGCGCACCGCGGATTTGAATTTCTTTCATAGGTAAATTCGCTAGTAGTAATGATATGAAATAGTGGGGTGCTATTGTAGCAGATTTTGGGATAGTGAGGTTATTTTTACACAGAATACTCAATTGATAATAAATCTCAAAGAAGTATAGTATACTGGCCAAAACATAAAAACATGCATAAAAATGGAGCAACTTCCCGTATGTCCGCCATGACCTCTACCGAACGCCGCGCAGTCACTTCTTTAGCCGCCATTATGTCATTACGGTTGCTTGGCTTGTTTATGATTATTCCCGTTTTCTCACTTTATACCACTCATTTACCCGGCTCTACCCCCTTTCTAATGGGAATTGCCATGGGGATTTATGGTCTAACTCAAGGTTTATTTCAAATCCCTTTTGGCATGATTTCAGATCGACTGGGTCGCAAACCTATCATTCTGGTCGGATTGATTATATTTGCGATAGGCAGCATCACCGCAGCATTAGCTCATAATATGACGTGGATGGTGATAGGGCGGGCTTTACAAGGGGCTGGAGCAATAGGAAGCACTACGATCGCACTCATCGCTGATCTGACTCGCGATGATCAACGCACTAAGGCCATGGCCATCAACGGTATGACTATTGGGATGTCCTTTTCCCTGGCGATGATATTGGGGCCACTGCTTGCTGCTTGGATTCATGTCACAGGTATTTTTTGGTTAGCTGTCGCATTTAGTCTAATCGCTATTTATATTTTATTTGCCATTACTCCCACCCCACCTCCAGCAACCTGGCACAGCGATGCTGAAGTAGAGCCTACACAATTCTTCACCCTATTAAAAAAACCAGATTTGGCACGCTTAAATGCAAGCGTCTTTTTGCTGCATGCGGTATTCACCGCGAGCTTTGTTGTCATTCCAATAGGGTTACAATCGTTTGCGGGCATCGCCAGCAATCAGCAATGGAAATTATATGTGCCAGCGCTCTTCATAGCTTTTATCATTAGCATAGGCTGCATTCTTTTAGCGGAAAAAAAACAACAAGTAAAACGCTATTTCGTAGGCGCTATCATAGTGTTATGCTTGGCCGAAATATGCTTAGCTATTTGGACACATAGCCTAGTTTTATCAGCCCTAGGTCTATTATTATTTTTTACGGCATTTTCATTACTAGAAGCTTTCTTGCCGTCCTGGGTGTCCAGAGTTGCGCCAGTCGCACGCAAAGGTACAGCGTTGGGGATTTATTCTAGCTCACAATTTTTAGGAATATTTTTTGGTGGAACGATAGGCGGTTGGCTATATGGCGCGTTTGGATTACAGAATGTCTATTTATTTTGTGTTGTACTTACGATACTATGGCTAACAATTGCAGTGCGCATGCAAGGCCCCCGACATCCTACTTCTACCACGCCTAACTCACCACACTAACCATCTTTAATTACATACGTTCAGGAGAAATCAAATGGCAAAAGGCAGCGTTAACAAAGTTATTTTAATCGGCAATCTAGGCAAAGATCCCGAAGTACGTTATACCCCAAACGGTTTAGCCGTCGCCAATATTACTATTGCAACCACGGAAGCTTGGAAAGATAAAACCAGCGGCGAAGCCCAAGAAAAAACCGAATGGCATCGTGTAGTCATGTATAACCGTTTAGCAGAAATCACCGGAGAATATTTACGTAAAGGCTCTAAAGTATTTATTGAAGGCAGATTACAAACACGCAAATGGCAAGACAAAACAAGCGGACAAGATCGCTACACCACCGAAATTGTTGCCGATACACTAGAAATGCTAGGAAAAAGCAACAATACTTCATCTGATTCACCAGCAGCCACTCAAGATAAAGCCGTAGAAGCACCGCAAACAGAAGCTGTAGATAGCTTTGATGATGACATCCCTTTTTGATATTAATTAGCAAAGTGCGCTCTTTTTTATAAGAGCGCACTGTTCTTTTTAAAAAAAACCATCAAAAAAAGGCACTCCATGCGCGCACGCAATGACTTCGAAATATTATGCTCTCACCTAACGTTTACTCGAGAAAATGTACACTCCTCTGGGAAAAAAACAGCAGCTTACATAAAACAAGCTATGAAACAAATCGATGCTACACATCTTGCCCCAGGAGATGAGAGAACAGAATTCTATGCCAAGCTATGTAGGCAGGTAGGCATTTATTTTCTATTTCATGCACGTGAAAAAGCAACAGCGCATCGTTATTTATTGCAATATCAAACACTGAGCGCCGGAGAACTATTAGATTACGCAGAAGCCTGCAATTTAAAAGGTACTGCAAGTGTTATCGATAGTGAGTGTCAAAACTCGGTACCCTTTGAGGCTGCGCAAAATATTTATGAACAATTAGCAAAAGACAAAACAAATAATACCAATATTGATCTTATCTCTGGCCAAGCATTTGCTTTACGCTCATTAAGTTTAACTGCACAACGTAATAACAACTTACAGAAAGCACTTTCCTTCTTACAAGACGCTAACAAAATTCAAAATACTTATGCCAATAGTTTAGCGGGTCAAATTGATACAGCAGAAGCTTTACATATTTTTTCTCTGATTTTAATTCATCAAAAAAATTATCCGGAAGCAGAAAAAAAACTGATAGAAGCAATACAGATTTGGGAATCATTAAGCAAGCAAACTGGGCATCCTTACCCTATGATGTACGTTACAATGCAAACATATGCAAACGTTCTTCGATTTTTACATAAATACGAAGAAGCGAAAGATCTTTTACATCATGTGTATATATCGCAAATTATCCATCACAGAAAAGAAAAGCATTCTGATATTGCTAATACGTTACAACTTAGCGGTGAAGTTTTAGAAGACATGCAGCATCCTGAAGAAGCGTATTTCATTTACCAGCAAGCGCATAAAATTAAATTAGCTTTGCAGTACTCTGAAAATTCTGGGTTCTTACATGTCACGCAAGAATCCATCAAACGAATCCGAAAAAAAATGAATCTTTCTACAGAAACATCACCCTCTGAGGCTAGCAGCTCAAGTCATCCTAGCTTTTGGAACAAGAAAACAAATTTAATTGAGAAGAAATCTGAAGAGCCTACCCCTGCAGGACAGTCTGCTTCAACATACAAGAGCTAATATTAATAGGTTGGATAAACAAAAAATCCAACCTATCACTGACTACAGTATTAAACACTCATTCCATCTTTTTTTTGCCATTAAAATTTCCCATCTCTAATGTAATATCTATATCTGCCAACAATAGATTCAACTTGTTGAAAGATTCTGCATTAACATTCATCTCTGCTCGATGTTGTGTGGGATGGCCGTCTGGTTTTTTCTCATCACCGCCAGTATAAAATGCAGAAACTTTATGAGTAGCAATAAGCTTTGTAATGGCATTCAAGCATAAAATACTTTGAGGAGCAATTATGGAGTTAGCTATTGTTTAAGTTAGATAGTGGTTTGGAGCAAAAGAGGGTAAGTATAAATATTCTGCTGGCCTTGCCTTACAAAATCGAACCAAGGAAAATCGAAATTACAAAACAAAGCCATGCACTTTTACAAACAGAATGAATGAGAATATCCTGTCTAAATTAAATAAATTTTATTGCACTAATATTCTATAATTTGGAACAGATATTTCTCTTCCACCCCATCCAAAATTACATTTACGATCAACAACTTTACCTGGATGTACACCACCATTAAAATCTGCTTGGCATATATACAAAGTACGCGGACCTTCATATCCACCGGCTACTGCGTTTCCTGGAATGTTGCCGTAATTTGCTTGCATCCAAAATAATGGGGTACGACTAATTAACAATTCATAGTTGGACATAGCAATTTCTCGACCACCCCAACTGATGTTACATTTTCCAGCAAGAAATTTACCTGGGTGTACACCCCCTTGGAAATCTGCGTGACAAACAAATAGCGTATGAGGTCTATTTGGCTGATGGCCACCCACGACTGCGTTCTGCGGAAATCTTCCATATCCGCCTCTTACCCACGTTACATTATCACGGGAAACATGCTGGTAACTGGGTCCAGGAGTAACTGTGACAGTTGGCAATCTTACTCTTCCACCATAATTTGCTGAACTAGATGAACCTGTCTGATTGCCATAGTTTGCAGAGCTAGAAGAGCCAGTGTTACCACCATAATTAGCTGAAGAATTAGATGGCTGATTACCAGCATTTCCACCATAGTTTGCGGAACTAGACGATGGTTGATTGTAGCCTGCATGCGCTCCATAACTCGCTGAACTGTCAGCAAAAGCTAATGGTGTGATGCTTACGAGTAAGAATGAACTAACAGCTAATTTAATTATTTTCTTTTTCATCTTGATCCCCAATGAATTCAATCTGTCATAAAGGACCAAATTTTACGCTATTCTGACCCATCGTACAACCCATACCCTCTTTGAAAGCCAAGATCTGTACAAATCTTGCCTTTCACCTCTCCGCATGCCTAGGATATGCACACATTTTTTTATAGCGTATAACCTAGCCCACAAGGAGGCGAAAAGATGTTTCTTTAGGCTCTGCCTTTCCTAGTCCAACCTCACACTCACTTCCCCACATCTAAAACCTTCAATCAACCCCGAAGCTTTTTTCAACAGCAGCTCACCTTCAATATTAATCCCCACCATCTCACCGTGAAAAGTTTTCTCACCTGCGTGTATGACAACTGATTTGTTTAGCAAAAAATCATATAAGTGCGACTCTTCCAGAAAAGCTCGCAAACCTGTATTTTTATAGTCTGGCAATCTCACTAACAATTCATTTATCAACAAGCCCGCTATATAATTACGAGAGCAAGGCTGGCTAGTAATCTCTGTAATATCTATCCAAGAAGGTTCAACTATTTCAGATGAAAAAGCTAAATTAACGCCTATACCGATGACTACGGGTATCTGATCATCTTGCTCAGGCAAAGTTTCTAATAAAATACCTGCTAATTTTCGTCCTGAAAATAAAACATCATTTGGCCATTTTAATTCAATGCCGCTAATGCCATATTTTTTTAAAGCAGTAGCGACTATCACGGCAACAGCGATACTCAGCGAGGAAAGATCTGATTGTTTCGCAGGAAAATGCCAGATCATCGAAAAGTAAAGATTAGATCCGGAATCAGAATTCCAGACTCGTCCATGACGACCGCGACCTTTTGTTTGTTGTTGTGCAATGCAAACCGATCCAGAAAGACTCCCCACCTTCGCACACTCAAGCAAATAAGTGTTGGTAGAATTAATTGAGTCAAAAATATCCAACGCAGCTAAAGTGCCCAAATTCTCGGGGTCTATAGCAGCTTTTATCCTTTCTGCATCTAGCTTTTCATCTATTTTTTTATTGGGCAACATATCGTGTAATCTTTTAAAAGTGTAAAACTATTGCGTAATTTATCAAAAATGGTTTAATAGAGCATTCTTTATGATGAAAGGAACTCACAAATGAACACCGCATTATTATTAGTCGATATCCAAAATGATTACTTCCCTAACGGTAGGATGCCCTTAGAGAGAAGCACCGAAGCTAGCCTGAAGGCACAAGAAGTATTAAATGCCTTCCGAGCAAAGCAAAAACCCGTTGTACATATTCAACATATTTCAACACGGCCGGATGCAACTTATTTCTTGCCTTGCACCAAAGGGATAGAGTTTCACCCAAATGTTCATCCCCTCAAAAATGAAACAATCATTAAAAAACATTATCCTAATAGCTTCAAAGATACTGCATTGTTGAATTATTTAACTAAACATCATGTTAACCATTTAGTTATTTGTGGAATGATGAGCCATCTCTGTATCGATGCAACAGTACGTGCAGCTTATGATTTAGGATTTTCATGCACCGTTATTCATGATGCATGCGCTACTCGAAATTTAGAGTTTAATAACACTGCTATTCCTGCGCAAAGTGTACACAACGCATTTATGGCTGCACTACAACCTACTTATGCCGCTGTAGTGAGCTCTAGAGAATTGTTACAAACTGTTGGAAATACACATCATCAAGTGAGCGCTTAAATTCTTTTAAAACAAAAAAGCCCTTTTATTAGGGCTTTTTATTTTTTTATACTTATCAAATGAAAACGCTTTTACCGCTTTTAACCACGTTGGCGACTGGATTCAGCCCTATTGTATAGGCTAATTCCGTAGGATGCTCAATGTCCCACAACACAAAATCCGCGACTTTACCCACCTCTAGTGTCCCATGTGTTTTTTGAAGACCTAATGCTTGCGCTGCGTATTTGGTAACTCCCAGCAAGGCTTCTTCAGGTGTTAGCTTAAACAAAGTGCATGCCATATTTAGCATCAATAACAGCGAAGTCACAGGAGAGGTGCCAGGATTACAATCTGTTGAAATAGCTATCGGAACTTTATGCAGACGCAATAAATCTATGGGCGGTAACATTGTTTCTCGTAAAAAATAAAAAGCGCCAGGCAATAACACCGCAACCGTATTGGCTTTTGCTAAAGCAATCACGCCTTCATTCGATAAAAACTCTAAATGCTCTACAGAAACAGCTCCGTATTGCGCCGCTAATTGCGCTCCGCCCGTATAAGATAATTGCTCTGCATGACATTTTATTTTTAAATTAAATTCTCTGGCAGTTTTAAATACGCGTTCAGTTTGCGCTAAATCAAACGCTACTTTTTCACAAAATACATCCACAGCATGCACTAACCCAACTTCTACAAGTGCCGGTATCATGTCATGACAAACTAATTCGATATACTCATCTGGCTTGTTTTTATATTCAGAAGGGAGAGAGTGCGCGCCTAAAAAAGTAAGGAAAACAGTGATGGGCAAAAGATCTTCTAATTGTTTGGCCACACGTAAAATTTTTAATTCAGTGACCAAATCTAATCCATATCCTGACTTAATTTCTAAAGTAGTCACCCCTTCGGCAGCTAATGCTTTTGCACGCTTATAACTTTGCTTCAAGAGTGATTCTTCAGAAGCTTCGCGCGTTTTTGCAACCGTAAATTGAATTCCTCCTCCCGCTTGCGCAATAGATTCATAACTAGCACCGTGCAAGCGCGACGCAAATTCATGATACCGATTTCCGCCGTAAACCAGGTGAGTATGACAATCAATTAATCCCGGCGTGATGCATCTTCCCGCTGCGTCATGTATAATAATAGCTAGGGTATCTGCCGGGCCAGCCAGTTCAGAAATTGGGCCCAACCAAGCAATCTTGCCATCTTTTACAGCAATCGCGGCATTTTTTATCTGGCCTAAATCGCTCACCATGGTCGAGAGTTGGCAGTTTATCCAGAGATCATCCCATAACATTTCTTGCATTCACTTGCTCTCTTTAAACAGTTATAGTCATAATAACTTGTATTGAAACATGATAAAGGCGCAACCACAATGACCTGGAATACGCGATATTTACCACCTGATCCGAATCAATGGCGCGGTCGCCCAGACACTCCTCCAGACTCCAGTTTTTTTCAAATTATTCAAATTCTCAATTTGCTAGAAGAAAAATTTTTTGAACTGAAACAACCTTCATTCGCTCTGCTTGGTTTTCGTTGCGATGAAGGCGTTAAAAGAAATAGTGGTAGAGCGGGTGCAATTGAAGGTCCTGCTGCTATTCGGCATGCACTTTCTCGCTTACCCATACAAAAACAAAATTTCGCCGTATTTGATGCAGGTAATATAACTTGTGCAGATGGTGATCTAGAAGCTTCACAACATGCCTTAGGTGCCGTTGTTTCTTTTCTTATTAAACATAAGGTAATCCCTATTGTCATGGGTGGCGGTCATGAACTAGCGTGGGGAAATTATCAAGGTATCGCACGCGCTCATCCCGACAGCTCTCTGGGTATTGTCAACTTTGATGCTCATTTTGATATGCGACCATTACTTCCTGAAAACAAAGGCTCTTCTGGTACGCCTTTTTTACAAATAGCCAAGGCACGCAAATCTGCAAATCTAACGTTTGATTATAATTGTATAGGCATTCAACACGCCGGCAATATACGCCAGCATTTTGAAACAGCAAAAGCCTATGATACAAAAATAATTTTAGCCGATGAACTTCATCAAGGTCAGAGAGAAAAATGCATAGATTTTATTGATCGCGTAATTGATCAAAATGAATTTGTTTACGTCACTTTATGTCTCGATGTTTTTAGCGCAGCTTATGCACCTGGCGTAAGCGCAAGCCAGCCATTAGGATTAGAGCCTTGGGATGTTATTCCTCTCGTTCGACAATTAGCTGCCTCAGGCAAAGTCATTAGTTTTGATGTTGCAGAATTAGCCCCTCGCTACGACGTAGATCATCGCACATCTAAATTAGCTGCTGCTTTAATTTATGAGTTTATTCATAACCACCACACTCGCACATGGTAAAATAAAAATGAAATCTTCACTACGACACGACCCTTCGCGCATCATTCGCGCGGCTCACGGAAATACATTATCTGCAAAATCCTGGCTCACTGAAGCACCTTTACGCATGCTCATGAATAACTTAGATCCAGATGTGGCTGAAAATCCCAGTGATTTAGTCGTTTATGGTGGCATAGGTCGAGCTGCTCGTGATTGGCCTTCTTTTGATAAAATAGTCGAGACACTTGAAAATTTAAACGATGATGAAACTTTATTAATTCAATCTGGAAAACCGGTAGGTGTTTTCAAAACACATACTGATGCGCCCCGTGTATTAATTGCAAATTCAAATCTCGTTCCGCATTGGGGAACCTGGGAACATTTCCACGAGCTCGACAAAAAAGGCTTAATGATGTATGGGCAAATGACTGCCGGTTCCTGGATATACATTGGTAGCCAGGGCATAGTGCAAGGCACATATGAAACATTTGTTGAAGCCGGCAAGCAACATTTCAATGGTGATCTAAAAGGAAAATGGATATTAACAGCAGGATTAGGCGGCATGGGTGGCGCACAGCCTCTTGCAGCAACGATGGCAGGCGCATCCATGCTTGCAGTCGAGTGCGATCCTAAACGCATACAGCGACGCTTAGAGACGGGCTATCTTGACAGCTGCGCAACAGATTTAGATTCCGCATTAGATATTATTTTCGAACATTGCCAAAATGGAAAAACTATTTCAGTTGGTTTGTTAGGAAATGCAGCAGACATTTATCCAGAGCTAGTTAAACGGGGAATCAAACCCGACCTTGTAACAGATCAAACCAGCGCACACGATCCTTTGAATGGTTATCTTCCTCGTGGTTGGACATTAGAAAAAGCAGCAGAATGCCGTGAAAAAAATCCGCAACTTGTGATTGATGCAGCAAAAGAATCCATGGCTATTCAAGTGCAAGCGATGCTTGCTTTTCACCAACAAAAAATTGCTGTATTTGATTACGGTAATAACATTCGCCAGATGGCAAAAGAAGTAGGTGTGACAAATGCATTTGATTTTCCAGGATTTGTGCCGGCTTACATACGCCCTTTATTTTGCCGCGGAGTGGGACCTTTTCGTTGGGTTGCATTGTCTGGTGATCCAGAAGATATTTATAAAACAGATGCAAAAGTAAAAGAACTTCTTCCTCATGATACACATCTACATAATTGGTTAGACATGGCGAAAGAACGCATACATTTTCAAGGTTTGCCTGCGCGTATTTGTTGGGTGGGACTGGGAGATCGTGCACGCCTAGGGCTCGCATTTAATGAAATGGTGGCTAAGGGTGAATTAAAAGCACCTCTTGTTATTGGTCGTGATCACTTGGATACAGGCTCAGTTGCAAGTCCAAATCGTGAAACAGAAAATATGCTTGATGGTTCAGATGCAGTGTCGGACTGGCCTTTGTTAAATGCGCTATTAAATTGTGCCAGTGGCGCCACTTGGGTCAGCATTCATCATGGTGGCGGTGTAGGGATAGGCTATTCCCAACATGCTGGCATGGTCATTGTTGCTGATGGAACTGAGGCCGCGGCAAAAAGAATAGCGCGTGTTTTAGAAAATGATCCGGCTAGTGGAGTTATGCGACATGCGGACGCAGGCTATGAAATTGCTGTTGAATGCGCAAGAGAACATCATCTTAATTTACCAAGCATTAAATAAATACTACCGAGCCGCGACCGTCAGGAAGCGATGCCGGAATCATCCGTTTATTCGAGCGCATGTCCGCTTCCTGACGGTCGCGGCTCAGTAG
>DHXK01000171.1 GCA_002413665.1 Legionellales bacterium UBA5158 | reverse complement strand
ACAGGACCTAATGTTGACTGGCGCAAAGTAAATTGCTTTTTCATCTTGAGTTAGTATAATCCACATGCTTGAAATATAGTGAAATACTCATGAAACACTGCTTTGACGAAACGAACTAATGCGTAAGGAATGATATGCTAGTTGTAAAAGATAGTAATGGAACACTTCTTGTTGAAGGTGACTCAGTTCAACTGATTAAAGATCTAAAAGTTAAAGGTACATCGATAAATTTAAAAAGAGGCACACTCATCAAGAATATCCATCTTACTTCTGATGCTGATGAAGTTGAATGCCGTGTAGAAAAAATTAAAAACTTAGTTCTTAAAACATGTTTTTTGAAAAAAGTTTAATAATATTTTATTATCATTTTATCCTCTCTCTCGCTTGCACTCAGCTCACGCATTGCTGAACAGTTAATAAAGGAATAAAGATGAATTCAAGACCTGAACTAGGTGAAGCATTATTACAAGCGGTAGCCGCGAATCAGTACAAAATAGTTGAGTCATTATTAAAGGTAGGAGCAACGACTCAGTCATCAACAGCAGTAGAAGATAATACGCCATTACACTTAGCTGTCAAAAATAATAATTCAGGTATTACTGCACTTTTATTGCAATACAAAGCCAGCAAAGTAGCAAAAAATAAAATGGGTAAAACACCCATTGGGATGGCAGCAGATTTAAATTATTGGCTATGTGTGTATGAATTTGTAAGTTATGTTACGGATGAAAAAGATGAAGCGCATTATGGATATGCTTTATTAACAGCAGTGATGAACGATGAAAACCGACTCGTTGAAGGATTACTCGAAGCTAAAGCAAACTTATCGTGGATCACGACTAGTAATAATAATACTTTATTACATTGGGCTGTTGATAGGAATAATACTCAAATCACTAGCTCACTACTAAAACATAAAGCGAATATTTTTAAAAAAAATAAAGAAGGACATATGCCAATTGTGATGGCAGCTATGAATGAACACTGGGGATGCGTACGACAATTTTCTGATTATCCTACCGATAACAAGGACGAAGCGGGATATGGTTCGGCTTTAGTGCTTGCAGCAAAAGCTGATGAAAGACAAATCGTTAGTGTTTTATTATCAGCAGGCGCTAACTCAGGCTCGTATAATACTATTCTTAATGAAAATTCTGCTTTGCATTGGGCCGTGGAAAATCATAATGCAGAAATGACTGAAATTTTATTAAAACATAAAGCAGATCCTTTCAAAAAAAATAAAGCAGGGCAATCAGCTATAGTGATGGCAGCTGAAACTCGCTCTTGGAAATGTCTGAATGTATTTATTGAGAAACACAAGCCTGAAGTTAAGGATAAAACAGAATACAGTCGAGCTTTGATCCAATCGGTTATTGCAGATGAGTACCACGCAGTGGAAGGATTATTGAATGTAGGTGCTTCAACAACATTTTATTCAATTGATACAGGCAACTCGACACTACATTGGGCTGTTCATAATAATAATCAGCATATGTTAAGATTACTATTAAAGCATTCAGCAAATCGCTTGGCAAAAAATAAACGAGGACAAACACCTATTGCTATGGCCGCAGAAAAAGAATATTGGAAGTGTGTTAGTGAATTTTTATTATATCCCTCCGATAAAAAAGATGAGGCACAATATGGCTCTGCTTTAGTCCTTGCCGCTGGCGCTGATCAATCTCAACTGGTTGTTAACCTTTTGAAAGTAGGAGTCTCCAATCATTGGGAAACTCAATCAGATAAAAATACAGCATTACATTTAGCTGCAAAAAATAATAATTCTTCTATGGTTATGGCTTTATTAAAATCATCAAATCGGTTTGCCAAAAATAACGAGGGAAAAACGCCTATAATGATTGCAGCGGAAGCAGGCTATTGGAAATGTGTTGAAGAATTTGCAAAATATAAAACGAATTCGCAAGATGAGCCGCAATATAGTTTTGCACTGTTAAAGGCAGCTAAAGCAAATGAATATAACATTGTTTTTCTCCTTTTAGAATCAGGCGCAGGCACTGCTCTACGTTCAGAAAATGATGAAAATACAGCGCTTCATTGGGCAGCCCAACACAGTAATCCTAATTTAGTAAATATGTTAATATCCTATAAAGCTGATACAAATGCTTTAAATAAAGCGAAAAAAATCCCCTTTAATTTAGCCTTAGAAAATAAATCTTGGGAAACAGCTTTTGCATTTACTACATTAGCCTTAACCACAAGAACAGTAGAAAAAGAAAAAAAATACGATAATAACTTATTTATTATTAATATAGTTTCCCAAGTGAGCAGAGCACCTGTTCAGCAAGAAACAATTGATTTATTTAAACTGGATAAAAGTAAAAATAAAGATATATTACTGGCTCTTATTTTTTCTATTCACAATCCAATAATCAAACAAAAAGCATTATGGCAATCCCTTGACCCTAAAACAGGTCTAGGGNNATTTAGCTAGTTTTTTTTCTACACCGTCAAGTGCTTCCGGACATTTGAAACAGGTAGTAAAGGAATTAAAAGTTTTAATTTCTGATAATCTAAATATAGATGAGGATATTAAAAAAGCATTAAATCAAAATTCTACTTTATTAAAGCTGTTTCCTTCTCTTTCTATAAAAGAATCAACTGAAACGATACATAGTGAAAAGACTTCAACTATCGCTATGATGGAAAAGTTATCTATTGCTAACACTGGAACATATTTCGAGTCACCTGATGAAAAGAAAGAAGAAGTAGAAGTATTCAGTCCTGTGCTTACAATTCATGATGAAAAGCCTTCTCCAAGACAGTATTTAAAAATTTAAATTACATAAAGGTGTTAGAGTAGTGTCGTTGCGTACCAGGTAGTTTGTCGTAGCTCGCAACGACTATTTCATTCGCTCATACTGATAATTACTCATTTTACTCTCTTTAGAAAATAACTAAAATAGGCTTCTTAAATTTCTTAGTAGATTTGAATGATTAATAATCTATTAGCAATTGATGCAGAGCTTAAGCAGCGTATTTATTCAATTGATTTTGAAAATATTATTAATCTATTGGTTGATATATATCATTGGCCTAAAAAATCTGCATTGATAGTTATGCAAGAATATAAAAATTTCTTATTCTTAAAAAAGAAATACGGAAATGAATATGCTCTACCGCCTTCTATAGAAATTGATGAATTCTGGCACAACCATATACTGCATGCACACACACACAAATATCACCAAGATTGTTTATTCATTTTTGGTGAGTATCTACATCATCAACCTCAACATAATGATAAGTGGAATATGACACGGAATGAATTAGAAAAAAAACAAAAGTAGCGATATGTCTTTAGGGTATTATTATGAATAATGTAATAACAAGCAATATCCCGGGCGTGTAATTTAAACTGTGT
>DHXK01000050.1:3134-4444 GCA_002413665.1 Legionellales bacterium UBA5158 | reverse complement strand
TCGGAGATGTGTATAAGAGACAGGTATAAGTGTGGGCACCCTAAACTTATTGGAAGCTATAAGATTTTCTGGACAGCCAATAAAATTATACAGTGCTGGTTCAAGTGAATGTTTTGGTGATACCGGTGAACATAGGGCTAACGAAGAAACTGCATTTAGGCCGAGAAGCCCTTATGCGGTTGCTAAAGCTACCGCTTTTTGGGAAGTAGCAAATTATAGAGAAGCTTACAATCTTTTTGCCTGTACTGGAATACTTTTTAACCACGAATCTCCATTAAGGCCAACAAGATTTGTCACACAAAAAATTATTACTACAGCAGTAAGGATATATAACGGTAGCGATGAAAAACTTGCTTTAGGAAACATTGATATACAACGCGATTGGGGCTTTGCACCAGATTATGTTGAAGCTATGTGGCTAATGCTACAACAAGAAGTTGCGGATGATTTTGTAATTGCAACAGGAATTACTACATCATTAAGAGATTTTATTAACATGGCCTTCAATTGTTTGAATTTGAAAGCGGAAAAATATATTGTTATTAATAAAGATTTTATGCGCCCTACTGATTTAAAAATGGGCCATTCAGATCCTTCAAAAGCATTTGAAAAGCTAGGGTGGAAAGCCAAATCATCATTAAAGGATATTATTAAACATATGATAGATAGCGAGCTTTCATTAAATAGATAACCTATCGATTATAAAGAGTTTAACTCATAAATTACATTTAATAAATAACATGAAAAAAATAGCACTTGTTACAGGAATCACCGGACAAGACGGGGCTTATTTGGCAGAACTATTACTGTCAAAAGGATATGAAGTACACGGCATAAAACGTCGAAGTTCGTTATTTAATACAGACCGGATCGATCATTTATATCAAGATCCGCACGAAACTAACAAAAATCTGATCTTGCATTATGGTGACTTAAGTGACAGTACTAATCTTATACGAATTATACAACAAGTACAGCCAAACGAGATTTATAATTTAGGTGCAATGTCTCATGTAAAAGTGAGTTTTGATACGCCTGAATATACTGCAAACGCCGATGGATTAGGTACCTTAAGAATTTTAGAGGCGGTGCGAATACTAGGTCTAATTAAAAAAACCAAAATATATCAAGCTTCCACATCTGAATTGTATGGCTTAGTACAAGCAGTACCCCAATCAGAAACAACTCCATTTTATCCGCGTTCGCCATATGCAGTTGCTAAATTATATGCTTATTGGATTACTGTAAATTATAGAGAAGCTTATGATATGTTTGCTTGTAATGGGATATTATTTAATCATGAAAGCCCT